>CALVST010000004.1 GCA_944359365.1 uncultured Clostridia bacterium
GAATATACTACAAGGTTGACTTAAACTTGGCTCAATGAAGTGCGGGATGAAGAGCTGTGGTAGTTACAGTCCATTTTTACCAACAGCCACCGCGCGGGAAAATTTAGGCTTAAAGCATGTTCCGCAGGGATTCGGAAAAAACAATTCTAATTCGTAAGTTATCCGCATACAATAAACCACTGTCTTTGCCATGCGGCAAGGGGGTGGTTTTATTTTATCCGTAAAAAGGGGAATGCTCATTGCGGCGGCGGTCGCGTTTGCGGCGGTCGTGCTCCTGTCCCTCTGTTTTTCTTCCATAGCGGCAGGCTATTCCGCTCCCGCGCGTTTTACGGTCGTGCTCGATGCGGGGCACGGCGGCATCGACGGCGGCGTCGTCGGCAGAACGACGGGCGTAAAAGAGAGCGACGTCAACCTTTCCGTCGTGTACGCGCTCAAAGAAGATTTTGAGGACGCCGGGTTCAAAGTGGTGCTGACGAGAACGGACGAAGGCGGGCTGTACGGCATGCCGACCAAAGGCTTTAAGCGGCGCGATATGGAAAAGCGCAGAGAGATCATTCAAGGCGCACAGCCTTCGGTCATGCTCTCGGTGCATCAGAACTATTTTCCGTCCGACACGTCGCGCAGGGGCGGGCAGGCGTTTTACCGCATGGGCAGTACCGCAGGGCAAAGGCTTGCCCGCAGCATTCAAAAGCAGCTCAACACACTTTCGCAAAAGGAGCATTCCGCGCTTACGGGCGATTATTTCATGCTCGAATGCACGAATTATACTTCCGTCATCGTCGAATGCGGTTTCCTTTCCAATGCAGAGGACGAGGCGCTCCTGACGGATAAAGGCTTTCAGGAAAAACTCGCATATGCCATATTCTGCGGAACGCTCGCCTTTTTGTCGTAAAGTCGGGCGTTTTTTCGGCGAAACCGCCCGCCGACTGTTGAATTTTTTGCCGAAGTGTGCTATAATCTGCATATGGCAAAATTCAACGAAGTCATGGAGCGCGGGCGGGCAAAGAAGCTTTCGCCCGTCGTGCTTGCCTTTGTGGGCGATGCGGCGTATTCCCTCTTCGTGCGAGAAGGGCTTGTGCTCTCTTCCGACTACAAGACGGGCGAACTGCAAAAAATGAGTTCGGCGCAGGTTTCGGCAAAGGGGCAGGCGTCGCTCTTTTCAAAAATAGAGGGAAAACTCACCGAAGAGGAACGCGAAATTTTTCTGCGCGGCCGCAATGCGAAAAAGCCGACGAAAAGCAAGAGCGCGAGCGTGGCGGAATACAACATTTCCACGGGGTTCGAGGCGGTCATCGGCTTTTTGTACCTTTCGGGCGATTATCAGAGGATAAGCGAATTGCTTACGGAACAGGATGAAAATTGAGGGAAGGAACGCCGTTTTGGAACTTCTCAAAACGGATAAAGACATCGATAAGATCATGCTTTTGAAAGGTGCGGAAGGCTCGCTCGGCCGCATCTTCGCCATGGCGCGCCAAAAAAACGTGCGCGTTCAGTTTGCCGACGCAAAAGTATTGGATAAAGAGAGCGAAACGGGAAGGGCGCAAGGCGTCATCGCCTTCGTATCCGAATACGAGTACGCCGATTTTTCCGAATTGTGCGCACCCAAAGAGGGCGCGCGTTTCGTGGTCGTGTGCGACGGCGTCGAAGACGTGCACAACCTCGGCAGTATTCTGCGCGTTGCGGAGTGCGCCGGGGCAGACGGCGTGATCATCCCCAAAAACAAGAGCGCGCAGGTCACGGGCGCGGTCGTGCGCATCAGCGAAGGCGCGGCGAATCATATCAAAGTGGCGCGCGTGCCCGGCGTGAATTACGCGGTGGACGAGCTCAAAAAGAGCGGTTTTTGGGTATACGCGTTGGAAGCGGACGGCGAAAATATATATGACTGCGACCTGACGGGCGACATCGCCTTGGTCGTGGGCGGAGAGAACAGCGGCGTTGCCGCGCTCACGAAAAAGAAGTGCGATAAAGTTTTGTCTTTGCCGCTCAAAGGCAAGGTAAATTCGCTGAATGCGTCCGTCGCTTTGGGCATAGCGGCATACGAGGCGGTAAGGCAGAGAAAATGACGGACGAACAGCTCGCGCTCAGCGCGCAAAAGGGGGACAGCGCGGCGACGCGTACCCTGCTCGAAAAATATAAAAACGCCGTGCGCGGCTGCGCCCGCAGTTTCTTTTTGGAAGGGGGCGACGCCGAAGACCTCGTGCAGGAAGGCATGATAGGGCTTTACCTTGCCGTTACCGATTACAAGGAAGGCGGCATGAGTTTTAAAAATTTCGCCTATTTGTGCATACGCCGCCGCATCATGGGGGCAGTCAAAAGCGCCGCGCGGAAAAAGCATTCCCCGCTCAACAAGGGGGTGCCTCTGCCCGACGGCGAGGGAAAAGATATCCCGTCGCCCGAAGATCCCGAATCTTCCCTGATCGCGGGCGAAGAGGCGGAGGAATTTTGGGAAAGAGTGCGCCGCACCCTTTCCGAAAGCGAATATGAAACGCTCGTGCTGTATATGGAAGGGCTTTCAGTTGCGGAAATTGCGGCAAAACGGCAGACCGCGGCAAAGTCCGCCGATAATGCCATTCAGCGCGCGAAAAAGAAAATCGCCAAGATCATGTCCGCGCGGTGAAAACGCGCGGAATTTAGAATTGAGGAATTTATTATAATCCACAATTTTACATTCTAAATTCTTCACTCTGTCCCGCAGTGCCTTTGCGCGCAATTTGTGTGAACTCAATTCAATAATAACTCGCGCAAGGGAAACCGCGCTTTTCCGCAGCGCACCCCTATTTGGCAACGCTTTGACTTACGGAAAGGGTGAATTTGCGCCTGTGTATAATATGTGTGCCCTAAAAAATGGCGCAAAGAGGGGGAAACCGTTCGGGTTTCCCATCAAATCACGGAAAAATTATTTGTTGGCACAAATAATTTTTCGTGAACTTATCAAGGAAGGTGTCTATGTCATATCAAGCCTTATACCGTACATTCCGCCCGACGACGCTGTCGGGGCTCGTCAGGCAGGAACATATCGTAAAAATTCTCGTCAATCAGATCGAAACGGGCCGGATCGGGCACGCATACCTCTTTTGCGGTCCCCGCGGCACGGGTAAGACGAGCACGGCAAAGATATTCGCAAAATCCATCAACTGCGAACATCCCGAAAACGGTTCGCCCTGCGGCAAGTGCGCAACTTGCAGGGCGCTTGCCGATCCGTCCAATCTCGACATCACGGAAATAGACGCGGCGTCCAACAACGGCGTCAACGAAATGCGCGACCTGCGCGAAAAGGTGCAGTACCCGCCCGTGGCGGCGCGCTATAAGGTGTACATCGTCGACGAAGTGCATATGCTTTCCGATTCCGCGTTCAACGCTCTTTTGAAAACGCTGGAAGAGCCGCCCAAGCACGCCGTCTTCATCCTCGCCACAACAGAGCCGCAAAAATTGCCTGCGACCATCCTTTCCCGCTGTATGCGGTTCGATTTCAAACTCATCCCGCAAAAGGACCTCGAAGAGCACATCAAGCACATTTTGCGGCAGATAGGCAAGGAATACGAGGACGAGGCAGTCTCCGCCATCGCCCGCGCGGGCGCGGGCAGCGTGCGCGACAGCCTGTCCATCGCAGACATCTGCATTTCGTACAGCCGCGGAAAGCTGACCTATGCTGACGTGAACGAGGTTTTAGGCTCTGCCGATTTTTACGAGATCGCAAAGCTCGGCGAGGCGATATTGACCGAAAACGTGTCGGACGCGCTCACCGAAACCGAACGCGTCATCGCGTCGGGCAAGGGCGTGGGCGTGCTCACCAAAGATATTCTGAATTTCATCAACAACTGTTCGATCGCAAAATCGTGCAGGAACGCAAATTCCATATTGAATCTTCCCGAAGAGATGTTCGCCGAGATCAGCCGCATCGCGGAGAGCGCGGACGGGCGCAAAATACTGCGCTGTGCGGAAATATTTACGGGGATAGAGGCGGATATGCGCTATTCGGTCTCCCCGCGCATCATCTTTGAAACGGCGCTCGTCAAAGCGTGTATGCCGGAAACGGACTTCGATGCGCTCGCATTGTCCCGCCGTTTGGAGGCGCTGGAAGCAATGCTGAAAGGGGGCGCTGCGATCGCCGCGGCACCCGCGGTGCAAAAGCCCGAACCGGCGCCCGTTCTGGAAGAGGCGCCGCTCGAAGAACCGCCGTTCGGCGAGCCTCCGCCCGAGGCGGACATATATTCGCCCGCGCGCCCCGCACGCGAAAAGGTGAATGCGCTGGCGCCCGATAAGCGGAAGGGCGCGTTCGGATATTTTATGCGCGCGCTGCGTTCGGGTGTGAAGAACGGCGTGCTGTTTGCCATGTGCCAAGACCTGGAACCTTCTTTTGAGGGGGACAAATTTGTGCTTACCGCATCGAGCGATGTCATTTACAGGTCATTGAACCGCGAAGAGCACTATAAAAGCGTTGCGGCGGCTTTGGAAAACATCGGTATAGCCGACTTCGAAATACGCCTGAAAGGCGCGAAGGCGGATAAGTTGGAAGAGGATATCGCCCGCCTGAAAAAGGATTTTGCGGGCACCGATATAGAGGAAAAATAATTTTTCGGAGATAAAAAACATGTCATCATTCAAGGGCGGTATGGGCGGCAATATGCAGAGCCTCATGAAACAGGCGCAGAAGATGCAGGAGCAGATGCAGGAAACGCAAAAGCTCCTCGACGATTGGGAGATCGTCGGCACGAGCGGCGGCGAGGCGGTCGTCGTATATATGAACGCGAAAAAGATCATCGACGGCATCGAGCTGGATCCGAAGGTAGTCGATCCGGAAGACGTTGAGATGCTCGAAGACCTCATCATGGCGGCGATCCTCGACGGCTATAAAAAAGCGGACGAGGTCTATAAAGAAAAGATGGCTCCGTTCGGCGGCATGGGCGGCGTCGGGGGGCTTCTCTGATGCAGGTATACATCGAGCCGATCGGTCGGCTCATCAACGAGTTTTCCAAGCTCCCGGGCGTGGGCAAAAAGAGCGCGCAGCGCTATGCGTATAAGATCATCGGCATGAGCGAAAGCGAGGCGCAGGAGTTCGCCGCGGCGATCCTGAACGTGAAAAAGAAGGTAAAATACTGCAAGGTGTGCGGCAATTTTACCGAGAACGACGTGTGCGACATCTGCCGCGAGCGCGACCGCAAGACCATTTGCGTCGTTAAAGAGCCGAAAGACGTGATCGCGTTGGAAAAGCTCAACGAATATAAAGGGGTGTATCACGTCCTGCACGGCGTTATCAGCCCGATGGAAGGGATCGGCCCCGACGATATCCGCATCCGCGAACTGCTCGCGCGCATCAATGAGGGCGGCGTGGAAGAGGTGGTCATTGCGACCAATCCCGATGTGGAAGGGGACGCGACCGCCATGTACATCGCGCGCCTTATCAAGCCCTTGGGCATTAAGGTTACCCGCCTGAGCCGCGGCATTCCCATCGGCAGCGAAATTGAATATACCGACGACGTTACCCTATCCCGCGCGTTCGTGGAGCGCAAAGAGATATAAGCCGTCTTAAAATTTGTTGAATATTCGGAGGGGAAATTTTGAAGAACAGGATATCCGTTTTAGGCTGCGGGCGCTGGGGCTCGTTCATCGCATGGTATTTAGCCACCAAAAAGGGGAAAGATGTATGGTCGTGGGGGCCGGAAGAGGACTATTCCTATAAAGTGCTCAAAGAAACGGGCAAAAACGAGTATGTGACGCTGGATAAGTCCATCACGCTTACATCGGATTTACAGGCTGCGGCAGAGCGGGCGGAAATTATCATCATCTCTATCAGTTCGCAGGGGCTGCGCGGGTTTATCGAGCGCATCAAAAGCTGTGCGGATATATCGGACAAGATTTTTGTGCTGTGCATGAAGGGGATAGAGGTGGAAACGGGCGACCGGCTTTCCGAAATCATGATAAACGCGGGCGTCAGCGCGCAGAATATCGCCGTGTGGGTGGGGCCCGGGCACATCCAGGATTTTACGGCGGGCATCCCAAACTGCATGGTCATCGACAGCCATAATACCGGGCTGAAAATGGTGCTTGCGGACGATTTTAAGAGCGATCTTATCCGTTTTTATTACGGAAACGACATCATCGGCACGGAGATCGGCGCGGCGGCGAAAAACGTGATGGGCATTGCCGCGGGCGTGCTCGACGGGGGCGGCGTTCCCACGCTGAAAGGCCCGCTCATGTCGCGCGGGGCGAGGGAAGTTGCAAGGCTCATCAAGGCGCTCGGCGGGAACGAGCTTTCCGCATACGGGCTGGCGCATCTCGGCGATTACGAAACGACGCTCTTTTCCCGCCATTCGCACAACCGCATGTACGGCGAAATGCTCGTAAAGGGGAAGAAGTTTGAAAAACTCGCCGAAGGCGTGATGACCGCCGCCGCCATGAAAAAATTGGGCGAAAAGGCCGGGGTAGAGCTGCCCATCACCGATGCCGTGTACGACGTGTGCTTTTCGGATAAGCCGAAAACGGGCGATGATTGGAAGGCGTTGTGCATGGAACGCATCTCGCGCCTCTTTTCGAGGGATACGAAGTTTGAATTTTGACGGCTTGCCCTTTTTTACGGGCGAAAGCGTGCGAAATGCCGGACGGCTTTTAAGATGTTTTGATAAAAAAGCAAAGAAAAAACGGGAGCGAAACACCTTCGCTCCCGTTTTTTCTTTCTGTCAAAATTTTCCGCGCAGCGGCACAGACGAAAGTCTGCGCCGCAGTACGATATAGTTTTTGCGCGTATTACCAGCTTCTGCCGCCGCCGCCGCCGAAACCGCCGCCGCCGCGGAAACTGCCGCCTCCGCCGCCGCCGAAGCGCCCGCCGCCGCTCCTGCCCGACGATGCGGGACGGGATACGAACGTACTCGCCATGTTGCGCGTGGCGCTGCGCATGGCGGCATTGAGCACGATAAAGTTGAACAGTGCATCGTTCGGGGCGATCGCCCAGACGGGCGGATCCATTTTGATATCTTTGAACTTTTCTTCCCAAATGTCGGAAACGCCCAGAACCTGCGCGTAGGGCAGTATATGGTAGTAGAATTCGGGATCCTGTTCGAGCAGCAGTTCCAGCCGTTCCTTTTCGGCAAGGCGTATAAACTCGCGGAAACCGAGCAGGGGATTCAGCTCGTCGATGTATGCTTTGTTGTGCCGCAGCAGGAAAGGTGCGGCGATCGCCGTGCCGGACGCCAACAGGCAGAGGAAAATTGTGAAGACGCTCAAAAGCAGCGTCTGCGGAAGCAGGAAAACCGCCGCTACGGTCAAAACGGCAGCGATCGCGAGCTGCCCGATGGCAATGCCGACGCGCATCTTTTTGGAGATGCGGAAACTGTTTTTCTGCGACCAATATCCGATGGCGAATATCGCCGCGAAGGGCACCGCAGCGACTGCGCCGCCAAACGCCCAAACGGACGAGTTGATATGCAGCCCTCTGAAAAGCACCGTTACAAAGCACATAAGCGCCGCCGCGACCGCAGCGACCGCTGCGAGCGCCGTGGATTTTCCGGAAAACATTTTCGGCGTTTTTTTAGTGACCAGCTTTTTCGCGTATTCCGCCGTCTGATAGAAGGAGTTCGCAAGCGACGAAATGGCGACCGTATCGCCGCCGCGGAACAGCCGCGCGAATACTGTTTGTTCATATTCGGGCGCGCCTTCGTCAAGATCATCCCTCTTGCGCAGTACGGGATCCTTTTCGTCGGTCAGATCGATGAGCAGTTTTTTCTTGTCTGCCCAATAATAGATGAGCGAGGTTATATCGCCGTTCTGCACGGTACCGTCGATCATCGTGCCCGCAAGCAAGGGATCGATGCCGTCGGGCGGGGTAAAGTTTACGACGGGCGTAGGCTCGTTTTTGGGCAAAACTATCGCCAGAACGATTGTTGCCGCCAACAGCAGCGCGGCAATGACGAGCGCCGCTATTTCACCGGCGTCGGGCGCCATGCTGCCCATTGTGCCCGCAGGCAGGGCGCACTGCACCGTCACGGGAGAAAACGGGGAAAGATCTTGCACGTTCACCGTTACCGTATTGCCGTTTACCGAATAATCTCCCTTAAACTCGCCGTCGTTTATAAGAATGTTGCCCGCAGGCGCTTCGGGCAGAACGAGCACGCACGTTGCGCTTTCAATATTAGTCGTCCATCCGCCGCCGATCAGATTCAGATAAACGGTATCTTTTCCCGCAGAGGCGGGAAGCTTAAAGGAATATTCGAGCGTGTACGATATCGGTTCATCGCTCGGAACGATGCGGTTTTCATCCCCGAGGTATACGCTGATAAACCCGCCCGAAAGCTGTACGTCGAACGCGTCGTCCGAGTGTATGTCGGTATACACTTCGTCGCTGTTATAGGGAAGGTCGCGGATGATGCCGTGTTTTCCGTATACGTTGAACACTGCGGTGATGTTTTCCGTCACCTTAAAAGTGCGTCCGCTTTCGTATTCGTAGCGTACTTCATAATTTTGAATATAGTAAGAATAGTCGATCGCCGAAGCACCGTCGCCCAAGCCCGAAACGATGAACCACGCGACCATAAATATGGCAACGGCGGCAAACCAAACGATAACGGAAGCATATTTTTTCATATTCACTTACCGCAAAGCTCAGAATTGTACTTTCACGTTTTTGCGAGCTTCCTCTTCTACTTCGAAATAGGCGAACTTTTCGTTCTTCATAGAGCCTGCAACGAGGCTTGCGGGGAACAGCTGTATTTTCGTATTGAACTGTTTGACGGTCGCATTGTAATATTTGCGCGCGTTGGCAAGTTCCGATTCGATCTGTTTGAGCTGATTTTGCAGGTCGAGGAAGTTTGCGTTCGCCTGTAACTGCGGGTATTGTTCCGAAACGACGTTGAAGAGGGTGCGCAGAGATCCCGTCAGCGCGTTTTCGGCGTTGATCTTTTCCACAGAACCCGCCTTTGCGGACATGGCGATATTTCTCGCCGCGATCACGTTCTGCAGCGTTTCGCTCTCATGCTTTGCAAATCCCTTTACCGTTTCTACGAGGTTGGGGATCAGGTCGTACCTCTTTTGCAGGTACACGTCGATGGTCGCCCATGCCTCTTCGCAGGAATTGCGCATTTTTATGAATTTGTTGCGCGTGCTGATCGCCCATGCCACGATAATTATGACGAGCAGTACGACTACCGCCACGACGATGCCGATCACCAAGCCTTTTGGTATAAGCAGGTTATACATTATCTGCCTCCGATAATTAAATTTTGCGGATAGCTTCCGCATTTTTATTATATAATAAGTAATGCGGCTTTGTCAAATTATAAAACAAAATTCGCGTAAATGTTATGAAAAACATTTCATCTAAGTTTCATGTGTGCAATCAGTGAAATGATTGTCAAAAAGCGAATGAAATGTTATAATTTACAAAATTGTTAAGGACTGACGCGAAAGGGAGTAATGTAACATGCTAAGGATATTGAGGTCGCTGAAAGTACGCGAGTGGATATATTTTGCGCTCGGCGTTATATTCATAGTGCTGCAGGTATTTTTGGATCTTACCATGCCCGATTATATGTCTGCCATAACCGAACTCGCCATGTCGGGCGCGGCGGCGGGCATGGCGGAAATATGGAAGAACGGCGGTCTGATGCTCGCCTGCGCTCTCGGCAGTGCTCTCAGTTCGGTCGCCGTCGGTTTTTTTGCCGCACGCATCGCTGCGGCGCTTTCCTTCCGCCTGAGAAGCAGCGTTTTTGATAAAGTGGAAAGTTTTTCCATGGAAGAGATCAATAAATTTTCCACGGCAAGCCTGATCACGCGCACCACGAACGACATCACGCAGGTGCAGATGATCGTATCGATGGGTTTGCAGATCATCATCAAGGCGCCCATCCTCGCTGTATGGGCGATCGTAAAGATATTGGGCAGGAATTGGCAGTGGTCGGTCGCTACCGCGGGCGCGGTCATCGTCATGGTGCTGATGATGCTCTTTATTCTGATCGCCGTTTTTCCCAAATTCAGGAAAGTACAGAAATTGACCGACAATCTGAACGCCGTCACGAGAGAAAATCTGACGGGCGTGAGAGTCGTCCGCGCATACAATGCGGAAGAGTATCAGGAAAATAAGTTTGAAAAGGCCAATAACGAGCTTACCAAAACGCAGCTGTTCACCTCCCGCGCGATGGCGGTCCTCTCGCCCGTGATGACGCTGGTGATGACGGGGCTGTCCGTCGCCATCTATTGGATCGGCGCGTATTTGATCGACGACCTTGCGACGGGCGCTGCGCGTTCGGAACTGTTCGGGCAGATGACCGCCTTTTCCGGCTATGCAACGCAGGTGGTTTCGGCGTTCATGATGATGGCGATGATCTTTATTATCCTGCCGCGCGCCCTCGTTTCCGTCAGGCGTATCGACGAGGTGCTTTCCACCGAGGCGACAATAAAGGACGGAACGGTATCCGTTCTGCCCGAAGGCTCGCCCGTGGGCACCGTAGAATTTAGGAACGTTTCCTTCAAATATCCCGACGCGAGCGAATATGTCCTGCACGACATGAGCTTTAAGGCGGAAAAAGGGCAGACTGTCGCGTTTATCGGCTCTACGGGCAGCGGAAAGTCGACCGCGATCAATCTGGTGCCGCGCTTTTACGACGCGACGGAAGGGGAGGTGCTCGTGGACGGGGTGAACGTGAAGGAATACACGCTTGCCGCCCTGCACGATAAAATAGGGTATGTGCCTCAGCGCGCCGTCATGTTCTCTGGTACGGTGGAGAGCAACGTCGCCTACGGCGAAAAGACGGGTTTGGAATTTTCCATCGATAAAGTGAAAGAAGCTGTGCGCATTGCACAGGGCAAAGAGTTTGTTGAGAAAATGGACGGCGGCTATACCGCGCACATGGCGCAGGGCGGCACCAACGTTTCGGGCGGGCAGAAGCAGCGCCTTGCCATAGCCCGCGCCGTCTGCCGCGAACCCGAAATTTACATTTTTGACGACTCCTTTTCCGCGCTCGATTATAAGACGGACAAATTGCTGCGCAGGGCGCTCAAAGAGGAGACGGGCAATGCCACTTCCCTCATCGTCGCGCAGCGCATAGGCACCATACGCGACGCCGACCTCATCCTCGTGTTAGACGAGGGAAATGTGGTCGGGCAAGGTACGCATGAAGAACTTCTCAAAACCTGCAAGGTATACAGGGAGATCGCACTTTCGCAGCTTTCGGCGGAAGAGCTCGGGGCAGATATCATGAAGGAGGCGCAGACGAAATGAGCGAAACACCGAGAAGAAGGCCAATGGGCGGCCACGGCCCCGGTCCGCGCGTTGCGGAAAAGCCGAAAAACTTCAAAAAGGCGATGGGAAAACTCATCGCGTTCGTAAAACCCTTCTTTGTACCCATCATTATCGCGCTCGTGTTCGCGGTGGCGGGCACGGTGCTCAACCTTGTCGGACCGAATATTTTGAGCGATCTTACGGATCTGATCGGCGCATCCTTTGCCTACATTCCCGCGCAGGGGATAGACGCGGTATTCCCCGTCGATTTTGACGAAGTGTTCCGCCTGTGCATGACGCTCGTCGGCATTTACGGCGCCGGGCTCATATGTTCATATGTACAGGGGCTGATCATGGCGACGGTCACGCAGAAAAATTCCAAAAACCTGCGCACAGCCATTTCCGAAAAGATCAACCGCCTGCCTCTCAAATATTATGATTCCAACAGCATCGGCGACGTGCTTTCGCGCGTCACCAACGACGTAGACACCATAGGGCAGACGCTCAACCAGTCCGTCGCCACCTTCGTCACGGCGATCGTCATGCTGCTCGGCAGCATCGTCATGATGTTTATAACCAACTGGATCATGGCGTTTACCGCGATCGCGGCGAGTCTTGTCGGCTTTGCGTTCACCTTCCTCATCATGGGCAGGTCACAAAAATACTTCGCCCGCCAACAGGCGTACCTCGGCGAGATCAACGGGCATATTGAAGAGACGTATGCGGGGCACAACGTGGTGAAAGCGTACAATGCCGAGCATAATGTGAAGCGGGTGTTCAACGACATCAATTACAGGCTGTACACGAGCGCATGGAAATCGCAGTTCCTTTCGGGACTGATGATGCCGCTCATGGCATTTATCGGCAACTTCGGCTATGTGGCGGTGTGCGTAGTGGGTGCGGTGCTGGTCGCGGAAGGCCATATCGCGTTCGGCGTGGTCATAGCGTTCACCTTATATGTCAGGCTGTTCACATCCCCGTTGCAGCAGCTTTCTCAGGCGTTTACTAGCATGCAGTCTGCCGCGGCGGCGAGCGAGCGCGTGTTCGAGTTCCTCGATGAAACGGAGCTTTCCGACGAGAGCGGCAAAACGCGGTTCCTTTCCCCGAAAGACGTAAAGGGCGACGTCGCCTTCGAAAACGTGCGTTTCGGCTACGATCCCGGGCGCATCATCATACACGACTTTTCCGCTCAGGCGAAGGCGGGGCAGAAGATCGCCATCGTAGGCCCCACGGGCGCCGGCAAAACGACGATGGTCAACCTGCTGATGCGCTTTTACGAGCTGGACGGCGGCTGCATCAAAATAGACGGCATCCCCACGAACGAACTGACGCGCGCGAACGTGCACGACCTTTTCTGCATGGTTTTACAGGATACATGGCTGTTCGAGGGGACGATACGCGAAAACGTCGTATACAGCAAGGAAAACGTGACGGACGAGGAGGTCGTGCGTGCCTGTAAGGCGGTGGGGCTGCACCACTTCGTGATGACGCTCCCGAAGGGATACGATACCGTTCTCGACGACAAGGCCAACCTTTCCGCGGGGCAGAAACAGCTCGTTACCATCGCGCGGGCAATGATAGAAAACGCACCCATGCTGATCCTGGACGAGGCGACGAGTTCCGTCGATACGCGCACGGAAGAGCTTATCCAAAGGGCGATGGATAAACTGACGGAAGGCAGAACTTCCTTCATCATCGCGCACAGGCTTTCCACGATACGCAACGCCGACCTTATACTCGTCATGAAGGACGGCGACATCATCGAAAAGGGCAACCACGAAGAGCTGCTTGCAAAGAAAGGTTTTTACGCGGACCTGTACAATTCGCAGTTCGAGTCCGCATAACGTGCGGCAGAGGGGCGGGCGCGATGCGCCCGCCCTTCATAAAAAAATTCCCTTTACTGTTGACAATTCTCCGATTCGGGAGTATAATATGAATGGAAAGTGTTTGTGAACCGCAGAAAATCTGCTCCGCCTGCCGATTAAGTTCGATGAGGAGTTAGCAGTCCCTCCGCAAACACTTCATAAGAATAGACTGATACGAATGGCAGAAAGCCGCGCTCGCCTGCCGCACCGGTTTCGGCGCGATGGAGGGAAATGCGCGCCCTCCCTATCAGTCTTGTAAAAGCCCAATGGTTGCACAAAGAAATCTGTTTGTGCATAAAAATCGGTCAAGGGATTCGCGCCGATTCATCCATTGGGTTTTTTCTTTTGTAAAATTTCCATTGCCGTAACAATCCAATTTATTTTGTGATTGAAATATTCGGGTTTAAGAGCAACTCTGTACTCATTAAAATCAATATTCATTCGATCTTTTTCTTAAAAATTTTTCCGCCGCTTGAAAGGCGAAAAAATTTGTGATATACTGTAAGGGAATAATACAAAAAACGGGCATAGCGCCCGGCGGAGAGAGGATTTTTTATGCAAAGGCCCGCCTATCACTTCGCCCCCGCGAAAAACTGGATGAACGACCCGAACGGGACTGTTTACGACGGCAAAACATACCGTCTGTTTTATCAGTACAATCCGTGCGGCAGCGAGTGGGGTAATATCTGCTGGGCATATGCGGAAAGTTCGGATCTTGTAAACTGGAAGCGGAAGGGCGTCAGGCTGGCGCCCGCCGCGATCGCGGATGTATAAAAATACGGAGAATATGTAAAAGTGGGAAAAACGGCTTGGAAACTGTTCGGGCAGCAGGCGGCGGGTTTGGGCGCGTTTGTTTTTCGGGAAGCCGCGTTCGTGTTCTTGTTCCTGTTCGCGTTGCTTACGGGCGAATGCTTTTACATATGGCTGGGCGGCGACGTGCGCCACAAGACCAATCTCGCCTTTTGTGCGGCGTTTTTCGTCGTGCTGTTCGTCGTTCTGCTCATCGTGACGGAAGGGGACGCGGCTGACGGCATCGGCGACGTGTTCGTCGGCGGCGTGGGAGACGGTTCAAAAACTCGAAAGCGGCGCAAAAAGCCTTAAACAGGGGGATAAAGTATGTATACGGAGAGCGACATTGCGAATCTGCGAGCGGTCATAAAAAATTCCAAACGCGCGGTGTTTTTCGGCGGGGCGGGCGTGAGCACCGAGAGCGGCATTCCCGACTTTCGTTCCCGCGACGGGCTGTACAGTCAAAAGTACAAATATCCGCCCGAAACCATGCTGTCGAGCGAATTTTTTTGGTCGCATACCCAAGAGTTTTACGATTTTTACCGCGAAAAGATGCTCGTTACCGACGTTTCCCCCAATGCGGCGCATTATAAACTTGCCGAATGGGAGCGCGAAGGGCACATCGCCGCGGTCGTAACGCAGAACATCGACGGGCTGCACCAGAAAGCGGGCAGCAAAAACGTTTTCGAACTGCACGGCAGCATTTACCGCAACTTTTGCACAAAGTGCAAAATGCCCTTCCCCGTGCAGAGGATACAAAAGGGGAAAGGGATCCCCCGCTGTGCGTGCGGCGGCATCGTAAAGCCTGACGTGGTGCTGTACGGCGAACCTTTGGACGAAAACGTGCTCGACGGTGCCGTCAAAGCGATACGCGCGGCGGATAATCTCATCATCGGCGGCACGTCGCTGAATGTATATCCCGCGGCGGCGCTCGTCGATTATTTCCGCGGGGAAAACGTCGTCGTGATAAACAAGGGCGCCCCCGCGAAGGATATGCGCGGCGTTACCTTTATCGACGGCAAAATAGGGGAAGTTTTTTCGCAAATATAAACGGCGGCGCGAAAGGCGCCGCTTTTCGGACGGAAACTATCGGAGGTTTACAAAAATGAAAATTTTAATGGTCAACGGAAGCCCTCGGAAGGGCGAAACGCGCGCGGCGCTCGAAGAGATGGGCAAAGTGTTTGCCGAGGCGGGTGCGGAGTACGAGATCGTCGACTTGGGCGCCTCGCCCGTCAACGACTGCATCGCGTGCAGAAAATGCGCGGAGCTGAAAAAATGCGTCATGGACGATGTCGTGAACGAGCTGATCGAAAAGGCGAAAACGGCGGACGGATTCGTATTCGGTACGCCCGTCTATTATGCGCACCCCACGGCGCGCGTGCTCGCCGTGCTCGACAGGGCTTTTTATGCGGGCAAATACGCCTTCATGTTCAAACCCGCGGCGGCGATCACTTCCCTGCGGCGCGCGGGTTCCTGCGCCTCGATGGACGTGATGAACAAATACTTTACCATTTCGGAAATGCCGATCGTGTCTTCCAGCTATTGGAATCAGGTATTCCGCCCGTCGGAAAAGGAGAGCGACGCGGAGGGCAGGCAAACGGTGCGCAACCTCGCCCGCAACATGGTGTGGCTCATCTCTTGCATACAGGCGGGGAAAGAAAAGGGCATCTCTCTTCCTGCAAGCGAACGCGGAAATCAGACGAACTTCAACAGATAGGATGTGCGCCGAGTTCGCACGAGCAAAAAACAGGAGCGAAACATATGGTTTCGCTCCTGTTTTTTTGTATGAGAAAATTGCAGACGGCTGCACGCCGGCGCAGCTACATCGTTTCGCGCGCGATAAGACGGGGCGGTATCATGGTGCTGCCCTCTATTTTTTCGCCCCGCAGAAGTTTTGAAAGCCCGTCGACAGCCAATTCGCACAGCTTTTCCAAGCCGTTGTCTATACTGCTCAGCTGCGGCGTAGTGCACTGCGTGATGATGGAATTGTTGTATCCTACGATCGATAAATCTTCGGGCACGCGCATGCCGCGCCTGAGCGCGGCGTTTAGCACGCCTGCCGCGAGCACGTCGTTCGCGGTGATCACGGCGTCTATCTTTTCTCCGCCGTCCAGAAGTTTGTTGAAACAGCTGCCCGCGGAAGCCGCGTCCGAGTCGCACCGCACAGCCCGCCCCGCGGGATCCAGTCCGCATTCCTGCATTCCCGCATAAAAGCCGTTGAGTTTTAAGTTGCCGCTGTAAGTGTCGGCATCGTACAGAAAGAGGAAATTTTCGTGCTTTTCGCGCATGATGGCGACGCAGTTTTTAACGGCGGAAAAGTCGTCGCAATAGAAGGAATAAATATTATCGCTGCGCACGTTCCCGTTTATGATGAGCAGGGGGCAGTGCTTTGCCGCGTTCAGAAGATACGCGTTGTTGCCGTATTCGTCCAAAAAAACGGAACCGATCAGGATAACGGCATCCACCTGCTTTGTGATGAGCATTTCGATGGATTTTTGTTTTTGCAGAAAGTCTTCGCCCGTACAGCTCAGAATTATATGATGCCCGCGCCTGCGCAGTGCCGATTCAAGCATGCTGACCGCGTTTGCGTAATAGATGTCTTTCAGGTTATAGCAGACGATGCCGATCAGGTTGCCCGTCGTGCGGTTGGAAAGGTTCTGCGCGATGGAACTGGGCACATAATTGTGGGTGCCGATCACGGAGAGGACTTTTTGTTTGGTCTTTTCGCTCACGGAAGGGGAGTTGTTCAGCACGCGCGAAACGGTCGCAATGGAAACGCCCGCCTCGCTCGCTATATTATAAATATTTAATTTTTCTTTTTTTTCGTCCGCCATGGCGCCCTCCGCTCCGAATTTTTTTCACAAAAAATTTTGAAAAAAGTATTGACAATCGAAAACAAGTGTGTTACACTATCTGCGTAAGAAAAATGTAAGCGCTTACAAAAATATTTTCCGAAACAACATTAAATAGTTTACTAAATTATCGGAAGAATGTCAATAAAATCGCGCCGCGATGAAGTCTTCAAGCGGCGCTGCGGGAGCGGTAAAATGAGGATAGACGAAAAATTTGCAAAAAATGCGGCGCTGAAAGAAAAAATACTCATGTTCGGGGAAGGAAATTTTCTCCGCGCGTTCATCGGCAGGATACTGAAAAACTGCAACGAGAGGAGCGGTTTCGGCGGCAGCATGGTGGCTTTGCAGGGCGTGGAAAAGGGCATGGCGGCGGCGATCAACGCGCAGAACGGGCTTTATACCCTCGTCGAGCGCGGGTACGAGAAGGGCAGCCCCGTTACGAAAGAAACGGTCGTCGACTGCCTCAGCCGCTGTATCGATCCTTATAAAGACTATGACGCGTTCCTCGCCACGGCGGCGGACGAAAATATCCGCGTCGTCGTTTCCAATACGACGGAGTTCGGCATCTGTTACGATGAAAAAGAGCCGGCGCGGCGCCCTCACCGCAATTATTCCGCGAAGCTCTGCGATTGGCTGTTCGAACGCTATACCAAATCGGGCGGCGGGCGCGGCGTGCTCGTGCTGCCCTGCGAGCTGATAGACCGCAACGCGGAAAAGCTCACCGAATGCGTCCTGCGTTATGCCAAAGAGTGGGATCTCGGCGGAGAGTTTCTGGGTTGGATGCAAAGAGAGTGCCGTTTCTGCAATACGCTCGTCGACCGCGTCGTTTCGGGCTACCCTGCGGCGGAAGCGGCGGAAATGGAGAAAAAATTCGGCTATACCGATCCACTCATCGACGTTTGCGAACCTTTCCTTCTGTGGGTGATCGATTCGGAAACCTCCATCGACGAATATCTTCCCGTGTCTTCCTGCGGGCTCGACATCGTGGTAACGACCGATTTCGATTCTTACCGCACGAGAAAGGTGCGCATACTCAACGGTTCTCACACGAGCAGCGTTTTGGCGGGGCACCTTTGCGGATTTGAAACGGTAGACGAGCTCGTTTCCGACAAAGTGTTCCATCGTTTTCTCGAAAGGGAGTTGAAGGAAGAGATCATTCCCTCGTTTGAAGGGAAAGACCTTCTCAAATATGCGGGCGAAGTATTCGAGCGGTTCCGCAATCCGTTCGTGCACCACAGGCTCACGAGCATCGCGCTCAATTCCGTTTCCAAATTCCGCGCCCGCGTGCTCGTCAGCATAGAAGACTGTATCGGAAAGGGCATCTTCCCTTCCAGGCTGATCTTTTCGCTGGCGGCTCTCATCGTGTTCTATGAAAAGGAAATGGGCGGCGCCGTGCACGACGAGGCTGTATATACCGAGCGTTTCCGTACATACTTCTCGGCGCAGGATGCCTGCGGCAGGGGCGAGATGCTCCGCAAAATACTTTCCGACGAAGTTTTGTGGGGCAAAGACCTTACGGGCATCGCGGGGCTTTGCGAATACGTCGAAAGGGCGGATGCGCGCATCGCCGAGGCCGGAATGTACAAAGCCGTCGAAGAGGCTGCGGAGGGGATACTGTGACGGGGCTTTTGCTGCACGAGGGCGACAACGTAGCCGTCGTAACGCGCGCCGTTGCCCGCGGCGAAATGGTGGAAGCGGGCGGAGAACAGGTCGTCGCATTGCAGGATATACCCGCTCTGCACAAAATAGCGCTTGCCGACATTCCGAAAGGTGCGCATGTGCGCAAGTACGGCTATTCCGTCGGGATCTCCGAAGGGATACGCGCGGGCGAGCATGTGCATACGCACAATCTCGTTTCGGGACTCAAACGGGAAGACGAATACGAATATACGCCCCGCCTTTCTCCCGCGGCGGCGTATGAAAACAGAAAATTTTACGGTTACCGCCGCGCGGACGGCAGGGTGGGCGTGCGCAACCAGATTTTGGTGCTGCCCACGGTGGGGTGCATCAACAACGTGTGCGAAGAGATCGCCCGCATCGCCCGCGAACGCTGCGGTTATGCCGATATCTGCGCCGCGGTGCATCCTTACGGCTGTTCGCAGCTGCACGATGATCTCGAAGGGACGCGGCGTATCCTTGCGGGGCTAGGTTCCAATCCGAACAACGGCGGCGTGCTCGTCGTTTCGCTCGGATGCGAAAACAATACTTTGAAAGAATTTTTGCCCTGCCTCAGTCTTTCCGATCCTTCCCGCCTGCGCATACTGCGCGCGCAGGAAGCGGGCGACGAGATCGAAGCGGGCGTCGCCCTCGTTTCGCAGCTTGCGGAGCTTGTGAAGGCGGATAAAAGGGTGCCGTGCCGTCTGAGCGATCTTACGGTCGGGCTGAAATGCGGCGGATCGGACGCGCTCAGCGGCGTTACCGCAAATCCCGTCGTCGGGGCACTTGCGGATAAGATCGTAGGGGCGGGCGGCAACTGCATCATGACGGAAATACCCGAGATGTTCGGCGCGGAACAGCTTTTGCTGTGCCGCTGTGCCGATCGGGATATATTCGGCTCGCTTGCGGACGTCATTCAGGATTTCAAAAAATATTTCACCGACCACGGCGAAAGCGTCGGGGAAAACCCTTCCCCCGGGAATAAAGAGGGCGGCATCACCACGCTGGAAGAAAAATCTCTCGGCTGCGTGCTCAAAGGCGGGCACTCTCCCGTTTGCGGCGTCGTCCGCTACGGCGGCACTGTTTCGGCGAAGGGGCTTACCGTTTTGGAGGCGCCGGGGAACGACGGCGCGGCTGCTACGGCGCTCGCGGCGGCGGGCGCGCAGGTCGTGCTCTTTACGACGGGCAGGGGAACGCCGCTCGGGACCGTCGTGCCTACGCTGAAAATAGCCACGAACCGCTCGCTTGCCGAAAACAAGCCGAAGTGGATAGACTACGACGCGAGCCGCGCTTTCGAAATCGGCGTGGACGGCGCCGCGGAAGAGCTCATGGAAGTTCTCCTGAAAACGGCGGGCGGGCAAACCTGCAAGGCGGAAAAGAACAACAGCCGCGAAATAGCGGTCTGGAAACGGGGCGTCACTTTATAAGAGTGCCGCGAAAAAAAATAAAAGAGGAAAGAAAAATGCGGGAATTTATCGGAGAGGATTTTCTGCTGTCCAACGAGACGGCGAAAGAACTGTATCACGGTCATGCGAAGGATATGCCTATTTTCGACTATCATTGCCACCTTTCGGAAAAGGCGATACAAGAGGATAAACCTTTCAACGACTTTTTCGAGCTGTGGCTTGGCGGCGATCATTACAAATGGCGGCTGATGCGCAACTTCGGCATAGACGAAGAATATATCACGGGCGGTGCTCCGCACAAGGAAAAATTCATGTGCTATGTCCGCGCGTTGGAAACTGCTTACGGCAACCCGCTGTACCATTGGTCGCACATGGAACTGCGCAACTACTTCGGCATAGACGACGTTATCTGCTCCGCCAATGCGGAAAAAATATGGGACAAGGCGAACGACTACATAAAGACGCACTCCCTCTCGCCGTCTTCGCTCATTGCCGGTTCGAACGTAAAGATCGTCTGCACGACGAACGAAATTTTCGACGATCTGACCGTGTTCGACGATATAAAAAAGAAAAATTATCCCTTCCGCGTGCTGCCCACGTTCCGTGCGGATAAAGCCATGAACATAGACGATCCGCGCTATACCGAGTATCTCGGCAGGCTGTGTTCCATATACGGCGACATTTCTTCCTTTGAAGAGCTGGAAAAGGCGATCGCGGCGCGCATCGTTGAGTTCAAGGAAAAGGGTGCGGTTGCGGCGGACATAGCGCTGCAAAAGGTGTACCCGCCCTGCGCGCGCGAAAAGGCTGCCGAGGCGTTCGGCTGCGCGTTGTCCGGCAAACAAGTCACCGCGCCGCAGGCGGAGGCGTACAAGTCTTTCGTGATGGGGCAGGTGCTGCGCGGCTGTGCCGCAAACGGTCTCGCCGTGCAGGTACACGTCGGCGCGATGCGCAACAACAATTCCAGGATGTATAAGATACTCGGCGCAGACACCGGCTACGACAGTATAGACGACGGCGCGAGCATCGCGGCGCTTTCGCGCTGGATGGACGCGCTCGATGCGGAAGGTTCGCTCCCGAAAATGGTGCTTTTCAACCTCAATCCCGTATGGAACCTGCCGCTCACCACGCTGGCGGGGTGCTTTCAGGATTCGAGCGCGCGCGGCAAAATACAGTTCGGCCCCGCTTGGTGGTTTTTGGATCACCTCGACGGCATCCGCGCCCAACTCGATTCGCTTGCCGATACAGGGCACATAGGCACCTTTATTGGAATGCTTACGGACAGCCGCAGTTTTCTTTCCTATCCGAGGCATCACTATTTCCGCCGCATTTTGTGCGACTGGCTCGGGCGCAAGGCGGAAGACGGCGAGATCTGCCGCGACATGGAAACGCTCGGCAAAGTGGTCCGGGATATTTCCTATAACAACGCCGCAGCCTATTTCGGAACGGACAAACAGGCGTAAAATATTTTGCAAATTTTTGTGCGCTTTTTAGGTAAAAAAGCATTGACAAATTTACTGTAATAAATCAATGGCGGCATCGCCCTCTGCGGGCGACGCCGCTTATTTTTTAAAAAAGCTTGATTTTTTTTAAAAAAGATTGATTTTTCGCGGGTGCAATGTTAATATAAACGAGAGGGTTGATGAGAGTTAAAATTAGTTTCAACCATGCGCGGAACCGCGCACAAAAAAATACGGACAGAGGGTGTTATTATGTTTACCGACGAAATTTTCGGCGCCGTGCGCGCCCGCAAAGAGCGTTACAGGCCGCTGCCGTTTTGGTCGCTCAACGACAGGCTTTCTCCCGAGGAGATGCAAAGGCAGGTGCGCGAAATGGCAGAAAAGGGCTGCGGCGGGTATTTTCTGCACGCGCGCAGCGGGCTTTTGACCGACTACATGGGCAAAGAGTGGTTCGAAAGCCTCGGCGCAGCCGTGCGGCAGGGCAAAGAATCGGGTACGGACAGCTACGTTTACGACGAAAACGGATGGCCCAGCGGCTTTGCGGACGGAAAGATCGTCGCCGAACACCCCGAATATTGTTTGAAGTGGTTGGAATGCGTGCCCGCCCCTTCGCTCAGAAAGGACGACGAAGTGCTCGCCTGTTACGGCGTAAGGAAGGGCAGGTTCGGCCGTGTGGACAGCCGAAAAGACGCCGCTTACGCCGTGTGCCTGCGCACGAGCGCGGATTATGTGGATGTTCTCGACGAAGAGACGGTGCGCTGTTTCATAG
This sequence comes from uncultured Clostridia bacterium, assembly GCA_944359365.1. Taxonomy (GTDB): domain Bacteria; phylum Bacillota; class Clostridia; order Christensenellales; family Borkfalkiaceae; genus Borkfalkia. The sequence continues at coordinate 22,004 of CALVST010000004.1, forward strand.
AAGAGGTGTACGAAAAATACAGGGCGCGCTACGGCAGTTCGATAAGCGGATTTTTCACCGACGAGCCGCAGTACGGCAGCCGTTCCTTTCCGTGGTCGCGCCGCTTTGCGGAAAAGTTTTACGAAAAATACGGTTACGACGTATTTCAAAAACTTCCCTGCCTGTTCTTCGATTCCGAGTCGAGCGCGGCGTTCCGCTACGACTTTTATTCCCTTGCCGAAGATATGCTGAACGCCGCTTATTATAAGCAGATAGGCGAGTGGTGCGAAAAGTACGGCTACATATTTACGGGGCACGGCTTCGACGAAAATTCCCTGTTCGGGCAGACGCTCAACTGCGGCGACATCATGCGCCACTACGAATATATGCAGATGCCCGGCATGGATTGGCTCGGCAGGGCGCCCTGCAATATGGCGGCGGCGCGGCAGGTGTCTTCCGTGGCGCGTCAGCTCGGCAAGGAGCGCGTGCTTTCCGAAACGTTTGCTCTCTGCGGTTGGAGCGTGGGGCTCAAACGCCTGCGTTCGATCGCCGAGCGGCAGTTTGCGGGCGGCATCAACGTGCTGTGCCAGCACCTTTTCGCTTACAGCCTGAAAGGGGAGCGCAAGCGCGATTATCCGCCTTCGCACTTCCTGCATCAAACGTGGTGGAAAAAATACGGCGCGTTCAGTGGATATATCGCATCGCTCGGGGCACTTCTTTCCGCCGCCGAACCGTGCGCCGATCTTTTGGTGATATCGCCCGTGCGGTCGGCTTTTATGATGTACGTCAGCCCCGCAACGGATACGATGCGCGCATACGAGGCTGCGTTTTCGGAAACGGTGAACGCGCTCGAGCGCGCGGCGGTCGCCTATGAACTCGGCAGCGAGCGCATATTGGAGCGCCACGGCAAAGCGGAAAACGGCAAACTCATCGTGGGCAGACGCGCCTATTCGCGCGTGCTTTTGCCCGACTGCGTCGGCTTGGACGAGAGCACTTTCCGCATCCTTTCCGATTTCGTTTCGTCGGGCGGAAGGCTGTATTACAGCGGGCAGTTCCCGTCCCGTCTGAACGGCAGGCCCGCAGGGGAGCTTGCGTCTCTGCGCAAGCGCGCCCTGCGCGCGGACGATATTCCGGCAATGCGAACGAGCGAAGGGTATACTCTTTCCGCACGGGGCGGCTCGGTGTTTTTTCAGGGCAAAACGGAGTGCGGCGCGTACATCGTATTTGCGAGCAACGCGCATGACAGGGCGGACAGCTTTTCGCTGCATGCGGCAAAAGGGTATGCCCTGTACCGCCTCGATCTCGAAAAGGAGAACGCGGAACTTTTCCTCGGGGGCGAGGTCTGCCTCGGACCTTACGGTTCGGCGCTGTTTGCGTGCGTTCCGTCCGAAGAGCAGGTCCCTGCCGCGGCGCATAAGCTGCCCGGGGCGCCCCTGCCTTTTGTAAACGGGATGTGGCGCACCGAACCCGGAGGGGAGAACGCGCTCGTGCTCGACGGCGGCGAATATTCCTTCTGCGGCGGGCAATATAAACCCATGCGCGACGTAAGGCTGCTGTTCGATACGCTGATGAAGGGCAGAAAGAACGGAACACTTAAACTGCGCTATGTCGCAGAGCTGCGCGGCTTTGCGGGAAAAGTCTTTTTTGCAACGGAAACGCCTGCGGATAAAAAAATATACATCAACGGTAGCGAGGCGAAATGGAAGGATGAGGGCAGTTTCATCGATCCCTGCATCCGCAAAACAGACGTCACGCCGCTTTTGCATGAGGGCAAAAACGAGATCGTCGTGGAAACGGAATTTTTCCAAACGGAATACACTTATCACGTTTACAACGACAACGTGATGGAAACGGAAAAGAACAAGATCCGCTACGATTCGGAACTTGAAAACTGCTATCTGCTCGGCAATTTCGGGGTATACGGCAAGAATTTGCGGCGGGAGAACGGGCTTGTGTTTGCCGACGGCTTTTCCATCGGCGAACCCTGCAAGGCGCTGCGCCCCGATTCGCTCACGGAAAGCGGGTGGTTCTTTTTTGCGGGCACGATGAAATTGAAAAATTCTTTCCTCTCTTCAAAAGAGGGCGAAAACAGGATAAAATTGCGCTTTTTGAGCGATTATGCCGAAGTTTTTATAAACGGAAAACTTGTCGGCGAAGGCTATGCGCCCGAATTTGACGGCGATGTTTCCGCATATGTGCGCGAAGGGGAAAACGATATCGAGATCAGGCTGTATTCCTCCCTGCGCAACATATTCGGACCTTTCCATCACAGGGAAGGGGATCCCGAATACGTCGGGCTGACCGCATTTGCGGACGGCGGCGGATGGAGCGATCCCGAAGGTTCGCTGTGGCGGGAACGCTACGCCGCGGTACCGTTCGGGCTGTCGGCGGAAGAATAATAAGGAGAAAAGGATGAAGATAAAAGCGCTCGCTGCGCGTTTTCCTGCCCCCTTATACGGCGCGGCTGTATAAATTGAGCTTTTGAAAAACAAATATCGGGCGCCGCGCGGCTTATGCAGCCGCGCGGCGCTGCGCTTTGCTAAAACTGTGCTAAAACCGTGTGCAGATATGATGAAAATTTGTACGGAAGAGCGTTTCTCAGCCTTTCATTTTTGAAATAGGCTTGTAAAATTCCGAAACGTGTGTTATACTATAAACAATCGCTGTAAACGATCTATGGATTTAGAAAAACGAAACACTGCAAAACAGGTAAAAAATATGGCAAGAACAAAAAAAACGTATGTATTTCCTCTCGTGGCGCTGCGGGGCAAAGTTGTGTTCCCCGACACGCAGACGAGTTTTGACGCGGGCAGGCTCATTTCTCTCACGGCGATCTCGCGCGCGTCGGAAAAGGACATGAACCTTTTCGTCAGCCTGCAAAAGGATGCGGAAAAGGAGCAGATCGCCGCAAAAGACGTCTGCGCCGTCGGTACGGTCGTCAAAATAAAGCAGATCGCAAAGCTGCCTTCGGGCAATTTGCGCGTCAGCGTAGAGGGGCTTTACCGCGCCAAGGCGGAAGAAGTCTACGAAGAGGATGGCAGCTTTTATGCCGTCGTTACCCGCATGAAGTCTGTCCACGGCGACGAGGTGCTCGAAGAGGCGTATCTGCGCACCGCGCGCGAAGTGATGCGCGATCTCACCGCGGGCGATCTGCGTTTCCCCAAAGAACAGCTTTCCGCGCTCGACAGCCTGACCGATCCCGACGTATTCATCAACCGTTCCATGCAGTACCTGCATATCAAGGAAGAGGTAAAACAGCAGCTGCTCGAAACGGCGAACGTGGTCGAGCGGCTCAAACTGTACGAGCGCTGCCTCAACGACGAGCTCGAAATTGCAAAGCTGGAAAAAAAGATCAGCTCGATGGTGCGCCGCAGCATCGATAAAAATCAAAAGGAATATTTCCTGCGCGAACAGCTCAAAGCCATACACACCGAACTCGGCGACGACGAGCAGGAAAAAGATACGCTCACCGGGCAGCTCAAAGAGAGGCATATGCCCGCGGAGATCGAAGAGAAGGCGCTCAAAGAAGTCGCCCGCATGGATAAAATGCCTCCCTCTTCCCCCGAATATACGGTGATACGCAACTATCTCGATTGGCTCATCGAACTTCCCTGGACGGAAGAAACGAAGGATACCGAGAATATACTCGACGCAAAAAAGATACTCGACGAGGATCATTACGGGCTCGAAAAGGTCAAAACGCGCATCACGGAATACCTTGCCGTGTTACAGCTCACAAAGAGCATGAACGCGCCCATTTTGTGCTTTGTAGGGCCTCCCGGGGTGGGTAAAACGTCTATCGCAAAGTCGGTGGCGCGCGCCCTCGGCAGAAAATTCGTGCGCATGAGCCTCGGCGGCGTAAAGGACGAGGCGGAGATCAGGGGGCACCGCCGCACCTATGTCGGCGCGATGCCCGGGCGCATCATTTATGCGATGAAACAGGTGGGGTCCGTCAATCCCGTATTTTTGTTGGACGAGATAGACAAAGTTTCTTCCGACATGCGCGGCGATCCCGCGAGCGCGCTTCTGGAAGTGTTGGATCCCGAACAGAACGCGACCTTCCGCGACAGGTTTCTGGAAGTGCCTTACGATCTTTCCAAAGTGCTGTTCATAACAACGGCGAACACGGTAGACACCATTCCCGCGCCCCTTCTCGACAGGATGGAGCTGATCGAACTCAACGGCTACACTTTGGACGAAAAGCGCGAAATAGCCAAGCGCTATCTCGTACCCCGCAAAATCGAGGAAAACGGGCTGAAACCCGAACTGCTCGAAATTACCGACGGGGCGATCACCGCGATCATCGAAGGGTATACGATGGAAGCGGGCGTGCGCAGTCTGGAGAGGCAGATAGGTTCCGTATGCCGCAAGATCGCGGTGCGGTATGCCGAAAACAGAGAGATGGAAAAGCAGACCGTGACCGAAGAAAACCTCGAAAGCATTCTCGGCGTCCGCAAATATCTGCGCGATAATTCGCGGCTGGACGGCGACGAGGTGGGCGCGGCGACGGGGCTTGCGTGGACGAGCGTGGGAGGCACGACGCTGACCATAGAAGTTTCGTGCATGCCCGGAAAGGGCGAAATTCAGCTCACGGGCAAATTGGGCGACGTGATGAAGGAATCTGCCCGCGCCGCCATCAGCTATATCCGCGCGCACGCCGACACCTACGGCATAGACGCGGAAACCTTTTCCAATACCGATATACACATTCACGTTCCCGAAGGAGCCACCCCGAAAGACGGCCCGAGCGCGGGCATCACCATGGCGACAGCCATCCTTTCCGCGTTCACGCATAAACCCGTCCGCAAAGATATCGCCATGACGGGAGAGATCACCCTGCGCGGCAAGGTGCTGCCCATCGGCGGATTGAAGGAAAAGGCGCTCGCGGCGCACCGCGCGGGCATCAAGAATATCATCATTCCCAAAGAAAATGAGCGCGACGAGGAAGAGATACCCTCGAACGTGCGCGGGGAGCTGAATTTTATCCCCGCGGCGGAAGTGGATACCGTATTCCATAACGCCATTGCGGGGTTATAATGATCGTTAAAGAAGCAAAATTCATGTTGTCCGCGGCGGACAGGAAGGGCTTTATCCGCCCGCAAAAGCCGATGATAGCGGTGTGCGGCAGGTCGAACGTGGGCAAAAGTTCCTTCATAAACACGCTCGCGAACCGCAAAAAATTGGCAAAAACTTCGGCGGAACCGGGCAGGACGCGCCTCGTAAATTATTTTGATTTCGGGCAGTTCATATTGGCGGATCTGCCGGGCTACGGCTTTGCCCGCGTTTCCAAGGCGGAAAAGGAAAAGTGGGCGCGCCTTTTGGAAGATTTTTTTGCCGAAAAGGAAAACATTGCGCACGTCTTTTCCCTTGCGGATATCCGCCACGATCCCACGGCGGACGACCTTGCAATGATAAATTTTTTGTACTATCACCGCATTCCCTTTACCGTCGTAGCGACGAAGGCGGACAAGCTGTCTAAAATGCGCGTCAAAGAGAACGTCCGAAAGCTTGCCGCCGGATTTAAAACGGGCGAAGGGAACATAATCGCCTTTTCCTCGGAAACGGGGGAGGGCAAAGAGAAAACGCTTGCCTGCATCGGCGGCATAGTTGCGCTCGCCGATGAAAATAAAGAGCCGCAAGGGGCGGAAATAGAGGGCTGAAAACGTTGCTTTTTCCGCGCGGCTGTATTATAATGGAATATCACAGAAGGAGATATCTTTAATTTTATGGAAGCTGTTCTCGCACCGTCCTTTCTGAATACGCCGTGGGGCATGGCGATCTTCATTATACTCGATATCGCCGTGTTTATACTCATCGCGGCGCTCAATTACCGCTGGCTTTTCAAAAGGCTGTTCGATATATTGTTTTCGGCAATATTCTTGGCGGCCTTTTTACCCTTCTTTCTCGTATTTCTCGTCGTCGGCGCGATCTACAATAAGGTAACGAACGCGTATCCTTCCCTGTTCGAACGGGTTTATTACTGCGGCAGGAAGGAAAAGGTGATCTCCGTATATTCCTTTACGACCGAACGCATACAGCATGACGAAGAGGGGAAGCTTTTGCCCGCGGAAGAGCGCGTCACGCGGTTCGGCAAATTCGTGAAGGGGTGCGGCATCAAGTATTACCCGTACCTTGCGCACGTCTTTACGGGGCGGCTGAGCTTTGTCGGCCCCGTGCCCATGAGCCTTGCAGACAGCGCCGCCCTTCCGCCCGAAAGCAAGGTGCGCTTTAAGGTGCGCCCGGGCGTCGTGTCTTCGCTTTCCCGTTACGGCGGCGCAAAGCTGACGTATGCAGACCTTTTGGAAGAGGACGAAGAGTACGTCGCGCACGTCAATCTGTTTCGCGACATCGCCTTTTTCATGACGCGTTTTGCGCAGAAACTGCGCGGAGAGGGCGCGGATATCCTCGGCGAAGCGGCGCACAAAACGTACATCGAGGCGCGCAGGGAAGAGGGTACGCTCACCGATGAGGAGGCGGACGCGCTCATGGCGGACGCGGAATCGCGGCTGCGCGGCAGAAAAAACGCAAATTCCGAACGGAAACTTTTTGAAGAAAGAAATCTTTTCAGATGATACCGCGGCGGGGCAGAGGCGATCTCTGCCCCGTTTCATAAAATGCAAAAGTTTGCGTGCAGAGCGCAGCGCTGCCGGGGCTTATGTCCGCGCAAGCGCGCAAAGGAGAATGTATGCAGCAACAGTCTATGTTCATGAAGGATGCGGACCTGCCGCTCGCGGCGCGGCTTCGGCCGCGCTCGCTCGAAGAATTCGTCGGGCAAAAGCACCTTTTGGGAGAAGGGAAAGTTCTGCGCCGCCTCATAGAGAGCGATAAAATAGGTTCCATGATCTTTTGGGGCCCGCCGGGCGTGGGCAAAACGACGCTCGCGCGCATCATCGCGAACAGAACGAAGGCGACGTTTATCGACTTTTCCGCCGTGACGAGCGGCATCAAAGAGATAAAACAGGTCATGGAACAGGCGGAAAAGAACCGCATTTACGGCGAAAAGACCATTCTGTTCGTGGACGAAATACACCGTTTCAACAAGGCGCAGCAGGACGCCTTTCTGCCGTTTGTGGAGCGTGGCAGCATCATATTGATCGGCGCCACCACGGAAAACCCGTCTTTTGAGGTGAACGGGGCGCTCCTTTCGCGGTGCAAGGTGTTCGTGTTGCAGGCGCTCAAAACGGAAGAGCTGACAGAACTTCTCCGCCGCGCGCTGACGGATGAGCGCGGGTTCGGCGGGCAGGACGTGGAAATTGCGGACGATATTCTGGAAACGATCGCGGCGTTTGCCAACGGCGACGCGAGAAGTGCGCTTTCCACGCTCGAAATGGCAGTTTTGAACGGGAATGCGGACGGCGATAAGACGGTCGTGACGCGCGAAACGGTGGAACAATGCACTTCCAAAAAATCTCTCCTGTACGACAAGACGGGCGAGGAACACTATAACCTGATATCCGCCCTGCACAAGTCCATGCGCAATTCCGATCCCGACGCCGCCGTGTATTGGCTCGCGCGCATGCTGGAGGCGGGGGAAGATCCGCTGTATATCGCCCGCCGCGTCACGCGGTTTGCGAGCGAAGATATAGGGCTCGCCGATCCGCGCGCGCTCGAAATAGCGGTGGCGGCGTATCAGGCGTGCCACTATATCGGTATGCCCGAGTGCAGCGTACACCTTACCGAGGCGGTCGTTTATATGTCTGTGGCTCCGAAATCCAACGCGCTGTACATGGCTTACGAGAGCGCCAAAAAGGACGCGCTCACCATGCTCGCCGAGCCTGTGCCCCTCGTCATACGCAACGCGCCGACAAAGCTGATGAGAGAGCTCGAATACGGCAAGGGATACCGCTACGCGCACGACTATAAGGAAAAGCTGACGGATATGCAGTGCCTGCCCGATTCTCTCGCGGGAAGGGAATACTACCGCCCGACGGAAGAGGGGGTAGAGGGAAAAATAAAGGCGCGCCTGGATGAGATAAAGGCGTGGAAAGCCGAACAGAAAAAGAAATAGTTTTTAAGGTCAAAGAAAAACACGGCGCTGCCGCTTTTGCTGCTGCGCCGTGTTTGTTTATGATTTTGAGGTCGGTACGGGCGGCTGTAAAACGCCCGAAATTTTTTCGAGATTTTGTCGCTGTACAGAAAGAAAATAAAATCAAGTTTTTTCTTTCGATGAACAAAGGCGCATAACGGAGCGGCTTTTTTCATATAGTCAATATATGAATGTATTGCAGCTCAAAGCGGGAGAACGCGCGAAAGTGACGCATATCGCCGCAAACGAAAAGGCGAAAAACAGGCTGCATATGCTGAACGTGTATGCCGGCGCGCAGGTCACGCTCGTGCGGCGCGCGCCCTTCGGCGGCGGCGTCATGCTCGAAGCGGGCGGCGTGCGTCTCGCCCTCGGCAAAAACCTCGCCGAAAAGATCTCCGTAGAACAGGAGCGCGCGGATGGGTAGAAAAAAGACTGAACATATGCGCATACTGCTTGCGGGCAATCCGAACTGCGGCAAATCTACCCTGTTCAACGCGCTCACGGGCGGGCACGCGAAAACGGGCAATTGGCACGGCGTTACGGTGGGGATGACCGAGCGTGCCGCCCGCATAGGCGGGCACGGGGCTGTATTCGCCGATCTTCCGGGAATTTATTCCCTCTCTTCCCCCAATATGGAAGAGGAGATCTCCCGCCGCGCGCTCGCGGGAAAAGACTATGCCGCCGCGCTCGTCGTGATGGACGCGCTCACGCTGCCGCGGTCGCTGCACCTGTTTTACGAGGTAAAGGCGCTTGCGCCGAAAACGCTGCTCGTCGTTACCATGCGCGATCTGCTGCGGCGGCGGGGCGGGTTTCTCGACGAGAAAAAGCTTTCCGAAATGCTCGGCGTGCCCGTCATATGCGTCAACGCGCACAGCGGCAGGGATATAAAAAAACTGCGGCTCTTTTTGGCGGAACGGCTCTTTGCGGGGGAGGCGCGCGGCGGGGCGCCGAATGCGGAAGGGGCGGAAAATGCGCGCGGCGGGGTGCCGAATGCGGAAGGGGCGGAAAATGCGCGCGGCGATACAGTTCCTGTATCCGAAGAGCTTGCCGGCGCGTGGTCGGGCGGAGCGTTTAAGGAGAGCCGTGCGGAAAAACTGCTGTACAACCCGTTCGTCGCCGTGCCGCTGTTTTTCGTTACGCTGCTTGCGGTGTTTTTTCTCGCGTTTGCCGATAAAATGCCCGGCGTTCTTTTGAAAAATTTGTTGGAAGGTTGGGTTTCCGACGATATCGGCGGCTTTCTCTCTGCCAAAGCGCGGGGGATCGGCGCGGCGCCCGCCGCGGTCGGGCTGATATCCGCACTCTTTTCGGGGCTGGGGATGCTCCTGTCTTTCCTGCCGCAGATCGCTATTTTATACCTTGCGCTCTTTATCATGGAAGAGAGCGGCTATATGTCCGCGCTCGCCTTTATGACGGACGGCATTTTCCGAAAAGCCGGGCTTACGGGCAGGGCGGCGTTCTCTGTTCTGATGGGGTTCGGCTGTTCCGCCGCCGCGATACTCACCACGCGCGGGCTTGAAAACAAGGACGTGCAGAGGCGCGCCATCCTCATTTTGCCGTACATATCCTGCAGTGCGAAGATGCCCGTGTACCTTGCCGTCATCTCCTGCTTTTTTGCGCATAAGTTCCTCGCGCTCGCGCTCATCTACTTCGGAGGGGTAGCGCTCGCTTTTGCGGCGGCGTTCATTCTGAAAGCCGTTCGCCCCGCCGAAGAGGAGCTTGTCATGGAGATCGCGCACCTGCAATTCCCGTCCGTCAGGCAGGTCGCAAAATCGTTGCTATTTTCCTGCAAACAGTTTATAATAAAGATAGTTACGACGGTGACCGCGGTTCTGATCGCCATGTGGTTTTTGCTTTCCTTCGATTTTTCCATGCGATATGTGGGGGAAGGCGGCGCGGGCTGTATGGCGGAAGTTTTGTGCCGCGGGCTGAAATATCTGTTCTACCCGATGGGCATTACCGACTGGCAGGTGGCGCTCTCCGCGCTCACGGGGCTTGTCGCAAAGGAAAGCGTTGCGGGGATGCTCGCCGTGTTTTACGGGGCAGACTTGTCCGCGGCAATGAGCGCGGCGTCTGCCGCGGCGTTCACGGCGTTCATCATGGCTTGCTCGCCCTGCGTTTCCGCGATCGCGGCGGCTGCGCGCGAGCTCGGCATAAGGCGCGCCCTGCTGAATGCGCTGCTGCAGACGGGCGTCGCTTTCCTGCTCGCCTATGCCGTGTACGCGGCGCTGTATTTCGGCGCGGCGCTCGCGGCGGTTTTGGCGGCCGGCGTATGCCTTGCTCTGTTTGCGGGAAGAAAACGGAAGGGAAAAAAGCGTGAAAAAAATCATCTGCGACGGGAAAACGACGCTCAGAGATCTCGTCGATAACAACTATGCGCAGGGCTCGTTTGCCTTTTCGCGCCTTTTGCGCGACAGAGATATCCGCGTGAACGGCGAAAAGACGGGCAGAAACCTGCCTTTGAACGCGGGCGACGAGGTGACCGTGTATACGACGCCCAAGGAAGAAGCGCGCGCGTTTTACGGTATTGTTTTCGAGGACGAAAACGTGCTCGTTGCGGATAAATATGCGGGCGTCAATTCCGAGGCGCTCTTTTGCGCTCTGCGGGAGCGGTGCGGGGCGCGCTTTATCCATCGGCTCGACCGCAACACCTGCGGCGCGATGATCTTTGCGAAAAACGAAGCGGCGGAAATAGAACTGTTGGCGGCGTTCCGCGAGCGCCGCGCGAAGAAAATTTACGAGGCAGTCTGCTTTCATCCCTTTCAGAAGCGTGCGGACATTTTAACGGCGTACTTAAAAAAGGATGCAGCCGCCGCGCGGGTGAAAGTTTTTTCCGAGCCGCAAAGCGGTGCGGAAAAGATCGTGACCGAATATTTCGACGCGGAGAGCCGCGGAGATCTTTCCCGCGTGAAGGTGCGCCTGCACAGCGGCAAAACGCATCAGATACGCGCGCATCTCGCATTTGCGGGGCATCCCGTTGCGGGCGACGAAAAGTACGGCGACGAAGCGCTGAATAAAAAATACAAGCTCAAACGGCATATCCTTGTGGCAAAAAGGCTGTCGTTTTCCTTTTCGGGGGCGCTGTCTTATTTGAACGGAAAGGAATTTGTTTCCTCTTTTTCGGCGGAATATCCAATTATCGAAAAGTAAAATCGGAGCATAAAAACCGCCCGTCCGCAGTTTTGCGGACGGGCGCTTCCGATTAAAAAGAAACCCGCCGGCAATGCCGTCGGGGCAGGGGAAAGCGGGGACGGCCGAAAGAGTGTATGGCTGTTTGAAGGGGCACCCTGATCGGATATACTATAAATCTACTCGCTGAAAATATTTCATTGATAATTTGCAGCTAATAGCAGATAGCATGATATAGACAACAAATCCTATGATCAGAGCGGCTGCTTTTGCTCCCGTATTTACAGTATTAAGTCCGTTCAGCGTAATAGAATACAGCGGTATAGCCCAACGTAAAATGATAAAAACGCCGATCAGCAAAAACTCGACGATTGCGCCGATTACAAAAGGAACCCCGATTTTATCGGGTGCTTTGAAGTAACGAGGGAAGAATATCAGATTAAATATGCCGAGTAAAATCGCGCCATTCCCCACGAGAACAATGTTTGCCGATATTCCCGCTTGGTTGACATACTGCTCCGCAGGCAAAACAGCTCCTTTGACTGCGCCGATAATTCCCACAAGCAATAAAATTATACACTGCAATCCAATCGTGACGAGTATTTTTGCAAGAGGGATATGCTCCTTTTTTACGGGCAATGCGCAGGAAAACGCAATATCCCCGTTTTCTCTTGTCATCATACAGCAGAAAAATACCGAAAGGCAAGAGAAAAAGAAAATGACTTCATACGGATAATTCGGCACAAATACAAGTGCGGCAAAGGAGAGAAAGATAAAAACCGTAGGGTGCAAGCATAAAGCTAATTCTTTTTTAATCAGATTAACCATGCCTTTTCTCCTCGTTCGCCTTTTCCAAATGAACTATGATATTGTCGATTGTTGCGTCTGCAAGAGTAACCCCGTTTAATATTTTAGCATCACGCGGGAGCAGTCCTTCGTATCCGTCTTTTACCGACTTAACGCCGATTGCATTTGCCGCCGTTGCGTCTGCAAGAGAAGAAAAATGCGCCAACTTATATTTACCAAGCAATTCTTTCAGCGGACAAGCCGCAAGAATCTTGCCCTCCGAAATATAAACAATGTCGTCGGCAATTCGCATCAGGTCGGAAGTGATATGCGTGGAAAAGAGTACAGATACTCCTTCGTCACGCACAAGTTGTAAAACGATGTCGCAAAACTCTTCGCGCGAAAGCGGGTCAAGCCCGCTTGTCGGCTCGTCCATAATGAGCAACTTTGCTCCGTGCGAAAGGGCGAGAGAAAGCGCAAATTTTACTTTCATCCCTTCGGAAAGTTCCTTTACCTTTTTCCTTTCAGACAGTCCGAATTGCGCAAGGAATTTTTCGTACTTGCCTTGATTCCACGTCGGATAGAAAGGCTCGTAGGCTTTGCGGATAGCGGCAAGCGTGTTCATAGGATAATATCGAAAGCCGCCGCCCACATAGCCGATCATCTGTTTGACAGTCATTTCGTCTTTAATAATATCTTTACCAAAGACGGCGACATCTCCTTCTGCAGCGATAAGCCGCAGGACGCCTTTGATAGTCGTGCTTTTTCCTGCGCCGTTTCTTCCGATAAGCCCGGATATATGCCCCTGCGGTACGCAAAAACTGACTTTATCAAGCGTAAATTCAGGATATACTTTCGACAACCCTTTTACTTCAAGCGCGTTCATTTTTTCTCTTCATCTCCGTTCTTTGCATGATTGACGGCATTCCAAAACGATTCAACATAAGAAAACGGCTGCAAAGCAATACCTTGTCCTTTGTCCGCCATCAAGACCAAAGAATCGCCCGGATTCAGCGAAAACATATCCCGCACCTCTTTGGGAATGACGATTTGCCCTTTAGGGCCAATCTTTACCGTAGCCAGAAACTTACCTTCGGGGAAATTTTCCATTTTTGTTCCTTTCAGTATAATTAGTTTTATTTTTCCTACTTATTATACCATTAATTGTTTTATTAATCAACCGTACAGATATAAAAATTTGTATTCCGCGGCGGTAGGCAGCTGATTCCGAATACGACAAATTCACACCGAACACCGCGTCGCAGCCCCCATCGGCGCGGTGCAAGCCCGCCGTTCAAAGCGCGTAACAGACATCGTACACAACGTCGATATCGCTTTCGTTCTTCTCCGCAAATTCGATCTGCAACGAAAAAGTGTATGAGCTTGCCGCCCATACACTTTTGCTTATCCTGTAAATATTTATTTTTTGCCGTTCCAACAATAGGTGCAGAATTTGCAGGCGGGCATGCCCGTCGACTCTATCATGTCATCCAAGCGGTGATATTTCAAAGAGGTGAACTGCAATTCTTGGCGTATGCTTTCGACCATCGCCGCGAATTGGGGCGAATCGGGATCGGTGTAGGGGGCGACCGCCTCCTCCGCGTCCGTGCCTTCAAGTTCCGCGATCTTGCGCCGCGCGATGAGCTCGAGCGAAGAATTGGAGCGGGAGAAGTTCAAATACGGGCAGCCGTACAGGATGGGCGGGCAGGCGAGGCGGATGTGCAGCTCCTTTGCGCCGCTCTTATACAAAAAGTCTGCCGTGCCGCGCATCTGCGTGCCGCGCACGAGCGAATCGTCTATTAGCACAAGGCGCTTGCCGCGTATCAGCGATTCGATGGGTATGAGCTTCATGTGCGCGATCAGGTCGCGCTTTTTTTGGTTCTGCGGCATGAAGGAACGGGGCCACGTCGCCGTATATTTGATGAAAGGGCGGGTGAGCGGCATGCCCGAACGGTTCGCGTACCCGACCGCGTGCGCCGTGCCCGAGTCGGGAAGCCCCGCAACGCTGTCGGCAACGGTGTTGTCGCGCCGCGCGAGCGCGTCGCCGCAGCGGTAGCGCATCTCTTCCACGTTCAGCCCCTCGTAGCTCGAGGCAGGGTTGCCGTAGTACACCCACAGGAAGGTGCAAATCTTCATTTCGCCGCGGGGCGGGGCGATCACCTGCACGCCTTCGGCGGTGATGAAGTCCGTTTCGCCCGCGCCGAGCTCCTTATAATGATCATAGCCGAGGTTCAGGTAAGCGAACGATTCAAAGGAAACGCAGTAGGCGCCCGCTTTTTTGCCGATCGCAACGGGCGTTCTGCCCGCCTTGTCGCGCGCGGCGTAAATGCCTTCCGAAGTGAGGATGAGTATAGACATCGAGCCGTCAATGATGTCCTGCGCGTATTTTATTCCCTCGGGTATGGTGCTTCCGCAGTCGATGAGGGAAGCAACCAGTTCCGTCGCGTTGATGCTGCCGCCGCTCATCTCCAAAAAGTGCGTTTTTCCTTCCGAAAAGGCCTTTTTGACGAGTTCAGCGGTATTGTTGATGCGCCCGACCGTGCAGATCGCAAAATTGCCGAGGTGCGAGCGCACCAAAAGGGGCTGCGGCTCGCTGTCTGATATGCAGCCGATGCCGATATTGCCCTTCATTTCCTCAAAATCGCGCTCGAATTTGGTGCGGAAAGGGGAATTTTCTATGTTATGGATCGCACGGTTGAAGCCGTCCGCACCGTATACCGCCATGCCTGCCCGCCGCGTGCCGAGATGCGAATGATAGTCGGTACCGAAAAACAGATCGAATACACAGTCCTTTTTGGACGCTACGCCGAAAAAACCGCTCAAAACTTTTGCCTCCGTAAAACGATAGTTGCGCAGCCTGCGGCATGAGCCGCGTTCCGCCGCGCCGATTACTGCAACAGTATACCACAAAACGCGAATAAAGTCAGCCGTTCGCGCGGCGGGAGCCGAATTTTTTTTGCGGCGCCGCATAAAAATTGCTTATAGAAAGGGCGCGAAAGAGCATATTTTCGCTCTTTCGCGCCCTTTTGCTTTATGCGGTCATTTCTTTCTGATCAGCAGCAATACCGCGCCGCCGATCACCGCAGCCAACAGTATGCCGCCCACAACGAATGGCCACGCGGGCAGGGGATCGTCCGCCGTGCCGTTGTTTTCTTCGTTCCCGTTGCCGCTGTCGCCGCCATTTTCCTCGTTCCCGTTGCCGTTTTCACCGTCTTCGTTATCGCCGCCGCCCGTTTCGGGGGGAAGGGGTTCATACACCGCCACGGCGTTCAGGTGCGCGTTTGCCGTAACGGCATCGCCCGCGGCGTAAAGTTTATCGCCTATTTTCCATCCGACGAACCGCATGCCGCTTGCGCCTTCCGCGTCGGGCAGGGTAAAGGTGTCGCCCTCGGCGATATACTGCGTGCCGCTCGCCTGTCCGTCCGTTACGGTCATCGCATAATATCTGGTGCCCGCACCGATCTTCGTGCCGTCTTCCGAGAGTGCGCTTTTATAAATATCGTCTCCGCAGAAGATGAAAAAGTCGAACGAATTCGCGCCTTCCTCTCCGAGTGCGGAGGGGAAAGAGAACACAGTCAGGTTTTCGTTTGAGGGCGCGAGCACCGCGCGGATATCGAAAGAAGATGCCGCAAGGTCGGGCAGGGCGCTGAAGGAAAAGACTTTGTTTTCGGCAAGGTACAGCCCGCCCGAAAGGTTGAATACCGTTCCGGCTGAGGTAAATACGGCGCCGCTTGCAATGTACAGCGCACTGCCTTCGCCCGTATCCGCGGCGGATACGGAAAAGCCGCCGCCGTTCGTGCCCGCTTGCAGATAACCCGCCGCGTAAATGCCGCCCCCGCGCTCCGCCTCGTTGTTTTCCATGCGTATGTGCCCCGCGGTAACGGTGCGGTTGCTGTTTTCGCTCTGCACGAATATGCCGCCGCCCGATTTTGCCGAGTTTGCAATAAAGGTGTTTTCCGGCGCGAGGAACTGCGTTTTGCCGTTCAGCCACGCGCCGCCGCCCTGATTTTCCGCCGTGTTTTCCGTAAAGGAACAGCCCTTGATCTCGGTAACGTTTCCCTTTGTAAGGTAAACCGCGCCGCCGTTTTGCGCGGCGTTCTTTTCGAATGTGCAGGAAGTGAGGAAAACGTTGTTATTTTCGGAGTACAGCGCCCCGCCGTTTTGCGTTGCCGTGCAGGAGAGAAACGTGGCGTTTTCCGCATAGATGCGGCAGCCGCTTGCGGTCGTTGCGACCGCGCCTCCGTCCGCGGCGGAATTGTACGAAAATACGCAGCCGTTCAGGTTTGCCGTGCCGCCCGTCAGGCGCACCGCGCCGCCGTTTCCCGTACACACGGCATTTTGCAGCGTTACGCCCGCATTCACCGTCAGCGTGCCGCCGCTTTCTATCATCGGCGACGCGGAAGAAATGCGCATGCCGTCCAGCGTCAGCGCACCGTTTTCCGCGCATTCGAGCGTCAGGGCGCCGCCGCCCGCAACGGTAAAGAGCGCCTGTGCCGAATCGCGCATGAGCGTCACTTTCCCTGAAAGGGGGCGTACGGTGACCGCCTTTGCAACGGTTACGCCCGATGCGTAAAGATCGCACAGAAGATATACCGTATCGCCCGCTCCCGCGGCGTTTACCGCTTCGGCAAGGTCGGTGTAGTCCGTCCCGTTCACGCGGGCGACCTTTTCCGTATTCACGCCCGCGGCGGCGCTTTCCGCCGTACAGGAAAGCAGCCTGTCGTATGCGCGCACTTTATAGAGCACGTCGCCTTCGGGAGCGGAAGTATCGGTATAGGCGCGCGTTTGGGTAAAGCCGATCACTTCGTATGCGCCGCCGTCTGCACTGCGCAGTATTTCGTAGCCGAGGTGCCCGAGCGCATCCGTTTCGGGCAAAAGGATGCCGTAAGAGTTTCCGTTTTTGGATACGTTGAGTATCTTTGCGGAATCCTGCCCGTCGTACAGCGCAAGTTTGTCGCCGTGTTCGCGCATCAAGAGGTACTGGTCTGCATCGTAATACCAAAATTTGAGCGGCTTTCCCGAAAGCCTGCCCGCGTCCTTAGCCGCCTGTATTGCGGTCTTGAAATTTTGCGAGGCGTTTTCGCCTGTGAACAGTTCCCCCGAACCCCAATAAAAGCCGATCCTTTCAAAATAATAGGAAAGGTCTGTGCCCGCCGCAAGGGATGCAAAGTAAACGTGCAGTTCGGCTTTTGTTTTGTCGGAAGAATCCGTCATGCCCGCCCTGTTTTCATAGCGGTAGCAGTTTTCAAACGCGCCCCAAAAACCGGGATAGCGGCTTTCGATGTTCCACCAAGGCAGTGCGGCGGACATCTTTTCCCCGTAAGCGTTTTTTTGGTTGTTATCGGGCGCTGCCGCGGCGGTAAAAGCGGCAAATTCTCCGCGCGCCGCTATGCCGCCGTGCATCGCCTGGTCGAACTGCGACCACATATTGTTAGTCGTTTCCGAAACCGTCCGTTCCGATATGTCCATCATGTGACCGAGTTCGTGTGCGAACCCCCATCCATAATATCCTGCCCCCGTCAATACGGTCGATTCCCAAGAGCCTTTTTGTATGCCGACGTGTTCGCCGAACGCATATGCCGCCGCCCAAGGCTGCATGATGCGCACGTTTACGTTGATATAGGGTGCACGCGAGTCGTATCCGCCGTCCGAAGGCGACAGCGCGACGCCTGCAAAATCCAACAGGGAAAAAACGTAATCGTCCCAGTCTTTGCAAACTTTTTCAGGGGAAACCTTTCCGTCTATGCACTGTGCCTTCACCTGTGATGCGGAGAGCGTAAGTATCACGTTGTCGCTCTGTATCTCTGCGGCGTCGACGATATTGTCCGGGGATTGTTCTTGCGCTTCAAGGAAAGACGCAACGTCTGCAAGGAACACCGCTTCATCGCCGCCCTCGCGGTAGACAGGGAATGTATAACCGCCCTCGATATAGATGCGCACGCTGTCGCTCTGCTCTTCCGCCGTGTAGGGGTTAATGAGATAGATCGGTCCGCCGGGAGCGGTTTTGACAGTCCAGCCCGCATCGTACAGGTCGGGGACGGTAAAGTGGTTTATACCCGTTTGCAGTTTATATTCTCCGCTCTTCCACTTGTTCCAGCGCCCCAGATGCTGTGTGAAGACGATCGAAGGGAGAGGATCTCCCTCTTCGCAATCGACGAAAACGGTGAGCATTTCATTCGGCGCGGCGGAAATGCCCGTCGGTTGCCGATTCGTGCCCATCCAAACCATTTTCAGCGTATTCTGTGCGTATTGCGCCACGTTGCCCATGCGCCGTATTTCGGCGTTTTTTCCGCCTGTGGTAAATTCGCGCGCCTCTTCGAAGAGCGTTTCGCCGTCGATAACTGCCTGCGCCCTGTCCGCAAGGAACGCAAGGCTGCTGTCCAAAGTATACGCGGGCGTGCGTTTCACTTCCTCCACGATGCGCGCCGCTTCATCGGCGGAAATGCCGCTCACGAATTGCGTATAGCGGTAATCGGCGAACAGATCGCGTAGCCTCGCCGCCGCTTCGCCTTCCGTTTTCAGAAAAATAAATTCGGCTGCGCTTGCGTATTTTGCTGCGATGTCGCTGTATACGTCGGTAAATTCAAACCGTATGCGTTTGCAAGACACCGTTTGCGGCAGAGTAAAGAGGACTTTTGCGCCCGTTTCCGCAGATACCGCAACGCCTGCCTCGGCAAAATTTTCACCCGTATCGTCGGAAGAGGTGTATACGGTAAGCGTGCGCGGATAGCCGCGCTTTTTATAATTGTCCTGCCGCGTTGCATATACGATGCGCTCGATCTGCGTCTCTTTGTCGAAAGCGACGGTAAAACGGTTGGTAAAATTCTGCGAGTTGGGCGTGTTTGTTTCCCAAAAGGTGGAAAATTTCCCGTCGAGCGCGTTTGCGGCGTCGTGCCCGGTATAACTGCCGCCGTTCGCTTCATAGTCCGTTATTGCGGAACCGCCGTCTGCCGTGCAGGAATAAGCGGCAAGGTAATCTTCGCTCAAAACGGAGTCGTCGTCCGAAAGCGCGCGCACGGAAATATTGCTTTGCGCCGTTGCGGGCAGCGAAAACGCGGCGACTGCCGACGCAGCGCAAAACATCGAAAGCAGTGATAATATAATTAATGTTGTTTTTTTCTTCGTCATGATCATCCTTTTTTCCGCGGATCAAAAAGATTTTAGCAGATTGTATCAAATAATCGGTCTGCGTCAACCAAATTCGGGCCTGCAATTTCCCTTGCACGCGTTATGACTATTTTTGTGTAAATGGGCGGCAATTATGTGCGCGGCTGTCTTATTATTTAGAACGAATATTTTCAATGCCCCGCGAATATAGTATTGAATCGGCACAAGAGGGGGTGTTTTATGCATTTGAAGGAATTGTTCGACCTTTCTCATACCGGGGCGGCGGCACTGCTGCTTGCCCATGCTTATCCGTGGCAGGCTTTGGCAGAATTGGATGAGTTCATATTAAAAGGAGAGCGGAGCGGCTACGAGCAGTGCGGAGAGGGCATTTGGATACATAAAACGGCAAAAGTGGCGCCCACTGCCTGTATAAACGGCCCGTGCGTCATCGGGGCGTGGAGCGAGGTGCGGCATTGCGCGTTCATACGCGGGCGAGCGTTCATAGGGGAAGGGTGCGTCATAGGAAACTCTTCGGAACTGAAAAACGTTATCCTGTTTGACGGTGTGCAGGTGCCGCACTACAATTATGTGGGCGACAGTATCCTCGGATACAGGGCGCACATGGGTGCGGGCGCGATAACTTCGAACGTGAAATCGGATAAAAGCCCCGTCGTCGTGCATTGGGGCGGGGAGTGCATTGCCACGGGCATGAAAAAGGTGGGCGCAATGATCGGCGATCATGCGGAGATCGGATGCGGCTGCGTGCTCAATCCCGGAACGGTGGTCGGCAGGGGCGCCGTCGTTTATCCGCTTTGCAGCGTGCGCGGCGAAGTTGCAGAAAACTGTATTTACAAAGGCGAAGGGAAGGTCGTTTTAAAGAGAAAGTAATAAAAAATGCGCCGACAACTCGGCGCATTTTTTGTGAACATAATTTTAACTCGAAAAAGCAAAAACCGCGTTTTTTGACAAGCGCATCCGATTTGCCGAATGCGTTCGGCTTACGAGGGAAGGGTGAATGCGCGGCATATTTATTTAGTGAGCCATTTAAATAGCAAAATTATTCGCGCAAGGGAAACCGCGTTTTTCCGCAGCGCACCCCTATTTGGCAATCCTTTGCCTTACGGAAAGGGTGAATTTGCGGCACTGTATAATTTGTGTGCCCTTAGAAGTGCCGCAAAGAGGGGAAAACCGTTCGGGTGTCCCCTCAAACTCACGAAAAAATGCGCCGACAACTCGGCGCATTTTTTTGTGAACAAGATTAACTTACTTCGTCATGCCTTCCTGCACGGCTACCGCGACGGTACAAATAAATTGACCATGTCGCGCTCGCCGTGAACAAGATTAACTTACTTCGTCATGCCTTCCTGCACGGCTACCGCGACGGCGACGCTTGCGCCGACCATCGGGTTGTTGCCCATACCGATAAGCCCCATCATCTCGACGTGCGCGGGAACGGAAGAGGAGCCCGCAAACTGCGCGTCGGAGTGCATACGGCCCATCGTATCGGTCATGCCGTAGCTCGCAGGGCCTGCCGCCATGTTGTCGGGGTGGAGCGTTCTGCCCGTGCCGCCGCCCGATGCAACGGAGAAATACTTTTTGCCGTTTTCCACAGCCCACTTTTTATAAGTGCCCGCAACGGGATGCTGGAACCTTGTGGGGTTGGTGGAGTTGCCCGTGATGGAAACGTCTACCTTTTCCATGATCATGATGGCAACGCCCTCGTTCACGTCGTCCGTGCCGTAGCAACGCACTTTGGCGCGCTCGCCGTTCGAGTAGGGGGTTTCCTTCACGATGGTAACTTTGCCGGTATAATAGTCGTACTTGGTCTGCACATAGGTGAAGCCGTTGATGCGCGAAATGATGTAAGCCGCATCTTTGCCGAGGCCGTTCAAAATGACGCGCAGGGGATTTTTGCGGACTTTGTTCGCGTTCTTCGCGATGCCGATGGCGCCTTCCGCCGCTGCGAAAGATTCATGCCCCGCGAGGAAGCAGAAGCACTCTGTTTCTTCTCTCAAAAGCATCGCCGCGAGGTTGCCGTGGCCGATACCGACTTTGCGCTGATCGGCAACCGAACCGGGGATGCAGAAAGCTTGCAAGCCTTCGCCGATGGCTTCCGCCGCGTCCGCCGCCTTCGTGCAGCCCTTCTTGATGGCGATCGCCGCACCGAGCGTGTAAGCCCAGCCCGCGTTTTCGAAAGCGATGGGCTGTACCCCCTTCACGATGTCATATGCATCGAAACCTTTTTCGTTGCAGATGCGCTTTGCGTCTTCGAAATCTTTGATGCCGTATTTATCCATTACGGGCTGGATCTGTTTGATCCTTCTTTCATACCCTTCAAACGTAATACTCATTGCAGCGTACCTCCTTACTGTTTGCGGGGATCGATATACTTGACCGCCCCGTCGGCTTCGGTGAATCTGCCATAGTGCCCGGTGGCTTTGTTGAGCGCTTCGTTCGCGTCCATGCCGCCCTTGATGAAGTCCATCATCCTGCCGAAGTTGACGAACTCGTAGCCGATGACTTCGTTGTTCTTATCGAGCGCCATTCTTCTCACATAGCCGTCCGTCATTTCGAGGTATCTCACGCCCTTTTCGGCAGTGGAATACATCGTGCCTATCTGCGAGCGGTTGCCTTTGCCGAGGTCTTCGAGCCCCGCGCCGATGACGAGACCGTCGTCGGAGAAGGCAGACTGGCTCCTGCCGTATACGATCTGCAGGAACAGTTCGCGCATGGCGGTGTTGATCGCATCGCAAACGAGGTCGGTATTGAGCGCTTCGAGGATGGTCTTTTTGGGCAGGATCTCCGCCGCCATCGCCGCCGAATGCGTCATGCCCGAGCAGCCAATGGTTTCAACGAGCGCTTCCTGAATGACGCCCTGTTTGATGTTGAGCGTCAGTTTGCAGGTGCCCTGCTGGGGCGCGCACCAGCCGACGCCGTGCGTGAGGCCGGAGATGTCTTTGATTTCCTTTGCCTGTATCCATTTACCCTCTTCGGGGATGGGGGCGGGGCCGTGGTTGGGGCCCTTGGCAACGCAAATCATTTCTTCAACTTCGCGAGAATATTGCATTTTTCTTCCTCCAATTAAATTTTGACCGTACAGATTGTTTGGTTTTACCATTTCAAATTATACCACACGAAAAAAAATATTTCAATGTTTTGCATGCGGTTTTTCCCTTTCCGCTTTCAAAATTTTTAAATTTTAAGAAAGATTTGCCGTTTTCGCCCGTCATTGGTTTTACAAACAAAATCAAATGTGTTAGAATCAAAGTCAATAAACAAAAACAACGGATTTTCCGCGCCGGCGGCGCGGTTACGGAGGCAGTAATGGCGAAAAACGTAATGGACACCCTCAGGGAGAGGGGATTCATCAAACAGACCGTTTACGAAGACGAGCTTTACAAAATGCTCGGGAGCGAGAGCGTTCCCTTTTATATCGGGTTCGATCCCACGGCGGACAGCCTGCACGTCGGGCATTTTATGCAGCTGATCGCAATGAAGCACATGCAGGACGCGGGGCATAAGCCCATCGTACTGATCGGCGGCGGCACGGGCATGATCGGCGATCCTTCCGGAAGGACGGACATGCGCCTGATGATGACGCGCGAAACGGTGGACTATCACTGCGAGTGTTTCCGCAAACAGATGGCGAAGTTCATCAACTTCGAAGGCGAAAACGGCGCGATCATGGTCAACAACGCCGATTGGCTTCTGAACCTCAATTACATCGACTTTTTGCGCGAGATCGGCGTGCATTTCTCCGTCAACAAGATGCTTTCGGCGGAGTGCTTCAAGTCGCGCTACGAAAGGGGGCTCTCCTTCTTCGAATTCAACTATATGCTCATGCAGGCGTACGATTTCCTCGTGCTGTACAAAAAATACGGGTGCAAACTCGAACTCGGCGGCGATGACCAATGGAGCAATATCCTTGCAGGGGCGGATCTCATCCGCCGCAAGGAACAGCAGCCCGCGTTTGCGATGACGTTCACCCTTCTCACCACTTCGGACGGCCGCAAAATGGGTAAAACGGCAAAGGGCGCCGTTTGGCTGGACGAAAACAAAACGAGCCCTTACGATTTTTATCAGTATTGGAGAAACGTGGACGACGCAGACGTGGAAAAGTGCCTCAAACTCCTCACTTTTTTGCCTTTGGAAGAGATATCCGAGCTGTGCGCGCACAAAGACGAGCGCATCAACGCCGCAAAGGAGAGGCTTGCCTTCGAGCTCACCAAAATGGTGCACGGC
This sequence comes from uncultured Clostridia bacterium, assembly GCA_944359365.1. GTDB lineage: Bacteria > Bacillota > Clostridia > Christensenellales > Borkfalkiaceae > Borkfalkia. The sequence continues at coordinate 45,270 of CALVST010000004.1, forward strand.
GAAGAGAAGGCAAAGGATGCGGAAAGCAAGGCGAAGGCTGCGTTCGGCGGCGATGCGGAAAATATGCCTACCGTTACCGTCCCCGCGGATACCGCAACCGTCTGCGACGTTCTGGTGCTTGCGGGCGCGGCGAAGTCTAAAAGCGAGGCGCGGCGGCTCATCGAGGGCGGCGGCGTAAAGGTGGACGAGGAAAAAATTTCCGACGTGAACGCGGCGGTCCCCGAAACGGCAAAGGAAAGGGGCTCTTTCGTACTGCACAAAGGCAAAAAAGTGCATATAAGAGTGACGTTCGCAAAATAATTGCACCGCCGCCGGCACCCGGCAGGCTTGCGCCTGCGGTGCGGCGGCGGTCGGGAGCCTGCCATGAAAAGCTATCTTTCCGTCTATTCGGCGGCGACATATGAAAAGGTCATCGAGCGCTCCCGCTTTATCGCCAATTGCGCGCATGCCGAAAGCGAAGAGGAGGCGAAAGCGTTCGTCGCTGCGATCAGGGCGGAACACTCTCTCGCCACGCACAACTGCTACGCCTTCGTTGCGGACGACGCGGGCAACCTGATGCGCTTTTCTGACGACGGCGAGCCGCAGGGCACCGCGGGGATGCCCATTTTAGAGGTTCTCAAAAGCAAAAAACTTTTTCAGACGGCCGTCGTGGTCACCCGCTATTTCGGCGGCGTGAAATTGGGCGCGGGCGGATTGGTGCGCGCATATTCGGGCACTGCCGCGGAGGCGCTCGCCGCTGCGGATATCCGCGAATATAAAATGTGCCGCGAGCTTTTTATCGGCGTCGGGTACGAAAATTACGATGCGCTGAAAAAATTTCTCTCGGCAGGCGGCTGCGACGTGAAGGACGTTTCCTATACCGACGCCGTTACGGTTACTGCGGCGGTGCAAGAGGACGACGCCGCGGCGTTCGCCTCTGCCTTGTCCGATCATATGGCGGGCAGGGTACAGATACGGCAGGGTACCTCTTACAGATTTCCTTTTCTGCTCAAAAAATAGGCGGTTATCGGAAAAATCGATGGAGCCGATTCGCATAATCCGATTTGTAAATCGTTTACAAATGCGGATGTGTGTGCTATAATACTGCAAAAGAAAATAAAGGCGCACGCGCGCCCGTTTATAAGGAAGTGTAGTCATGAAATTCATCAAAGCGGAGAAATTAAAGGAAAAACCCGCAGATCAGAGCAAACTCGGGTTCGGCAAGATCTTCACCGATTATATGCTGACGATGAAGTATAAAGGCGGCAAGTGGGAAGAACCCGTCATCGAACCTTACGGGCCTGTGCCGTTCGACCTCGCAACGACCGTTTTCCATTATGCGCAGGGCATCTTTGAGGGGCTGAAAGCGTTCAAAAACGACAAGGGCGAAGTGCGCGTTTTCCGCCCCGACGAGAACTTCAAACGCATGAACCGTTCGGCAGAACGCATGTGCATCCCCCTCATCGACGAAAAGGTCGTGCTCGACGGGCTTTTCGAGCTGTTGAAGATCGAAAAAGATTGGATCCCGACCGCGCCCGGCACGGCGCTGTACATCCGCCCGTCCATCATCGCGACCAACGCGATGCTCGGCGTGCATGCGGCTACGGAATACCTGTTCTTCATCATCCTTTCTCCCGTCGGCAGTTATTATGCGCACGGGCTTGCGCCTACGCGCCTGCTCGTAGAGGACTATTACACCCGCGCTACCGTCGGCGGCACGGGCGAATCCAAGTGCATCGCGAACTATGCCGTTTCCCTCAAAGCGGGCGAAGAGGCGGAAAAGAAGGGCTTCGACCAAGTGCTTTGGTTGGATGCGAAGGATAAAAAGTACGTCGAAGAGGTCGGCTCGATGAATATGTTCTTCGTCATCGGCGGCGAAGTGGTAACGCCCGCGCTCGTCGGCTCCATTCTCCCCGGCATCACCCGCAAGAGCAGCATCGAATTGCTGCGCGCGCACGGATACAAAGTGACCGAGCGCCGCGTTTCCATAGACGAAGTGATCGAGGCGCAGAAAAACGGCACGCTGAACGAGGCGTTCGGCACGGGTACCGCGGCGGTCATATCTCCCGTCGGCATGATGGAATATAAGGGCGAAGACTATGTGGTCAACGGCGGCAAGATGGGCGATATCACCAAATGGCTGTACGATACGATCACGGGCATACAGACGGGCAGGCTTGAAGATAAATTCGGGTGGGTCGTAAAACTTTGAAATTATTGGACAAACTGTTCCCCAAAAAAATCAGGGACAAAGACGTTATAAGATTTTGGAAAGAATTTGAAGAGCGCGCGGATCTGTACCTTACCATCCTCAGCGAAGACGACGCCGACAGTGAAGACAGGGAATGGATGGATGTGCTCGTAAAAAAGGGACTGAGCCGCATCTGTATCGACGCGGACGAGCCTTTCGATTTCGGGTTCGAAACGGAACGCGATCCCGTGCGCTTCGTCTTCCGCCACTGCGGCGACGATTTTCTGAAAAAAGCGGGCGAGAAATTGCAGGAATTTTATCCTTCTTCTCTTGCCGGCAAAATAGATTTTATCGTCGCGGAATAAACGGCGAAGGGAATACCGCAATTTATCCCGCACCTTTTCAGGGTGCGGGATTTTTGCAAAGAGGGGAAAAATGGCAGAGATCACCGATATCGCGCCGCAGGTCAAAGACAAGGAACGCTGCAACATTTATGTGGACGGCAGGTTTTACTGCGGGCTGAAACTTGAAACGGCAATAAAATACCGCCTGAAAGCGGGGCAGCATATAGAGCTGTCCGTTTTAGACGAAATTCAGCTTGAAAACGAGAAGTCGCAGGCGCTCGACAAGGCGATGACGCACCTTACCCATTCCATGAAAACGGAAAAGGAGATGCGCGACTTTCTGAAAAAGAAAGGGTACGTCGAGGCGGTCGCCGACCACGTTTGCGGAAAGCTGAAAGAATACGCGCTTCTGGACGACGCGGAGTACAGCCGCCGCTACATCGAATCGGCGGGAAAGACGAAGGGCAAACGGCTCATCGCCTTCGAGCTGAAAAAGCGCGGCGTTTCGCAGGAGTGCATCGAAGAGGCGCTTTCGGGAATGCCCGAAGAGGACGGCGCCGCGGCGGCGGTGCTCCAAAAATATATGCGGGGGAAGGAATTTACGAAGGAGAACCTCTCCAAGGCGTTCAGGCATTTAATGTCGAAGGGATTCGATTACGAGGCGGCAAAGTCCGCTCTCGCATCCCTCGGCGCCGACGAAGAAGAATAGAGCGCATTTTTGCAAAAAGGGGGCGGCATGGAAAAAATATTGACTTGCGCGCAGATGCGCGCGGCGGACAAATATACGATGGAAACGCTCGGCGTTCCCTCCGAAACGCTCATGGAGCGCGCGGGAAGGGCGGTCGCCGACGCGGCGGAAAGGGCGCTGAAAGCGCGCGGCGGCAGCCGCGTGCTCGCCGTGTGCGGCGGGGGCAACAACGGGGGCGACGGTTACTGTGCCGCGCGCCTTCTTGCCGGGCGCGGCTATACCGCCGAGGTGTACGAGCTTTGCGAAAAGTTTTCGGAAGACTGCGCCGCACAGCGAGAGAAATTTACCGGTTTGACGCACACGTCTTTCCCGAAAGAGGGCTACGACGTCGTTATCGACGCGATCTTCGGAACGGGGTTCCGCAGCGTGCCCGAGGGGAAATTTGCCGAGGCGATCGCCGCGATCAACGGGAGCGGCGCATACGTCGTCGCCGCGGACATCCCGAGCGGGCTGAACGGCGACACGGGCACGGCACAGCTGTGCGTGCGTGCGGACGAAACGGTAACGATAGGCGAAAAGAAGTTCGGGCTGTACCTCGAAAGCGGAGCGGACAAGTGCGGAAAGATCGTGCGTGCGGATATCGGTATTTCCCTGCCGCCCGCAAATTATGCGGCTCGCTATTCCGCCGCCGACCTTGCGGGCGCGTTCCCGCCCAAAAAGAAAAACAGCAACAAGGGCAGCTACGGCAGGGCGGGGCTGTTCGCGGGCAGCCTTGCTTACTCGGGGGCGGCACTGCTTGCCGCGGGCGCCGCACTGCGCGCAGGGGCGGGCTACACGCGGCTGTACTGCCCCGAAAGCGTATTCCCGCATTTCATTGGCAAATATCCCGAACTGATCCTCGTTCCCGTGCCCGACGAGGGCGGGTTTGCGCGTTTCGAACAAGAGCCGATGCGCGCGGTGTGCGAAAACTGCGACGCGCTCGCCGTAGGCATGGGCTCGGGCGTCTCGCGCGGGCTGTACGACTGCATCGGCTTTCTTCTGTCGGAATTTCGCGGCACGCTCGTGCTCGACGCGGACGCGCTGAACGTGCTCGCCGAATACGGTACGGATATTTTGAAGGAAAAGGGCTGCCGCGTCGTCCTTACGCCGCATTTGAAGGAATTTTCCCGCCTTGCGGGCATTTCCCTTTCCGAAGTAAAGGCGGGCGGCGCGGCGCTCGCGGAAAAATTTGCCGCGGAATACGGTGTGACGCTGCTGTTGAAAAGCAACGCGTGCATCGTTACGGACGGCAAGAGCACGGCGCTCGTGGCGGAAGGCACGCCTGCTCTCGCGCGGGGCGGCAGCGGCGACGTGCTTTCGGGCATCGTATGCGCGCTTGCGGCGCGGGGGATCTCCGCGATGCGCTCATGCATATGCGGCGCGCACCTGCTCGGCAGGGCGGGGGCGCTGGCGGAAAAGAAGAGCAACGAATACAGCGTTCTGCCTTCCGACGTGATTTCCGAAATACCTGCGGCTATATCCGAGCTGATACAGGCGGGAAAGGGCGCGTAAGCAGATATTTTGCAAAAAAAAACGTACCGTTTTGCATGACGGTACGCGGTTTTCTTTGCATTTTTTGCTTTTACGAGCGGTGGCATTCAATTGTGCCGATAGTCGGTCCTGCCAAGGAGATAGTCGGGAGAAACGTTGAAATATCTGGCAAGTTGGAAAACATATTCGATTGCGGGTAAATTTTTCCGTTTCAGCCATACATGAATGGAATTCCGTGAAAAAGTAATATTCGGATTGTTTGTGATGTCGGCTATTCTTATACCTTTTTCACGGATAAGTTCTAAAAGACGTACATGAAAAGTTGTAGGGTGCGCTGACTTTTCAAAATCTTTATCCTCCGTTTTCGCCAAAATAAATTCCAACGACTTGTTTGTATAATCTGCGATCTTTACAAGGGAAGCCGTCGACGGCAGGATGCCGTATGTCGCGATATTGGAAATAACGGTTTTACTCACTCCGACTCGTGCGGCAAATTCCGCATTGCTGCATTTTTTGCCTTCGTCGGAACCGTCAATTTCTTCATCGGCGATGATCTCAATGATCCTCCGTTGAAATTCGGCAGAAACTTTAACGCTGTCTTCCGGTGCTTTTGACATGGCGATGCAACTAAACTCCCTTATTTGTTTAAACAGGTCGGTGAATGCCTGAATGCTCACGAAACCATATTTGTTAACAAATTAAGAATAGCTTATTTTTTAGCTGCATTTGTTAACTAAGAAAATATGGTTAACATTTAATTTTTACAAACGAAAGGAGAAATAATCATGAACGATACAGAAATAACGCAAAAATATCAAACCGTATACAATTTTTTAAACGGAAAGGGTATCATGGAATTGCGCTCTTATGGACGGGCATTCGGGGTGCAAGCGCCGACAACGAAAAGGAAACAAGATTTAATAGTAGAAATAATTAAGATGGCGGCGGGTATTGAATCTAAAACTTATTTTTCAAGGAGAGGTGCAAAGGTACGGGCAAAACCGATCGCAGACGGAGAAGTAAAAGAATTGATCGCCATGCTGAGTGCAAATCGTGAATCGCAACCTAAGAAAAATGAGTCGAGGGAAATTCCTTTAAGAGGCAAACCGAAACTATACAGTATATATGGCGAGTTAAAGATACGGGGAGACGGTTCATTTAGTTTATCGATTGAGGGAGAGCCGGAAAAAACAGATTGACGGCATAGGAACGTCATAGATTTGCAGATTTCGTTGCGGCGGGGTATATTCTTCCCGCATTCGGGGCAAAATTGAAGAGGAAGGCATCCTGCCGCAGAACACGCGGGCGCCGTTTTTACATATTATGAACGGAGGGGTGTTTTCCGAAAGATAAGATCTGCGAGGTCATAAAAATGGAAATTCACAGGGGAGAACTCTACTATGCCGACCTCAGCCCCGTGGTGGGCAGCGAACAGGGCGGCGTGCGTCCCGTGCTGGTGGTGCAAAACGATATCGGGAACAAATATTCCCCGACGATCATTGCCGCAGCCGTCACGAGCAAGATCAACAAGGCGAAGCTCCCCACCCACATCGAACTGCCTTCGGCGAGTTACGGGCTCGCCAAAGACTCGGTCATCCTGCTCGAACAGATACGCACGCTCGACAAGCGCCGCCTGAAAGAGCGGATCGGGGAGCTTCCCGAAAAGACCATGCGGCGGGTAGACGGGGCGCTGCTGATCAGTTTGGGTTGCAAAGCCCAAACGCCGTAACATCGGGGCGGAAGCGTATGCTTCCGCCCTTTTCCGCGCCTTTTTCGGGAGAAATAGGGCTAAAATAAAAATTTCGGACAAAAGGCGCAAAAGCCTTTAATTTTTTGCGCTGTTATGGTATAATAAAACCATATTCAAATTTTCAGCCGCCGCGCGGCATGCGCCGCACGGCAAACGGAGTGGCTTATATGACAGCTTCGCTGCTTGCGTCGGACAATCCCGGCATCACGATCTTCGGTTTTACCATCTATTATTATGCCATCATCATCGTATGCGGGATCATTTTGGCGACGGTCGTCGTCGCCGTGCTTTTCAAGCGCCGCAATATCCCCGTGGACTGGACGCTCGATCTGTTCATCTGCATCCTGCCCATCGGCATCATCGGCGCGCGGACGTATTACTGCGCCTTTTACGGCAACATGAGCGAGTGGATCAACTTCCGCGACGGCGGGCTCGCCATTTACGGCGGCATCATCGGCGGTGCCATCGGCGTCGTCGTGTTCTGCCTCATCCATAAAATCAGTTTCTGGCGGGTGGCAGACTGCCTCGTGCCCGGCGTCATCCTCGCGCAGGGCATCGGCAGATGGGGCAACTTCGCCAATCAGGAAGCGTACGGCAACCCCGTTACCAACCCGAGCCTGCAATGGTTTCCTTATGCGGTGAATATAGACGGCTCTTGGTATCAGGCGACTTTCTTTTATGAGAGCATGTCTTGCCTCATTATCTTCGCCATTTTGTTCACGATAGCGTGGAAATACCGCAAAAAGCCGAGCGGGCTCGTGTTCTGCGGCTACATCATCCTGTACGGCATCGAGCGCTTTTTCGTCGAAGGGCTGCGCTCGGACAGCCTGTATGTGGGGGACATCCGCGTTTCGCAGGCGCTTTCCTTCGTATTGGTGCTTGCGGGCATCGCGCTTGTCGTCATGCAGATGTATCTCAACCGCAAAAAACACGGCAGCTGTTTCGGCGCTAAAATAGGCGAACCGCTCGCCATCATGCCGAAGTACTACACAAAGGAACAGCGCAAAAAGATGGAAGAGGCGCGCCTTGCCAAAGAGCGTGCGGCAAAAGCCGCGAAAGAGGCGGAGGAAAAGAAAGTCGCTTCGGCGCGGGCGGAAGCCGGGGCTGCGCCCTCGGAAAACGCGGCGCCGCCCGAGGTTGATAGCACTTCTGAATCCGGCGATGAAGGAAAAGAGGAATAACGGAATGCGCACGCACGATCTTACCCTTCTCACCGACCTTTATCAGCTCACCATGATGAACGGGTATCTGAAAAACGGCAAGGAAAAAGACATAGCCGTTTTCGACCTGTTTTTCCGCCGCAACAGCGTCATCACCTATTCGGTCGCGGCAGGGTTGGAGCAGGCGGTCGAATACATCCGAAACATTCATTTTACCGAAAGCGATATAAAATATCTGCGTTCGCTGGGGCTGTTTGACGAGGATTTTCTCGCATACCTGAAAGATTTCCGCTTTACGGGCGACCTGTACGCGGTGCCCGAGGGAACGCTCGTGTTTCCCGAAGAACCCATACTCACCGTCCGCGCGCCGCTGTGCGAGGCGCAGCTTCTGGAAACGGCGCTTTTGAACATCGTCAATCATCAGACGCTCATCGCCACAAAATCCGCCAAGGTCGCTTACGCGGCAAAGAGGGATACGGTCATGGAATTCGGCCTGCGCCGCGCGCAGGGGCCTGACGCGGGCGTTTACGGCGCACGCGCATCCGTCATCGGCGGCTGTACTTCCACGTCAGACGTGCTCGCGGGCAAGCTGTTCGGCATCCCCGTCGCGGGGACGCACGCGCACAGCTGGGTGATGAACTTCCCTTCCGAATACGAGGCTTTTCTCGCATACGCGGAACTTTTCCCCGACGCCTGCCTGTTGCTTGTAGACACTTACGACACACTCAAAAGCGGCGTTCCCAACGCCATCAAGGTGTTCGATCTGCTCCGCGCGAAGGGGCACGAACCGAAGGGCATACGGCTGGACAGCGGCGACCTCGCATATTTGTCCAAGCAGGCGCGCAAAATGCTTGACGACGCGGGCTATCCGAACGCCATCATCTGCGCATCGGGCGACCTCGACGAATACCTCATCACTTCCCTCAAAAACCAAGGCGCGAAAATAGACCTTTGGGGGGTGGGGACAAAGCTCATCACAAGTGCGGACATGCCCGCTCTCGGCGGCGTATACAAACTTTCGGCGCTTTACCCGAAGGAAGGGGGCGAGATCCCCAAAATAAAGTTGTCGGACAATTCCGACAAGATCACCAATCCCGCATTCAAAGACGTGTACCGCATCTACGACAACAAGACGGGCAAAGCGGAAGCAGACCTCATCGTCGTGCGGGGGGAGAAGATCGACGAGAGCAAGCCGCTCACCGTATTCCATCCCAAAGAAACATGGAAGAGGACGACCTTTACCGATTATACGGCGCGCCCGCTTACCGTAAAGGTGATGGAAAAGGGAGAGCTTGTTTATAAACTTCCTTCCCTGAAAGATATTTCCGCATATGCGGAAAGGGAAAAAGAGAGCTTTTGGGACGAATACAAGCGGCTGGACAACCCGCACGTCTACAAAGTAGACCTCTCGCAGAAGTTATACGATATCAAAAATGCGCTCATAACGGAGATACGGAGCAAAAATGGCTAAAAAACTTTCGCAACAGGAAACGGAAAAGCTGATAGGGGGCATCCGCGAAGCATACGAGGCGAAAATACGACAGCTCAACTACCGCATCGAAAGCCTGAACACGGAAAACAGGAATCTGCGCGCGTCGCTCGCGGAATACAAGAACAAGGAAAGTAAGGTGGGCAAAGCCATCGTGCATGCGGAAGAGAAGGGGGAAGAGATCGTCCGCCTTTACCGCATGACCGCGGAGACCGAGCTGAAAACGCTCAAACTGTTTTCGGAAAAGTGGAAAAAGCTGGCGGAAGAGATGCTCGGCGTCTTTCCGCAGGGCGAGGCGGAAAAATACATGGCGTTTGCCGACGAACTTGCCGCGCTGCTCGGCAAGGAAGAGGGGCACTTTCTGCCCCGCGAAGAGAAGCAGGCGCAAAAAGAGGAATTCGATCCGAAGGCCATCATCGGCAGGTATATGGAGGACGAGGAGGAAACGGGCTTCAACCTTGACGACGTTTTAAACCCCAAGGGGGAACTCGACCTTGCAAAGCTCTGCCGCGGGCTGGGGCTGATGGACGATCCCGAAACGAATACATAATCAAGGAAAAATATCATGTCTTACGCAATTTTGTTTTTCGTTCTGGTGCTTTTGGATCAGATCACCAAGGCGCTCGCCTATGCGCTGGAAGTGCAGGGCATAGCCATCATTCCTGGGTATTTAGAGATCGATATGCTCGGCGACAAGGGCGCGCCCGAACTGAATACGGGCATGTCGTTCGGCATCGCGGGCGACGAGCCGTGGGCGATACCGGTGTTCATCGCCGTTACCTGCGTTGCGCTCGTCATATTCCTGATCGCGGTGGTGAAACTTCCTGCAAAAAAGCGTTTCCTGCGCGTTTCCATCGTGTTTATCATGGCGGGGGCGGCGGGCAACCTGATCGACCGCGCCGTGCTGGAAGGCGTGCGCGATTTCATTTATATGAATCTGGGCTTTACCTCTTTTTGGAACAACGTGGCGGATCTCGTCATCACGGCGGGGGCGGTCATGTTCATTCTCGCGTTGCTGTTCGTAGACGACGACGCGCTTTTCCGTTTCGGCAAAAAGAAGAAAGAGGAAGAAAAATCGCTCGAAGAAGCTGCCGCGAGCCTGCCCGAGGGGCAGGACGCCGTCGGTTCCGATGTGGGCGAAGGTGCGGAAACCGCGAATAAAAGGGAATGACGCGCCGAAGTTTCACCGCCGGGAGCGCGTGCGGGCGCCTGGACGTTTTTCTGAGCGAACAGCTGGGCGTTACCCGTTCAGCGGCAAAAAAGCTCATCGAAGAGGGCGCGGCGACGCTTTCGGGTAAGAGCGCCAAGCCTTCCGCCCCCGTCAAGGCGGGCGATCTCATCGAGGCGGAAATTCCCGAACCGAAAACTTTGGACCTTGCGCCCGAAGATATCCCCATCGACATCGTTTACGAAGACGACGACATAGCCGTGATAAACAAGCCGCAGGGGCTGACCGTACACGCCGGGAACGGGCACCTTTCGGGCACCCTCGTCAACGCGCTTTTATATCGGCTGAACTCTTTGAGCGGCATAAACGGCGTCGTACGGCCGGGCATCGTGCACAGGATAGATAAAGACACGTCGGGGCTTTTGGTCGTCGCCAAAAACGATGCGGCGCACCTTTCCCTTTCCGAACAGATCGCGAAAAAGACGTGCGCGCGCGAATATCTTGCCCTGTGCGACGGCATATTTAAGGAAAATGCGGGCACCGTAGACACTTACATCGGCAGGCACCCATCCGAGCGCATAAAGATGGCTGTCGTGCCGGCGGGAAAAGGCAGGCGGGCGATCACGCATTACAAGGTGTTAAAGCGCTACAAAAAAGGGTATACGCTCGTACATTTTTCGCTGGAAACGGGCAGGACGCACCAGATACGGGTGCATTGCAGGCATTTGGGACACCCGATCGCGGGCGATCCCGTATACGGCGCGAAAAAGCAGAAATTTGAGCTGAACGGGCAGCTGTTGCACGCGTACCGCCTTTCGCTCGATCATCCGAAAACGGGGGAGCGCATGACTTTCGAAGCGCCCCTTCCCGAACATTTTCAAAGGGTGCTCGACATCCTTGAAAAGGGCGGAACGGAATAGAAAGCCCGCGATCGTGCGGCAACAAATTTTTCAAAGGTTTGCGAGGTGTAAATTGGTCGTAAAGGGAAAACTGATGGACGCGGGCGGGATGCAGAATACCTTCCGCAGACTGTCCCATCAGATCATCGAAAAAAACGACGGTGTAGAGAACATCGTGCTGATCGGCATAAAAACGCGCGGCGTTACCGTGGCAAAGCGGGTGCGCGCCATGCTCGAAGAAATAGAGGGGGTGCGCTTGCCGATGGGGGAATTCGACATAGCGCTGTACCGCGACGACCTCGGCGAAAATGCAGACATCGTCTTTTTGGGCAGCGAAATAGACTTCGGCGTGGACGGCAAAGACGTGCTGATCTGCGACGACGTGCTGTATACGGGCAGGACGGTGCGCGCAGCCATTTCCGAAGTCATGCAGCTCGGCCGCCCGAAAAGCGTGCAATTCCTCGCGTTGATCGACCGGGGGCATCGCGAACTTCCCTTCCGCGCCGACTATACGGGCAAGAGCGTGCCCACGGCGAGAAGAGAGGGAATATCCGTCCATTTTGTCGAAAACGACGGAGAGGACGCCGTTTACATATTGGAAAAATAATTTTTTTGCTTTCACGCGCTTGCCATATTCCGCGCGGCGTGGTAAAATAAAAGTGACTTAAAAAAGGAGATATCTTTATGGCTAAAAAACAGAGAACGGAAGGCCAAGCTAAGCGCGATCTCGTCAAATTCTGCGCCTTTGTGGCGCTCATCGTGGCCGCGTTTACCTTTACCTTCGGCGGATTGTTCAACGGTTCCATCGTAGGCAATATTCTTGATCTGGTCGCAAAGCTCGCGCTTTTGGTGGCGATCGCATTCCCTGCGTATACTTACAGCAGAGGGCTGGGGCTGGCTTGGCGCATCGTATTCTGGATCGCGCTCGTCATCTATATCCTCGGCTGCGTGCTCGGTATGCTCAGCATCAACATCGGCTGAAAAACAGAAAGCAAAAAGCGGTTTGCCCGTCGGCAGGCCGTTTTTTTCTTTACAAAAGGGCGCAAAAAAGATATAATAATAGAAAAAACGGGAGCGAAAGATATGTCCGCGAACCCTCTCATTGCAATCGTGGGGCGGCCCAACGTGGGCAAGAGCACCCTCTTCAATAAAATAGCGGGAAGGAAAATTTCCATTACCGAAAACAGACCGGGCGTCACGCGCGACAGGCTGTATGCCGACGCCGAATGGCGGGGCAAAAAATTCACCGTAGTGGATACGGGCGGCATCGAGCTCGATTCCGAAGACACGATGTGGAAGGAAATACTGCGGCAGGCGGACGCCGCCATCGACATGGCGGACGTCATTTTGCTCATGGTGGACGGCAAAGAAGAGCTGACCTCTTCCGACTACGACGTTGCGGATAAACTGCGCCGCAGCAAAAAGCCGGTCATCCTCGTCGTCAATAAGGTGGATAATTTTTCGCACGACAAGCTGTTCGATTATTACGCGCTCGGGCTCGGCGAACCTTACGCCGTTTCCGCCGAGCATTCGCAGGGCATCGGCGACGTGCTCGACGAGGCGCTCGCCTTTTTCGGGGAAGGGGAACAGGAAGACGCGGAACGTTTGAAGATCGCCGTGGTCGGAAAACCCAACGCCGGCAAGAGCAGCCTCGTCAACCGCATACTCGGCTTTGAAAGGACGATCGTCACGAACATCGCGGGCACCACGCGCGATGCGATAGACACGCCCTTCGAGCTGGACGGGCAAAAATATACCATTATAGACACGGCAGGCATCCGCAAAAAGAAAAACGTCAGCGACGACGTGGAGTATTACAGCGTGCTGCGCGCCTTCGACGCGGTGCGCCGCGCGGACGTATGCCTCATCGTTGTGGACAGCTGCGAGGGGCTGACCGAGCAGGACGTGAAGATCGCCGGCTATGTGCACGAACAGGGCAAGCCTTCGGTCGTCGTCATGAACAAGTGGGATCTCATCGAAAAGGACACGAAAACGGTCAACAAATTCGAGGAAAAGCTGAAAGCCGACCTCAAATTCATGGACTATTATCAGTCGGTATATATATCCGCAAAGACGGGGCAGCGGGCGGAAAAAGTGTTGAAATTTGCGCGGGAAGTGTTTGCGCGTGCGAACTTCCGCGTTCCCACGGGCACGCTGAACGATCTGATCTTGGACGCCGTGCGCACCAACGAACCGCCTTCGTACAACGGCAGAAGGCTGAAAATATACTATTGCAATCAGCCGACCGTATGCCCGCCCACCTTCGTCATGTTCGTGAACGATGCGGAGCTGATGCACTTTTCCTATAAACGGTATCTTGAAAACGTTCTGCGCCGCGCCTTCGACTTTTCGGGCACGCCCATACGCATCGCGGCGCGCGGAAAGGGCGAAAACGACGGCGGTTTGATGGGGTAAAGGGAACAGTATGAAAGAACTAGCATTTTCGGATATCTGGTATTGGTTCATCGTGATGGCAGTCGTCTCTTACTTCGTCGGCTGTTTCAACTTTGCCCTGCTCATTTCCAAAATAAAGCATAAAGACGTGCGCAAGATGGGGAGCGGAAACCCGGGCACGATGAACATGAGCCGCCAGTTCGGGCTGAAAATAGGCGCGCTCACCCTGTTTTGCGATATGATAAAGGGCGGCATCCCGCTCCTGATCGCGTATTTCATATTTAAAGATCATTGTTTTGCGGGGACGGACGTGCTCGTTTCCGACCTCGCGCGGTATGTGTGCGGGGTATCCGTCATCATCGGGCACATCTATCCCGTAACGATGAAGTTCAAGGGGGGCAAAGGGATCGCGTCTACCCTCGGCATGTATTCTTTCGCGCTCGTGCTCGAAACGCAGTATCCGTGGATGATCGCCCTCGTTCTGGGCATCCTCGTGCTCACCTTATTCTATATATGGGCGAGCGAGTGGGGGTCCATGGGCTCGCTGTTGGGGGTAAGCCTTCTGGCGCTCGTGCAGGCGCTCATCTTCTATTTCAGGTATCGCGGGGAACTTACAGATCCGTTCGTGATCGCGCTGTTCATGCTTTTGCTGCTCGACTGCCTGCTCACATGGTTCGCGCACCGCAAAAATATTGCCGCGCTCCTTTCGGGAGAAGAGCACCATACGTCCGTCAAAAAACTTTCGCACGGCAAAAAGGACAGCTGAACGCGAAATTGGTCTAAACCGAATAAAGCCTTCATATACTAAACTGTAAAAAGGGTATAGGGAGGCTTTTTTTCGTATGTTGGACCGTGAAATTTACGAGGATATCGCCGGGCGCACGGGCGGCGGCATTTATATAGGCGTGGTGGGGCCTGTCCGTACGGGAAAGTCCACCTTTATACGCAGGTTTGCCGAACAGATGATCCTGCCGTATATGGAAGAGGACGGCGCCCGCCGCGAGCTTACCGACGAACTGCCGCAGGCGGGGCAGGGGCGCACCGTGATGACGTGCGAACCGAAATTCGTGCCCGCAGGCGCCGCAAAAGTGCGCGTCGCGGAAAACGCGTCGGTGAATATCCGCCTGATAGACTGCGTGGGGTTCCCCGTAGACGGCGCGATAACCGACGAAGAGGGAAAGCCGCGCATGGTCACCACGCCGTGGAGCGATCTGCCCATGCCGTTCGGCGAGGCGGCAAAGCTCGGCACCAAAAAGGTCATACGCGACCACGCGACGGTCGCCGTGTTCGTAACGACGGACGGCTCCGTGGCGGATATCCCGCGCGAAAATTACGCCGCCGCCGAAGAGAGCACGGTGCGCGAACTGAAAGCGGGCGGCAAACCGTTCATAATTTTGGTAAACAGCCGCGCCCCGCAGGGGGAAGGATGCGAAAGGGTGCGCGCGTCTTTGGAAGAAAAGTACGGCGTTCCCGCCCTTGCGTTCGACTGCGAACGCGCCGCCGAAGGCGATTTTGCCGAGGCGCTCGAACGAATATTGTTTGAATTTCCCGTCGTGTCCGTCGATTTCGATCTGCCCGATTGGATGCGCACTCTTCCCGAAGACAGCGCCATCGTGGCGGAGGCGCTCGCCGCCATCCGCGGAACCGCGGCGAAGATGGCGCATATGCGCGACTGCGCGCTTGCCGAGCATATGTTCGACGGAAGCGAAGTATTCGAAAACCCGTCCGCAGGCGAGATGCGGCTGGGCGAAGGGCGCGCGCGTTATTCGATCGCCGCAAAGGAAGGTGTGTTCCACAAGGTGCTCAGCGAGGAATGCGGCACCGACGTGTCCGACGACGTCCGGCTGATGGCTTACGTCCGCTCGCTGAGCAAGGCAAAGGCGTTCTACGGCAGGTTTTCAGACGCCGTTCGCACCGCCGACGAATACGGTTACGGCATCGCGCTGCCCGCAGAGGGGGATATCGTGCTCGAAGCGCCCGAACCCTGCCGCCAGGGCGCGCGAAGCGGCATAAAACTCCGCGCGAGCGCGGGCACCTATCACGTCGTGAAGGTGAACGTGAAGAGCGAAGCCTCGCCCGTCATCGGCGATGCGGCGCGCAGTGAAGAGATCGTGCGCGGCATGATAGAAAACTATGAAAAGGATCCCGAAACGCTTTGGAACACCGAGCTGTTCGGAAGGACGTTCAAAGACATGGTGCGCGAGGGACTCGATTCGAAGGCGGGCGGTATGCCCGAAGACGTGCGCAAGAAAATGCGCCGCACCATCACGCGCATCGTTAACGAAGGCCGCGGCGGCGTGATCTGTATCCTTCTGTAATGTGAACGGCGGCGAGGCATAAAAATCGGCAAAAATTTGCGGGCGGCGCAATATGCGCCGCCCGCCCGCATTCCGTGCGTTTCTTTAAATTTGCGGAGTCTGTGCCGCGTACTTTGCGCGCACGTTCGCGTAAACGGTCACTTTGCCGGCTTCATCGCCCGAGCCGTGCCAGCAGCACTCTTCGCGCAGGCGTACAAATTCCGCCTCGTCGCCTATCAGAGCGGCAGCTTTTGCCGCAGCGTCCTCTTTGGCGAGGGTGAGCGCCTGTTTTGCGGCGTCCGTGTCGTTTTCGAGCAGGTAATAGGTGTAAACGTGCGTTGCGCCCGCCGATACCGCCGCGTTTATGACCTCTTCCGTTTTGGGAACGTCGGTTATTTTTACGCAGACGACGGACATAAATTCATATCCGCCCACCGAGCCGTCGGAAACGGGCCTGTGCGAATCTCCGCAGGGCGTATTGTCGCCGGTCGCTTCGCATACGCCGCGAACCGCGTCGAACAGCGCTTTTTTCAGTTCGTTCATGCGCTTTTGCCCTTCGCTGAAACTGTCGGAAAGAACGCGTATGCGGAAGGACATCTGCGCCGCGTCCGCAGGCACGGTCACCTTGCCGCTGCCCGTTACCGAAACGCAGGAACGGTGCGTTTCGCTGCCGCGGGGCATGGGCTTAACGTTCGGCGCGTTTTCTTCGGGAACGTTTTCCGCGGGCGCGCTCTGCCGGGGTTCTTCGGGCGCGTTTTCCGCACAGGCGGAAATGGCTGTGCCCGCCGCCGTCAGCGCGAGCGCCAGAATGAGAAACAGCAATAAAAACTTCTTTTTCATTTCAAGGCCTCCTTGCAATAGGATACCGTCAGTTTGCGCATATGTCCGACGTTTATGCGCAATTTTCGCCTGTTTTGAAAAAATTTTCCATATTCGCCGCTCGTTTTGCCCGCCGCTTTGAATTTTGCTTGCTTAAAATCGCGTTTGCGCTTATAATATTACGGAAAAGAACTTTCAAGAGAGAATAAAAGTGATAAAAAGATATTTGCCGTATTTGAAGAAATACAGGGTATCGTGCATACTCGGCGCGCTTTCAAAATGGTTTGAAGCGTTTTTAGAGTTGTTGGTGCCCCTTGTGATGGCGAACGTCATCGACGTAGGCGTTGCCCGCGGCGACATCGGCTATGTGCTGTGGGGCGGCGCGCTCATGCTCGCGATGGGCGCGGTCGGCTTCGGCTGCGCCCTGTTCTGCCAAAGGAGCGCCTCCATCGCCTCGCAGGGGTTCGGCACGAACGTGAGGAACGCGCTTTTCAAACATATCGACACGCTTTCTTACCGCGAAATAGACAAGGTAGGCGCGGCGTCGCTCGTAACGCGCGTTACCAACGACGTCACGCAGATGCAGAGCGCCGTCGCCATGACCATACGCTTGGTCGTGCGGTCGCCCTTTATCGCGATCGGCTCCGTCATTTTGTGCCTTATCCTCGATTGGAGGATAGGGCTGATCGTTACGGCGGCATCCGTGCTCGTCGCGCTCGTTTTGTGGATCATCATGAAAAAGAGCGTGCCGTTTTATTCCAAAAATCAGCAAAAGCTCGACCGCCTTACCCAGATCACCAACGAAAATCTGGAAGGGGCGCGCGTCGTGCGCGCGTTCTCCAACAGGGAAAAGGAGCGCGCGCGTTTCGGCAAGGCTGCCGACGATATGCTCGAAAATTCCATCGTCATCGGCAAAATATCCGCGTGGCTCAACCCGCTCACCTACGCCGTCATCAACTTCGGCGTGGCAGTCATCCTTCTTCTGAGCGGCTTTCAGGTGCATGCGGGGCGGCTTTCGAGCGGAGATATCATCGCCGTCATCAACTACATGACGCAGATACTCAACGCGATGATCGTCATTTCCAACCTCGTATCCCTCTTTACCAAGGCGAACGCGTCCATGCACCGCGTGAGCGAAGTGTTCGACATGCAATCCTGCCTTGCCGACGGTGCGGGCTGCGCGCCCGATTTTTCCGCGCCCGCCGTGGAGATGAAAGGCGTCAGCTTTTCCTATGCGGGCACGGATAAATATTCTCTGCGCGGCGTCGACCTTTCGATAGAGCGGGGGCAGACGGTCGGCATCATCGGCGGCACGGGCAGCGGCAAATCTACGCTCGTCAATCTTCTGCCCCGTTTGTACGACGCGACGGTGGGCGAAGTGAAGGTGTTCGGCAGGGACGTGCGCGAATATTCGCTGAAAGAACTGCGCTTTTTGTTCGGCGTGGTGCCGCAGAACGCCGCGCTCTTTTCGGGCACGGTGCGTTCCAACCTCTTTTGGGGGAACGACAAAGCGACGGACGAAGAGTTCGACGAGGCGCTCAAAGTGGCGTGCGCCTATGATTTTGTGTACGAAAAGGGCGGGCTGGACGAAAAGGTCGCCGAGGGCGGCAGAAACTTTTCGGGCGGGCAAAGGCAGCGGCTGACCATCGCCCGCGCCGTTGCGGCAAAGCCCGAAATACTCATTTTGGACGACAGCTGTTCCGCGCTCGACTTCGCCACGGACGCGCGCGTGCGGGCAAACATCGCCGCGCTTGAAAATACGACGACCATTCTCATCTCTCAGCGCGCTTCTTCCATCATGAACGCGGATAAAATTTTCGTGCTCGAAGACGGAAAGATCGCGGGCACGGGCAGGCACGGGGAGCTGTACGAAAGCTGCCCGCTCTACCGCGAGATATGCGATTCGCAGACGAGGGCAGAGGCATGAAAGAGAAAACAAAGATGCAAAAGGGCCTCATAAAGAGGCTTACGGCATATATCCGCCCGTACAAAGGCTATGTGATCGGGGCGGTCATATTCAGTATATTTTACGTCGCTTTTACGCTGATCGGCCCCGTGCTCTACGGCGAGGCGATAGATGCCATGCTCGGCAAGGGAGCGGTGGACTTTCAGACCGTATATATCATGGTCGGGTGTTTTGCGGCGAGCGTACTGCTCGGCGCGGCGTCGCAGAAACTGCTCAACAACTGCGTCAACAGCCTGTGTTACAAGCTTGTGCGCGATCTCAGGCGCGACGCGTTCGACAGTCTGACCGCTGCCCCGGTCAAATATGTGGATACACACGCGCAGGGCGACGTGATGAGCCGCGTCGTCAACGATGTGGACGTGATCACCGACGGGCTTTTGCAGGGCGCGGCGCAGCTCTTTACGGGCGTCATGACCATCCTTGCAACGCTCGTGGTCATGTTCGTCGTCAATTACATCATCGCGCTCGTGGTCGTCGTGCTCACGCCCCTCTCCCTGTTCGTTGCGGCAGTCATCACCAAGAGGACTTTCAGACTCTTTCAAAAGCAGATGCGCATACAGGGCGAGCTGACCGCGCACACGAAGGAGATGTTCGGCGGGCAGAAAACGGTCATTTTATTCAATGAAGAGGAGTATTCCGAAAAGAAGTTCGAGGCGATCAACGCCCGCCTCAACGAGATCGGCTGGCGGGCGCAGTATTCTTCCGCGCTCACAAACCCCAGCACGCGATTCGTCAATGCCGTCATCACGGCGTTCGTCGGCGTGCTCGGCGCGGTGTTCTGCATTCTGAGCGGTGGCGGCGAACTCACCTTGGGCAGCATTTCCCTCGGCGCGTTCACCGTGGGCAAACTGTCCGTTTTCCTCAGCTATGCCAACCAATACACCAAACCTTTCAACGAAATATCCAACGTGGTCACGCAATTGCAGAACGCCTTCGCCTCCGCGGCGCGCGTCTTCGAGGTCACGGACGAGCCGGGCGAACGGACGGACGGGAAAACACGCATCGCAAACTGCCGCGGCGATGTGGAAATGCAGGGCGTGTATTTTTCCTATACGCCCGAAAAGCCGCTCATTGAAGACCTGAACGTTTCGGTAAAAGCGGGCAGCAAGATCGCCATCGTAGGCCCCACGGGTTGCGGCAAAACCACGCTCATCAACCTGCTGATGCGCTTTTACGAACCGCAGAGGGGAAAGATCACGGTAGACGGCGAAGACATACGCGATATCCCGCTCGACGAATACCGCAAACTGTTCGGCATGGTATTGCAGGAAAGTTTTCTTTCGGGGGAAACGGTCGCGTACAATATCGCCTACGGTACGGAGCACGCCTCGCGCGAAGAGATCGAGGCGGCGGCAAAGGCGGCGTACTGCGACTTTTTCATCGGCAACCTCGAACACGGTTACGATACGGTGCTGTCGGGCAGCGTGAACATATCGCAGGGCGAGAAACAGCTGCTGTGCATCGCGCGGGTGATGCTCGTCGATCCCCCGATGCTCATACTCGACGAAGCGACGAGCAACATCGACACGATGACGGAGATGCGCATTCAAAAGGCTTTCCGCAAGATCATGCGGGGCAGAACGAGTTTCATCGTTGCGCACCGCCTTTCGACCATACTCGATGCCGACCTGATACTCGTCATGAACAAGGGCAGCGTCATAGAGCAGGGAACGCACGCCGAACTGATGGAAAAGAGGGGCTTTTATTTCGATCTGTATAACTCGCAGTTTGCCCGTTCCGAGAGCAAGGCAGACTGATTCGTCGCGCGGAAAAAACAAAAAAATTTTGTCCGCGCGCTTGACAAACTCCGTTTTACGGGTTATAATGACAGCGTAAAAAGAATATCCGGTAAGTAAGGCTACTACGGGGATACGGGCTGTTGCCGCAAAGCGATGGAGACATCGCGCGCAGGTTTGAACAGGCCGCGTC
>CALVST010000005.1 GCA_944359365.1 uncultured Clostridia bacterium
TGCCGTGATACAGCTGCCAATATGTCTTATCAGTTGTCTTACAAAATTCATACATTAAACCTCCGCATAAAGTCTTTTATATTATAACATATTATCTTTAAACGTGTCAAGATGTGACTCAAAATTAGCTCATTTTGCTTCCGTTCTGCGTCATAAACTTAAAAAATAGCGAAAAGCGTATGGGTTTGACCGACTCATACGCTTATTTTCTGCCCGTTCATTATCTCTATCAGATAGTGTCCATAAATTTATGTCACAACGGTAGGGAAGAATGCGAAAGCGATACAAGAATATGTAGCAAACCAGTTGAAGACGGACAAGGAAACCTATCTTCGATCAATGCACTCGCCCGTTTGCTGCAATTGGACTGTATCACGCGCATACATGCTATGATCGCAAAAAACAATACCGTCATAATTTCTGCATGAGCATTCGATTACCGGGTTTTACCCGGAAGAGGAAAAACGTCCGCATTTTCCCGCATCAGCCATTTGCCGTTGGTGAAATCGGGTATCGCAACGGGAGCGCCGCCGATATCTATCGACTGTTCGGAAAGGCAGCTCACCGACATCCAGCTCGCGGCGTCGTACACGTCGAGCGGCATCTCTTCGCCGCGGAGCGCTTTGCCGACAAACGAACGGAGCATGACCGCGTCCATGCCGCCGTGCCCGCTCTTTATCTCATTTTCGGTTATACGCAGCCACTCGTCGGGCAGATATTCCTTTTCGTAGCGCGCCGCAGTTCCGTAAAATTCGGATATCGTCTTCTCTTCCGAGCAATCTTTCTCCTCTATCACCGCTCCGATCGTCTGCATATATAACCCCTTCGTTCCCCGCACCGTAAATTCGCGGTCGTATACCCGGGGGAGCGTGGTGTCGAGGCGAAGAGTGATCGTACTGCCGTCGGCACAGCGGATGATCGTATTCACGATATCAGCCTGCATGAACCGCCCGTATTTATACAGTCTTTCGTCCTCTTTATCGCGTATGTATTGCGCCATCCCTGCCGCGCGCGAGGCGACGGATACAAGCGAAAGCATCCTGTTTCCACGGTTTACGCCGAGGATTTTGGCAATGGGACCGAGTTCGTGCGTCGGATAGTTTTCGCAATTGCGCATAAGGTAGTTGCGAAGGCGATAATGTTTGTTGATTTCGCCGTATGCCACTTCTTCTCGCAGGTCATGCCCATAACAGCCATGGCAATGCACGATATCGCCAAACACACCCGCGCGGACGAGTGAAGTCGCAAGCAATTCGTCCTTATTGTAGCAGCAATTCTCCATGAAAAAGAAGGGCGTCTTCGTCTTTTCGTAAGTGCGCACCAAACGCCAACAGTCATCAAGACTATACGCCCCGCCCACTTCGAGCGCGGTTATTTTACCTTCTTCCATCGCACGCACCGCAAGGTCGACGTGCGCTTCCCACGATGCGCAGATCAGCACGGCATCGATGTCGCTGTGCGTGACCATATTTTCATACCGATCGGTAACGAAAGGCTCCTTTCCGTATTTCTCTTTGACGGCGGCAGCAAAGCGGTCGCGACGGAAATCATACAGGTCGCACCCCGCACGCACATCCACCTCCGGCATCGAAAGCAGTATATTCGAAAGAACGAAGCCTCTGCAGCCTAAACCGCACACACCCACTCTGAGCTTGTCCATAAAGCACCTCCTATGTTTATCGGAAATTATTATAGCCCCGCGCTCATATTTTTGCAATGGTCAAAATGACGCTGTGATAGTGTTTTTTTACACTTGCCCGTTTTTCGCCTTGATATTTTTCAGTCCTTTTGTTATAATGAAAACGATCTTGCGCGGCGGACATACAAAGGACCGCTGCGATATCGGGGGCACACGATTGAAAAAACTGCTCTTACCCATAAACGTCAATTGGGTGCGGACAAATTCCGTTCCCGACGAGCGATTCCATATCATCGACGTCGGTTTTAACGACTTTAATACCTTAAAGGGCTATTTTCAGCATTACCGCACCACGCATTCAACCCTTCACTTCGTATTGGACGGGAAAGGCTTTCTCGAATTAGGAGGCAAACGCTACGACCTCGGCGCGGGCGATTGTTTCTATATACCCTGCAATGAAGATAAATGTTACGCCCCGAACGAGAACGAACCGTGGAAATATGTTTTTTTTACGATGGAAGGGAGTGCGGTCGACGGATTTTTTAATTCGCTCGGCTTTGACGAACAGCACCCCGTGCGCCATATCGAGCAAAATGCGCAGGATATAGCGGACAGTTTCGGAGAACTGATCCAAGCGCTGTACGACACCAACGACGCGGCAAACCTTTTCATGATGTCTGCCCTGTATAAGATCGCGGCACATATAAATCGGGAAACGCAAGACGCTGCCCCGCGCGACGCAAACGCGAAACATTTGCTCGCCGCCCAGATCAAAAGGTGTATCGATGCGAATTACTTCGATCCGAACTTCAACGTAAACACCATATGCCAGATGCTTTTTTACAGCCATTCGTATTTGTTTCAGGTTTTTTATTCGGTCAACAAACTTTCCTTAAAAGAATATTTGATGCAAATGCGCCTGCAAAAAGCGGCTCAGCTTTTAACACAAACCGCCCTGCCCGTCAAATCGATAGCGGAATCGGTCGGATATCTCGACTGCGTACAATTTTCAAAGATCTTTACAAAAAAATACGGCATACAGCCGACTGCATACCGTAAGAAAAACAATGCACCTTCGTACAAAACAACTTGATTCAAAGCGCCGTCCCCTTTTTCGGGACAAAAAGACCGCTCATATCCGCGCCCTCCGTTTTCAGGAGGGCGCTTTTTTTATCGATACCGCCCGCGTACCCCGTGAGGCTCCCGTCCGACGCAACGACGCGATGACAGGGTATGATGATCGATATGCGGTTGTGCCCGACCGCCCCGCCGACAGCCTGCGCGGATACCCTTTTGCCCGTTTCGCTTTCCAGCCGCTTTGCGATCTGCCCGTATGTAACGGTCTGCCCGTAAGGTATCGCAAGCAATATTTCCCAAATCCTTCTGCGGAAATCTGAACAGCCGCGCAGTGAAAGCGGCGGCGTGAATGCGGGCTCCTTGCCCGAAAAGTAAACATCCAGCCATTCGCGCGCCTCGGCGAAGACGGGCAGTTCTTTTTCCGTATGCTCTTTGGCAAGTCCTGCGGCAAAATATTTCTGCCCGTCGAACCACAAACCCGTCAACGCGGCTCCGTCGCTTGCAAGCGTAATGCCGCCGAGCGGCGAATGATACTTACAGATGTACCGCATTCCGTAAATTACCCCGCTATTACTAATATGATTATGACCGATGCGCTGAGCGTGGCGAAAACAGCCGTAAGGCTGACTGCCAACGCAGCCTTGCCGATACCCAGCGCATTCAGCTTGCGTTGATAGACCGCATAAGAGAGGGAACGGAGCACAAGCGAGCAGTAAAGAATTACGGCTATGCCGAAAAAGGCAATTATCCCGATCAAAGAAAGTACGGGAAACCTCGGCTCGCCGTCTCCTGCGCGCACGCTGAGAAAATTGTCGGTACAGAGAGAACCAAAAACGACAAAAGCGACGGTAAGCACGGTCCCTAGACATGCGGACACGATACTCATCACGCCAAGCCGTTTGCTCTCTTGTGCGTTCTGCACGGAAAGCGCCATGTATTGCTCCCTCGCCCCGAACAACCTCTTGAAAAACAATCCGAAAAATCCGCTCACCATATTTTATACCCTTTAGGAATATTTATATATTCATTATATCATAAAATTTCAGCACTTTCAATAAGAGCAAAAAAAGCTCGCCCCGGCAAAACATAGGCGAGCGCTTTTATCTTATAAATTTTCTTCGATAAAGCCGACGATACTTTCCATGACTTCGCCGTCTTCTTCCGTTATCGCGGGGTAGTCGACCTCTTTATACATGGCTGCGGCACGAGCCTTGTCCTTCTTTGCGGTCTTTGCAATGGCGCCGAAAACTGCATGCATTTTGTTTTCTGCATTCTCCGTAAGGTACACGTTGTGCCCCTTATTTTCAAACAGGCGCACTTTTACAGACGGTTCGCCGCGCATAGCTTTTGCCATCTTTTTGCCGTTCCAACGAAAGCGAACGATTGTATCCTTTTTCCCGTACAACAGGTATACGGGGCGGTTTATACCCTTCAAGGAACGGTCCGAACGGAAATTCGCCGCCTTTCCGAACACGGCGCGGCTTTTACAGCGTATCGCAAAAGACATGAGCCATCGAAGCGGCGCAAACCTGCCGAAAACGTTCTGCGCGAGCACGTCTGCCCCGCACACGAACCCGCACATCGCCACGGCGCAGCGGACATTCTTTGCCAACGGAAACGCGTTCATAACCGAAAAGGCGCCCCACGAATGTCCGACGAGGGCGATTTTCAATCCATTCAGCCTTTCGTCATTCTCCGCAAACGACATGGCCGCCAACAAATCCAAAACGCCCCTGTCGAAACCGAGCAGGGAATTTCCCCCGCTCGACATACAGCCGGTATTGTCAAAAGCGAGAACGGCAAAACCCGCCCGCGCGAGCGCGGCGATCTCCGTCGTATAGGAAGTGTGCCCTGCGCCGAATCCGTGCGAAAAAACGACCAGCCCTTTCGGCGCACCCGCACGGTCTGCCGTCTCCCTTGCAACCGAAAGGCGTGCGCCGTATGTGTAAATATAGCCGTGCAGTTCGGTTCCGCCCGACATAAAAGAGATCGGTACCGTGAAAAGACCGGGAAAGTCGTCCGCGGAAAAATATTTTAAATTCGGGTTTCCGTTATATCGCCTGCCGTAAATTTTATGTACCGCCAAATGCCCGGCCACCACACCGGAAACGACAAACAACAGCACTGCAAAGCCAAGCGCAATAAGCACCCAAATCCACCACGTCATTCCGTTCCGCTCCTTTGTTGTTTTCTTAAAATTATATAATGTATGCGAATTTTTGTCAAATCACCCAACCGTAGGAAAAATAATGTATTTTAGCGAATTATGTCACGCATAGTACTGTAAAAATACATTAGAATGGCAGTTATGGCAAAATTTTTTTGTTGATTTTTTCACAAACTTCCGCTATTATATACGGCGGAGGTAAGAGATATGAAAAAATTTATACTGACATTTGCATCTTTATTCCTTGCCGTTGCAATGACGGCATCCGGTTTTTTAGCTTATCTGGCGGCGGCACAGGCACTCAAACACCGCGTGGAATCAAGCGATCCTCTGCCCGACGGCGGAGCCGGCGGCTACCCCGATTCGGAACAGCCCGATGCTGTTCTACCGCCCGTATTACCGGGCGATCCGGAAGAAGAGCTTCCGCCTGCTGACCTGCCCGATGCGCTTCCTCCCGATGAGGAAGAAGACGATAATACGCCCGCAGACGATATAGTCGATGAGGACGAGGAAAAAAAGCGCGGCAGCCAATACATCCGCGCCAAAACGAGCGG
Source organism: uncultured Clostridia bacterium (assembly GCA_944359365.1). GTDB lineage: Bacteria > Bacillota > Clostridia > Christensenellales > Borkfalkiaceae > Borkfalkia. The sequence continues at coordinate 5,438 of CALVST010000005.1, forward strand.
GCTGAACGTAAGAAGCGGTCCGGGGACGAATTACACTCCCCTCGGTTCGCTCGATAAGAACGATATGCTCGTCTATAAGGGCAAAACAGACGGATGGTACATCACCGAATTCAGGAGCAAGACGGCTTACGTCAGCGCGAGCAGTTCGTACACCGAACTTTACGAAATGGAACACGAAATTGACGAAACGATCGAAAAGATCATCACAGAGGGATATGCACTGCTCGGGCACCCCTATGTTTACGGCGCCGTGCGCTTGCATGACGGCAGAGGAAACTTCCTTAAAAGCTTCGACGCTTCGAAGTACGACTGTTCTTCTTTGATGCAGTACATTTACTACTACGGCGCGGGCGTCATTTTAGACGTTACGACGCGTACACAGGTCGTTCAGGGCAAACATGTTGCCAAAAAGGACCTAAAACGCGGCGACCTCATGTTTTTCACCAATTCGACTCGCTATAACAAGACGGGCGTGGAGCGCATCGGGCATGTCGCGCTGTATCTCGGCGACAATTATATCCTGCATACAGCCACCGATCATGCCGTCATCGAACCGATATCCTCGCAGCGTTGGAATTATTATATCGAATCGCGCAGGGTAGCCTGACGGGCGCACGCCGTAAAGCGCCGCGCGCGGACCGACTACAAAAATACTGCCCCGCCCGATGTTTTATCGGGCGGGGCTCTTTCATGGTTTTTATCAAAAATTTATCTCGCTCGTTATCGGTTACAACAACCGAACGCCGTTGATGACGAGCACGAATTTTTTACCTAAAAAGTCGGCGGCGCGCCTGCAAAGCTGCATCCTTCCGAAGTAAATTTCAAAGTAGTCCATGACGGGACACTTTTCGGTATCGATGACGATATCGAGGACGACTTCGCCCGCCTCTTTATTCACATAGACCAAAGATTTTTCCGCCGCGAGGTTCACGCGGTCGTGGATGTTCAGATTTTCCATGCTCACGCGCGTCGTATTGGCGCGCACGCGGCTCTTGTGCACGTCCGCCTTGTCTGCAAGTATGAGCGCGGAAGTGATATCGCTTACGGGCAGCCCCTCGCGCTCGTCATGATTGCCGATCGCCATCATCACTTCGGCGGCGTCCATATAAGGCATCCCCATGCGCGTGAGTATTTTATACGCCAAGATCGCGCCGCTCTGCGCGTGATTATAGCGGTTGATGCTGTTGCCTATGTCGTGCAGATACCCCGCAATTTTAGCGAGTTCGACTCTGTGTTCGTCCGCACCCACATCCCGCAGGATATCGCCCGCCCATTTGCTGACGATGCCCGAATGCCGGACCGAATGCTCGGTAAAGCCGAGCGCCTCGATCTGGTTTTCCGCCATATACATGATGGCTTTTACTTCTTCGTCCTTTTTTACGTCGGATACCGTGATCAAAATTTTATTTGAACTCCTCTACCGTAAGGTTGGCAAAAATCTCGTCGTACTTTTCTTTCGTAAACGAGATCTGCCCGAACGTGGTGACGGTCGCCGTTCCCGCGGCAACGCCCGCGCGCAGGATATCGGGAAGATCCGCACCCTGTTCAAGCAATATCGATGCAGCGGCAAGCATACCGTCGCCAGCGCCCACCGTCGAATTCACCGCCACGTTGATGCTGCGGCAATAATAGTTTTTCGAACCGTCCGTAATGATGGCTCCGCGCTTTCCGAGAGACAAAAGCACGCGCTTCGCTCCCTTGTCGATAAGCGAACAACACCCCTTTAACAGCTCGTCCCTCGAACGGAATTCCAACCCGAGCGTATTCTGCAGTTCGTCTTTGTTCGGCTTAACGAGATCCATCCCCGCCTGCAAAGCGGAAAGAAGGCGCGGCCCGTCGCAGTCGGCTACTTTCAGCTTACCCTCAGGCACGGCATCGAAAAGGCGGATATAATATTCGCTCTCCACGCCGCGGGGCAAACTGCCGGAGATCACGACCACATCGCTTTGGCGGCTCAGATTGGATACAAGTTCTATCAGCTCAGCCTGTTTATTTTCCGCGATCGGCTCACCCACATCGTTCACTTCCGTGAGCATAGATTTATTGTCGATGAATTTATAATTTTCGCGGACGCGCCCCCTGTTCCAAATAAATACGCTGGGCACTCCTTCCCTGTCGAGCGCCTGTTCAAAGAGGGAACCGTTTTCATTATACATAAAACCGGTTGCCTGACTTTTGCCGTGCAATCGTGCAACGCCGATGGCGACGTTCAGCGCCTTGCCGGTAAAGCTAAGCGTTTTGTTTTTGACGTGGTTGAGTTTCCCGATGCTCAGCGCATCCACCTCAATGGTGACGTCGGTACAAGGATTCAGGCAAACAGTAAGGATCATTTTCGTAACTCCTTTTAGTATAGACTAAAAAGTAATTTTGATTCGCGCGGCATACTTTTTGCGCAAGCGCCGCACCCGACTCTGTCTCTTAAATATTATATTACACATCGCAGATTATTTCAAGACTAATTTGGAAATTTTTTCACATTTTTTGCGATTTTTTTGAATTTTTTTGCCTGCATAATCGTAAAAAAGGCGCCTGCCGAAAGACAGACGCATTTTCCGCTCATTCACTACATAGAGATCATCTGCAAGGTTTCGTAAAGCTCGTAATTGAACTTCTTTTTCATGCTGACCGCCTCGATAATATCGAGGTCGATGATCTCGTTCTTATGAATACCGACGACGCGGTTTCCGATGCCGTCTTTGAGCAGGCGCACCGCTTTGTTGCCGAACTGCGCCGCGAGCATCCTGTCCGCCATGGAAGGCGAGCCGCCGCGCTGAACGTGACCGATGGTCGTGCCGCGCACGGAATAAGTCGTCATGGACTGCAGCTTTTTGGAAAACTCTTCGCTGGTGGAAACGCCCTCCGCCAAAATAATGATGTTGGAGTGCTTGCCGTTCGCGCGGCTCCTGTTGATGCGCAGAACGATATCTTCCATATCGTAAGAAATTTCGGGCACGACGATGATCTCCGCACCGCTTGCGATACCGGAATACAGGGCAATATCGCCGCAACGCCTGCCCATAACTTCCACGACGCTGATGCGCTCGTGCGAGGTCATCGTGTCGCGCAGTTTATTGATGATGTCAAGGCAGGTATTCACAGCCGTATCGAACCCGAGGGTATAGTCGGTATATTCGAGGTCGTTATCGATGGTGCCGGGAATGCCGATGGTAGGAATGCCGTAACCCTCGCTCAGACATTTCGCACCCTTGAAAGAGCCGTCGCCGCCGATGACCACAAGACCTTCTATACCGTGATCATTCAGCGTTTTTACCGCCTGTTTTTGTCCTTCCACCGTATACATTTCGACGCAACGCGCAGTTCTGAGCATGGTGCCGCCGCGCTGGACGATATCGGAAACGCTTCGCATCCCCATTTCTTCCATGTCGTCATTGATCAGCCCGGCATATCCTTGATGGATACCGAAAACGTCCATGCCGAAATATTTTGCCGTCCTAACGACTGCCCTGATGCAGGCGTTCATGCCGGGCGCGTCGCCGCCGCTCGTCAAAACACCGATCCTCTTCATAACAAGTTCCTCCAAACGAGGCGCAATGCCCCTTGTAAAATTTATCCGTATGCCTGCCCATTATAACAGATTTGCAAAAAAAACAAAAGTGTTTTCACGCCATGCGCAAAAAATTTGGCGAAACGTTCATTTTTCGCAATTTTGGGGAGATTATACCAAAACCACGTCTTTTTCGTCCAAATACAGAAAAAGTTCTTCACGCAGACCGCGGCAGTCGTTCACGCCGGTCAGCTTGTAGCGCTGTGAACCTCTCTTTATTTTGACCGTCGTCTTTCCCTCGGCATAGTGCGAAAAAAGCGCCACGAAGTCTTCGAACTCCTCGTCGGAAAGGGCGCTCGCGTTCAGCCAAAGCGCGTGCTCTGCGGGTTTTGCAGGCGTTGCGGCGGCACTCTGCACGGGGGCGGCGTTTCCGTCGTATTCCTTCATCGTATCGAGTATGATGACGGGCGCCTTGTCGCTGTCGAGCTGCATCTTGCCCGTAAGATACACGATCTTATCCGTTAAGACGACGTGTTTTATACGGTCGTACACATTGGGGAAAGCCACGCATTCTATGCTCCCGTACAGATCCTCTACCGTGATGAATGCCATCTGCGTACCCGAACGAGTCGTTATTTTCTTGAACGTGCCGATGATGCCGCCCATCGTAACGGACGCGCCGTCCGTCTGGTCGGGATACGTTCTGCGCCCCTCTTCGTCTTCCTCATAATTTTGCATCGATTGGCAGGAGAAAGAGCAGTCTTTGAACGCGTGCATATATCCTTCGAAGGGATGCCCGCTGACGTATACGCCGAGCACCGCCTTTTCGCGGGCGAGTTTATCGTTGTTTTCAAGCTCGGGGATGTTGGGATAGGTTATATCCGTCACGTCCTCTTCAATGATGTCACCGAAAAGGCTCATCTGCATGCTCAACTTCTGTTTATTGATCTTGTTCGCCCTGTCAAGCACGCTTTCGTATACGGCGAGCAATTGTGAACGCCGCACGCCGAAACAATCGAACGCGCCCGCAGATATCAGCCCTTCCAACATGCGCTTGTTCAAGAGCGCCGCACAGCGGAAAACAAAGTCGGGAAAGTTTTTGAACTCTCCGTGTTCGTTGCGCTCCTCGATGATCTTTTCGGTAGCCCCCACTCCCACGCCTTTGAGCGCGCTCAGACCGAAGCGGACGGCATCCCCCTGCACCGAGAAATACGCCTTGCTCTTGTTTACGTCGGGCGGCAGCACGGAGATATTTTTTTCTTTCAAATACAGAATATATTTGGTAACTTCCTCGATCTTTTCAATGCGATTGTTGAGGATCGCCGCCATAAATTCTTTCGGATAGAACCGCTTCAGGTATGCCGTGCGGTAAGCGAGGACCGCGTAACAGGTCGCGTGCGCCTTGTTGAAGGCGTAGCTCGCAAAGCTTTCCATATCGCCGAACACCTTTGCTGCGACTTCCTTGGGCACGCCGCGGCTGACGGCACCTTCGATGTTGCCCCCTTCGGCGATGTTGCCCGAAATGAATTTTTCCTTCTGAGCCATCAGTTCGGCTTTGTTCTTTTTACCCATCGCGCGGCGAACGAGGTCTGCCTGCCCGAGCGAAAAGCCGGCAAGGTCTTGGAAGATCTGCATGACCTGCTCCTGATAGATGATGACGCCGTAAGTAACTTTCAGGATATGCTCCAACAGGGGCGTATCGTATTTGACCTTGGAAGGATTCAGCTTGTTCTCGATATAGGTGGGGATGTATGCCATCGGGCCGGGGCGGTACAGCGCGACGCCCGCGATGATGTCTTCGAGGCAGTCGGGTTTGAGGTCTTTCATGAACCGCTTCATGCCGCCTTGTTCGAGTTGGAACACGGCGTCTGTATCCCCTTCGGAGATGAGCGCGTATGCCTCGGGATTGTTATAACCGAGCGCGTTGAAGTCGATCTCTACGCCCGTGTCTTCCAAAATATAATCGCACGCCTTCTTGATATCGGTGAGCGTCGTCAGCGCCAGAAAGTCCATTTTCAGCATGCCGATGGACTCCACTTCCTTCATGTCGAACTGCGTGGTGATGTCCTCCCCGTTGCGCGAAAGCGGCACCGCCTCCGCGATGGGTTTGCGGCATATGACAACGCCCGCCGCATGCATGGACGTGTTGCGCGGCATTCCTTCCAGCCGCAGCGACATATCGATGACTCTTCGCAGCGTTTCGTCCGTTTCGTACAACTCGATAAACTCGTTGTTTTTCTTCTTTTCCTGCTCGTCCAGCGTCTTTCTGAGTTCTTCCTTCTTGTCCTCGGCAACAGACGGATCTTCGAGCTTTTTCATGATGACGGGTATCTTTCTGCCCAAAAGTTCGGATATCGTGGACTTCCCGTCCATGATCTTAGTCACGCGGTCCGTTTCGGAATACGGCACGCGCAGTACTCTGCCAACGTCCTTAATTGCCGCTTTCGACGCCAAAGTACCGAAGGTTACGATCTGCGCGACATTTTCCGGATGATATTTATTGCGGACGTATTCGATGACTTCGGGGCGGCGCTCGTTACAGAAGTCGACGTCGAAGTCGGGCATGGTAACGCGGTCGGGGTTCAAAAACCGCTCGAAGAACAGGTCGTATTTGAGCGGATCGATGTCCGTGATGCCGACGGCATAGGCGACGATGCTCGCCGCGCCGCTGCCCCTTCCCGGCCCTACGGGTATGCCGTGGCGCTTGGACCACTGAATAAAGTCCATGACGATGAGGTAGTACTCCGCAAAGCCCATGCCGAGTATGATGCCCAGCTCATAATCCGCCCTCTTTTTTACCGCCTCTGTGATCTCGCCGTACCGTTTTTTCAGCCCCTCCCACGTAAGTTTTGTAAGATAGTCTTTCGGATCGGAACCGTCCTCGGGCGTATATCCCGGGATGAGCGATTTGTCTTTGATGGGATCGCCGTTGTCTTTCAGGTCGAAACAGGGCTCTTCCGCGCATTTGTTCGCAATGACGACGGTGTTCGATATCGCCTCGGGCACATACGAAAAGAGCGCTTCCATTTCTTCGGGCGTCTTGAAGTAAAATTCCTGAGAGCCGAACTTCATGCGCTTGGGATCGTCTATCGTGCGCTTCATCTGAATGCACATGAGCACGTCCTGCATCTCCCAATCTTCTTTGCGTATATAATGCACGTCGTTGGTGGCGACGGGCTGAATGTCGAGCTCTTTGGCAAGCTGCAACAGCAGCGGCAGCACGCGCCTCTGCTCTTCCAATCCATGGTCCTGAATTTCGATATAAAAATCATCGCCGAAGGTCTCTTTCAGCTCGAGCGCCGTCTGCTTCGCTCCCTCGTAGTCCCCTTTCAGCAACAGCTTCGGAATGCGCCCCGCAAGGCAGGCGGAAAGGCACACAAGCCCTTCGCTGTGTTCTTTGAGCGTCTTGTAATCGATCCTCGGCTTATAATAAAAACCGTCCACATAGGCGATGGAATCGAGTTTGACGAGATTTTTATATCCCTTCTTGTTTTTGGCGAGCAAAATAAGGTGCTCGAAGTCGCTCGTGTTATCCTTGACGGTAAGATCCTGCGTCATGTACATTTCGCAGCCGATGATCGCCTGAATATTGTTCTTTTTGCAAAGCTCCGCAAAATACAGCGTTGCGTACATATTCCCGTGGTCGGTGATCGCGAGCGCCTTGACGCCGTTTTTGACGCAGTGGTCGACGAGGTCGTCTACTTTGCACGCCCCGTCAAGCAGGCTGTATTCGGTATGAAGATGCAAATGCACAAAATCCGCCATATTCTTTTATCCTCAACGTATTCTTACACGCACATAAAAAGCGCGTTATGCCCGAAAAAGGGCGCACTGCGCCCTCAACGGTAAAAATGATTTTTTCAGTTCAGCTCGGCAATGAATTTTGCCACACCCGAGGCGGCAGCCTTGCCGTCCTGCCCTTCCGCGGCAACTATGTATTCTTCGCCCCCGACGAATTTCATCGAAACGAGCCCGATGATGCTCTTGGCGTTGGCGCGCTTGCCTCCGCCCTCCACCATAATTTCGCTCTTGTACTTGCAAGCCTCGAAAACGATGCGCTGCGCGTCGTAAGCGTTGTAGTCATTTTTTTTGTAGATGAATTTCGCCTTATCCATACTCTATTCCTCCCCTTCGAGTTCATCCGCAAGTTTTACGAGCTTTCTCAGCCTGTGGTTGAGGCAGCTCTTGGAAATATTCAGCCGCTCAGAAAGCTCTTTGAGCGACGCCTCTTTGTCTGCAAGCCGCGCAGCCGCCGTTTCGCGGAGAGCGTCGTCCAACTCGGAAAGCCCGACAAGCGCGTCTATCCGCTCGATCGCCCGAATCTGCTTTACGGAAGCGAGCACGCTCTTGTCGTAATTTTTTTGCAGGCAGTTTGCCACGCGGTTGATACGGTTCTTTTCGTCCTTTTTATCCGCAAGGCGGTTGAGCTTTGCGAGCGCGCCCTCCGCGCCCGTAAGGAACAAAAAATCCGATATGCTTTCGCGGCTTTTCAGGTACACGACGTAAGAGCCCTTTCTCTGCACGCATCTCGCCAAAATTTCGTGCAGCGCCAAAAGTTCGCAACAGTCGTCCGCAAGAAATTTGTTGGAAAACACGATCTCGAGATGGTAGCCCGAGCGCGTTTCGTCCATTTTCGGCAGGATACAGCTGCCGCTGCCCAAAAACGCACCCTTTATCCACGCCACTTCGCAGCAGGCATTCTCTACGACGTACTTGTCCACGTTCAGCCGAAGTTCTACGCTGCCCTCGCCGCGCTCCGCAATGCCGAGCTGCGCAAGGATATACAGCGACTTGTCCGAAAGGCACTGAAACGTAAGCCTGTCGCGCCCGCGCCTTGCGTCCGTTTCCGCCTCGACGACTTTCAGCTCCGCGCCGTACAGCTGTTCGAGGATCTCGATGAAAAACGCGGCTACGTCTTCGCTTTCGGTAACGAATTCGAAGCCGATCTCGCTGCCCGAACGGATCACGCTGCCCGTCGTGCGAAGGAATGCGGAAAGCGCAGCCGTCTTGCAGCAGGCGTTTTCCAATCCGTTTTTCATGATCTCGCGCTTGATCTCGCCCGTAAAATTGTTCATACTCGCTCTTTTTTATAAATTCTTCTCTTTAAATTCTGCAAAACGGAAACGGGGCGTTCTGCCGTCGATGTTGTCGATGCGCTCGCGCGGCACCGCCACGCGGGAAAGAATGTCGTCCACGATCTTCGTGTCGCCCACCCTGTCCGGCGAATGCGCGTCGGAATCTACGATAAACCGCACGCCCGTCGCCTCGACCTTTTCCAACTGTTCGTCGGAAAGGTGCACCTTTTTTGCGTTCAGTTCGATATAAGTGCCGTTGTCGCGCGCGGCTTTGGCGACTTCCGCAACGTCGCAAAAGCACAGAAAATTCAGGTGCGTAACGGCGTCTATCGGATACTTTTCGATGCTGTTGATATAAGCGCGCGTATTGTAGCGCATCAGGCTTTTGCTGCCTTCCTTTTTAAGGATGGTATAAAAGAAGTTCACGAAGAACATATTCCAAAAATCTTTGAACCGCGTAAACTTGACGAAACGGTGTATCCCCATCAGGAACACGTCAAAATCTTTGTAGTCGTTTACGGTCATATCCGTCCGCCCGAATTCGTCGCAGAGGTTTGCCTCCATGCCGACGTATACCTTCACGCCCGTCTTTTCGGTCGCCTCGCGGCAGTCTTTGATGAGCTGCGGCACCTTTTTGCGCTTGATGCCGAACGCCATCTGCTCGAATCCGTGGTCGGTTATGGCGATCTCTTTCAGCCCCTTTTCCTTGGCGGCAAGCGCGTTTTCGAGAACGGTCCCCTTGCCGTGGCTGTATGTGGTGTGTGTGTGGTAATCGCCCGTCAATAGCATTCAATCATCTCCTATGTACTCTATCTCTTCCGTAAGCAAAACGCCCGAACTCTTCAAAACGGCGCTTTTCACGCGCTCTATGAGTGCGCGCACGTCCCCGGCGGTGGCATTCCCGCCGTTTATGATAAAATTTGCATGCCGCTCGGAAATGAACGCGCCGCCTTCGCGCGCGCCCTTCATGCCCGCCCGTTCGATGAGCGCCCCGGCAGATATCCCCTCGGGGTTCTTGAATACGCATCCCATGCTCTTGCCTTTCGGCAGGCGCTCCCTTTCGGCAAGCACTTCTCTGATGTCTTCCAATGCCCGCGCGCGGCAGCAATACTTTGCGGCAAGCCTTGCCGACAATATCAGCTGCCCCTTCCCCGTAAAGGCGGTATGTTTGTATTCGAAGGCGCATTCTTCCTTGGAAAATTCGCGCAAAACGCCCTTTTCGTCGATCGCCGTGACGGACAGCACGCCGTCGCCGAAGTGCCCGCGCGCCGTTCCCGCGTTCATGTACACCGCGCCGCCCACGCTCGCGGGGATACCCGCCATAAACGCAAAGCCGCCCAATCCGCTCTCCGCTAGCACCCGCAAGAGCCGCGCCATGCGCACGCCGCTTTCGGCGTATACGATATCTTCTTCCGCCGTAACGGCGCTGAGTTTATCGGTAGAAATGACGGCGCCGCAAAAGCCTTTATCGGACGCGAGAACGTTTGCCCCCGCCCCCAGAGCGATGTACGGAACGCCGTATTTTTGCAGGACGCGCACGGCATTTACCGCCGCGCCTACGCTTTGCGGCCGAAGACACAGCGGCGCGTTGCCGCCTATGCCCATCGTCGTATGCGCGGCGAGAGAGAACTCTCTTTCCGCGCCGCACCCTTTCGCTTGTTCCGCTACCAGCGAGAAAATATCCCCCATTTTTATCTCCCCTATATTTTACTACAAACGCGCGGTTTTTACAAATCTATACGAGATAATTTCGCAAATTTTTTGCGCCGTTTTCGTCCCCCTTTAAAACCTGCGCCGCCAATTCCGCAAACGTCTGCCTTGCGGAAATATCTGCAAACGCGGGGAAGGAACAGGCGGGCGATACCTCTTCGAGCGCCGCGAGCGCGCCCCCTTCCCCTTTATATACGGAAAAATACGGGCTGAGCATCCCTATTGCGGAAAGCCCGCTCTGCACCTTAGGCGACAGGAGCAGGGATACAAAGTCGAGGCAGGCGTTGTACGTTTGCGCGTCGCCCGCACACACGGCTATATACTGCCAGAGATCGCAAAACTGCCCGAGCGGCTTTGCCTGTATGGAGAACTGCCTCGTCGCAAAGCGCTGCACATCGCGCTGTGTGCCGAGCATATATTTATACTTTCCGCCGATGAGTGCGGTATACGCCTGTACGGACGGAAGAACGGCAAAATCGCCGCGCAGTCCTTCCAAAGCGGCGGCGGCAACGGCAAAACCGCCCTTCCCTTCGGAGATAACTGTATTTTCCGCCGATACGTCTGAAAAATCGCCGTCGGCGGTGAAGAGCATATACCCGCCCCTGCACCATGGGACGGCGTAAGTCTTCGAACCGAGCGAGGCGGCGGCGCACTCGTATTTTTCCAATGGGCGCGCGATATCGGCGGCAAAGCCGCATTCGCCGCTGAAAGAGAGCATGTCGGGCACGCTGCCGCCCTCGATCGCAATGCGCGCGCTTTCGGGCGTATGCACGGTGATCATGACGAGGAGCCCCTCGTTTTTTTCTTCGAACGAGCGCGCCTCCCTTTGCAGGAATGACGCGCGCGAACCCTTGCCGCCTTCGAACCCGTCGATGTGCCAAAGGCGCAGTACGCCCCTGTACCCCGCGGAGGGCGCCGCCTTCGGGCGCGTCAGCGCGGGATAGGCGAATATAAAACAAAAAGCCGCAAGCGCCGCAAGCAGGAACGAAAGCGCCGCGGTCAGCCATTTTTTCTTTGCACGCATACAGTGTATTATATTCCGGCGGATCGATTTTAAGACTGCGCGCGATCTTTCACTCTCTCTTCCAACTGTTATTCAGTGATTGACAATGTCTCTCTTTTGTGCTATACTGAAAAAAAACGAGGTGTGCCATGAGAAAGCTGTACCTGCTGTTGATGGGCATATTCTTAATGCTGTTCGGCATTTTTGCGGCGGTGATGTACCTTGCGGCTTCGTCCTACTTTTTTGCCGCGCTTGCGATCGCCGCGCCCATCGCCGCGATCGTCATCGTCGTCATCGCATTCCTGCCGAAAAAAGTGAAAGAAGACAAAGAAAACCCCGCCATCCGCGAGGAAGAAAAACATTGAACAAACGCAAAAGGGAGCAAAGCGCAAAGCCTTGCTCCCTTTTTGTTTTGTTATTTATCTTCCGATGGTCCTTCCTATCAATTCCTGCGCCGCGTCGTAGCCCATGCTTTTCAGCCTGAAATTGCGCGCGGCGACCTCGATGATGATGGACAGGTTCCGCCCGGGCTTTACGGGTATGGTGTGTTTCGGCACCTTTACGCCGAGGATCGTCTCGTACTGCGAGCCGTCGCCGAGGCGGTCGTATACCTTCTCCTCGTCCCAATTTTCAAGCTCCACCACAAGCTCTATCTCTTTGCGGTCGAGCACGGAACCCGAGCCGTACATGTTTTTGATGTTGATGATGCCGATACCGCGCAGTTCCATGAAATAGCGGATCATTTCGGGAGAAGAACCGATCAGATCGCCCGCCACGCGCTTTACGATGACGCTGTCGTCGGCGACGAGCCTGTGCCCGCGCTTGATCAGTTCCATCGCCGTTTCGCTCTTGCCGATGCCGCTGTGCCCCGTAAGCAGTATCCCCACGCCCGAAATATCCATCAGAACGCCGTGCATGCTCGTCTGCGGGGCGAGTTTTTCGTTCAGGTAGAAGAACAGGTCGTTCATGACCGCCGTGGTAACTTTATCCGTCCGCACGATCGGGCAGCCCGTCTTCCGAGCCTCTTCTATCAGCTCGTGCAATACGGGCAGATCGCGCGAAAGGATGATGCACGGAATATCTTTGTACGAAAGCAGCTTGGCAAGCCGTTCCTGCCGCACTTCCACCGGGAGCGAGCGCAAAAATTCGTACTCGGTATTGCCGAGCACGAGAATGCGCGTGGAATCGAAATATTTGAAAAAGCCTGCAAGCTGCAGCCCCGGCCGCGTGACGCTGTAAGAGGAAAGCGTGACTCTTCCCCTGCCCGCAAATACGATCTCAAGCCCGAGGTCGCTGCAAAAATTATCCAGCAGTATAACTTCCTGATCGCTCATATGTTTTCCCCCAAACCGAATTTTCTGATGACGTATGCAACGCCGTCTTCGTCGCAGGTTTTTGTGACGAATCCCGCGGCTTCTTTCAGCTTTTCCACCCCGTTGGCGACGGCAACGCCCAACCCCGCCGCGCGTATCATGGGTATATCGTTATAGTTGTCGCCTACGGCGATCGTCTTTTCCCTCGGGATTTTATAGTATTCCGAAAGGAAGGAAAGCGCCTCGCCCTTGTTGCAGCCGAAGCTCGTCGCCTCGACCAAAAATTCCGAGCTGGACGTGACTTCATAGCGCTTACCGAAAAGAGCTTTTACCTTTTCGCAGACCGCCGCGTTTTCTTCCGCCGCGTTCATGGCGAGCACCTTCTGCGGGCAGATCTTTTTATCCCGCACGAAGGACGCGATGTCCTCGCCCGTAAGTATGCCGCGAACGCCGCACACATCTTCGTAATAGCGTTTGAAATCGTCGTCGCGGTTCATGTACACATCGTCGCCGTCGTACACATGGATATGCCGCCCGAGCGACTGCAAATAAGCACACACCTGCGCGGCGCCTTCCGTATCCATGCGCACGTCGCGCAAAAGCCTGCCGCTCGCAATATCTGCGATGACCGCGCCCTGATAGGCGACGATCAGCCCTTCCAGCCCCAAATTTTTCGCATAAGGCATGATGGAAGAGAGCATCCGCCCCGTACAGAAGGCGAAAACGCCGCCCGCCGTAACGAAATCTTTGATCGCGCGCACGTTGCCTTCGGAAATGCCGCCCTTCGACATCCTGAGCGTACCGTCGAAGTCGGAAAGAATGAGTCCGTATGAAAGAGCCATAGTTACAGTTTTTCCTCAAAATAATCTTTTATCTGCCGTGCAAGGCCTGCACTGATGCCGCTGACGGACGCAAGCTCTTCTGCGCTCGCGCGCATGATCCTGTCGAGCGTGCCGAATCTGTCCATCAGCGCCCGCCTTTTTGCCTTGCCAATCCCGTCTATTTCCGTCAGGACGGAAGAGAGAGCGTTTTTGCTGTGAATATTGCGGAAGTATGTGATGGCGAAACGGTGCGCCTCGTCGCGGATCCTTTGCAGCATTTGCAGGCAGTAGTCGCGCCTGCCGAGAAGCACGCTCTCATCGGAATGCAGCGTGAATATTTCCTCTTCCCTCTTTGCCAAAGAGATCAGGTCGATGTCCGTAACGCCCTTCTCGTCGAATATCTCTTTGACTGCCGAAAGCTGCCCTTTGCCGCCGTCGATGATGATGAGGTCGGGCTTTTCGAACCGCTCTTCCTCGTCCGTGCCCAGCTTTGCGAGCCGCCTTGCGAGCACTTCCTGCAAACTTGCGAAGTCGTTCGCGCCCTCCACCGTCTTGATGCGGAACCTGCGATAGCTCTGGCGGTCCGCCTCGCCGTCGATGAACACGACCATCGAGCCGACCTTATCCACGCCGCTGATGTTGGAAATATCGTAACACTCCATCCTGCGCGGATAGCGAGAAAGCCCCAAAACTTCCTGCAAGCGCTTGCAGGCGTTCACCGTCATATCCTCTTTGTGGCGTATTTTATCCACCGCCTTTTCCAGGTACTCGCGCGCGTTGCTTTCCGCCATCTCCACGAGTTGGCGGCGCACCCCCTGCTTGGGCAGCGTTACCGCCACGTTTTTGGAATATTTCCCGCGGAAATATTCCTCTAACAGCTTATCTTCGGCAAAATCCTGCGCGACGATCTCGTCGGGCACCTGATGGTTGGCATAATACTGTGTAAGGAAGGTAGAAACCGCCTCGCCGTCCGTCGACGCATTTTCCGCGGGGAAGGTGCTCGCCCCCTGCATGATGCCACGGCGGATGATGAGTATGTTGACCGCCGCATACATATTGTTGCTCACATACGCCACGACGTCCGCATTCATGTCGCGGTTGAGCGAAGTGATCCGTTTCAGCTTTATTTTGTCGAGCATGTCGAGCTTGTTTTTGCAATCGAGGGCAAGTTCGAACTGCTCCGCTTCCGCAAATGCCGACATCTTCTCTTTGAGGAGTTTTTCCACTTCCCCTTCGTCGCCGTCGAGAAAGCGCATCGCCTTTTTTACGCGCAGGGCATACTCCTCTTGCGTGCACATATGCGCGCAGGGGGCGGGGCACCTGCCTATATGATATTCTAGGCAGGGCTTTTTCGGCTTTTCCGTAACGGCAACGGCGCAGGTGCGCACGCCGAACGCCATGTTCACGAGTTCCAGAACGTCCTTCACGCGCACGCCGCCCATATACGGACCGAAATACTTGCTCCCCTTTTTCAGCTTGCGCGACACCGAAAACGCGGGATATTTTTCCGAAATATTCACGCGGATATACGGATATGTCTTGTCGTCCTTCAAAAGGATATTATATTTCGGCTTGTATTTTTTTATGAGGTTGTTTTCCAGCGCGAGCGCGTCTATCTCGGATTTTGTGATGATATAGTAAAAGTCTGCGATGTTCGCCACCATCGCCATGACCTTTTCCGTCTTTACGGACGCATGAAAATACTGCCGCACGCGGTTTTTCAGATTGCGCGCCTTGCCGACGTAAATGACGCTTTTCTGCGCGTCGAGCATGATATATACGCCCGGATCGTCGGGCAAAAGTTTTAACTTTTCGCGTATCTCGTTCATACAATGATAATGGCAGAAATATTCCGCCCTTATTTATTATACAATAACCGCGCGGAATTTGCAATAAAAAAGAGCAACCTTGTTCGGCAGCCCTTTTTCCGTTCAATATCCTAAAAACTCGACGCCTTTCAGCAGTACGTCGTTCACGGTGTCGTTTTTCAGACTGTAAAAGATGACTTTTCCGAGGCGCGCCGCCTTTACGATCCCTACATTTTTCAGGAACCTGAGTTGGTGCGAAACCGTCGTCTGATTGATGTTCAAAACGCGCGATATGTCCGTCACGCACATCTCCGTGATGGCGAGCGCCGATAAGATGCGCACGCGCGTCGCGTCGGCGAAAATAGAAAAAAAGCCGACGATGCCGTCCAATATCTCTCCTTCGGGCACATACTCCTCCACGAGCGACTGCGTGCGCCTGTCCAACAGAAGCGTATCTTCCATTTCAGTTTCTCCTCTCCGCGCGCGTGCGCGCATGTTTTTATATACTTTCATTTTAAACGATATGTGCCGATATGTCAATATCTGCACACGTCGGCGTTTGCCGCACGGAGGGAAGTTATATCGAAAAACGTCGAAAAGGAGGGCGTTATGAATCAATCGTTATTTTTACTGATCCTTTTATACCTCGCCAAAAAGTGCGGGTGCATCGGGAACGGGCAATTCTTGTGTCTGCTCGGCCTGCTCGCGTTAGACAGCGGATGTTTAAACAACCTGCTTTCTGCGCTTTCGAACGGCGACGGCGGCTGTTCGAACTCATGCTGTAACTACAATTCGTGCAACAACTGAAAAAACGGGAAAGGGGCGCCACCGTTTGCGGGGCGCCCTTTCCCGTCACTTGATCTTTTTTACCGTATACCCTGCATCTTCCACCGCCTTGACGAGCACCTCATCCGAAACGTCGCCCTCCACCGTCGCACGTTTCTTTTTCAGGTCGACGTGCGCATGAACGCCCTCTATCGCGTTCAGCGCGTTCTCCACGCGCGAGGCGCAGTGCATACAGCTCATACCTTCGATAAAAAGTGTCTTTTCCATTTTATTTTCTCCTTCGCCGTTATCGGCAATTTGCTTTTTCTGTTTGGGCTTGAACCGCATCAGCCGCAGTGCGTTCGTCACGACAAAAATCGAGCTGAGGCTCATGGCGAACGCGCCGTACATAGGGCTGAGCACCACGCCGACGGCATACAGCGCCCCGGCGGCAATGGGGATGCACAGCAGGTTGTAAAAGAAAGCCCAAAATAAATTTTCTTTTATATTGCGCACGGTCGCCTTGCTCAGATCTACCGCGGAGTTCACCGCGCGCAGGTCGCCGCCGATTAAAACCACGTCGGCAGAGTCGATCGCAACGTCGGTACCGTTGCCCATGGCGATGCCTATATCCGCCTCTTTCAGTGCGGGCGAGTCGTTTATGCCGTCGCCCACCATGGCGGTCACGGCGCTCTTTTTGCTATCGATAACGGCACTCAGCTTATCTTCCGGCAGTACCTCGGCGATGACTTTTTCGATGCCCGCCTGCCGCGCGATCGCCCGCGCCGCGCCTTCCGCGTCGCCCGTCAGCATGACGGGCATGATGCCGCGCGCTTTCAGTCCTTCCACCGCTTCCGCACTGCCTTCCTTGATGGTATCGGCAACGGCGAACAGCGCGGCAAGTTTTCCGCCGGACGCAAAATACAAAGCGGTCTTCCCCTCTTCGGAAAAGCGTGCCGCGGCTTCGTCGGCAACGCCCGCCGCGACGCCGCTCTCCTCGATGAGCCGCCTGTTGCCGATCAGGCACTCTCTTCCGAGAACTACCGCACGCGCGCCCTTGCCCGGCAAATAAGAAAAATCTTCCGCAGCCGAAAACTGCGCGCCCTCTTCCTTCGCCTTTTCCACGAGACACGCGGCGAGCGGATGGTTGGAACCGAGCTCGACCGCGCCCGCCACAGCGAGCACATCCGCCCGCGCCGCGCCGTTGAACAGCGCTATATCCGTCACGCGGGGCTTTCCTTCGGTAATGGTCGCAGTCTTGTCGAGAAGGACTGTGCCGATATCCTTCGCCTTTTGCAGCGCCTCGGCATCTTTATAAAGTATGCCCATCGCCGCGCCCCTGCCCGTCGCCGCCATGACCGCGACAGGCGTCGCAAGCCCCAAAGCGCAGGGGCAGGATATGACGAGCACGCTGATGGACATGCTCAAAATTTCGGGAACGGATACCGCGACCGCATCTGTGCCCCACAAGATCATCCAGACGGCGAAGGTGAGCGCCGCGATGGCGAGCACGACGGGCACGAATATCCCCGCGATCTTATCCACCGCCTTTTCGATTGGCGCTTTCGACGAGCCGGCTTCCCGCACCATTTTTATGATCTTGGAAAGCACCGTGTCTTCCCCGACCTTTTCCGCGCGGATCCTTATGATATTTCCCTTATTCACGGACGCGCTCGTTACGACGTCGCCCGCGCCGACTTCCACGGGAAGGCTTTCCCCCGTGATGGCGGACTTATCGATAAACGAATCACCCGAAAGGATCACGCCGTCTACGGGGATGCTGTCGCCCTGTTTTACGACGACGGTATCTCCTATAACGACTTCCGCAAGGCGCACCGTTTTCTGTACGCCGCCGCGCTCCACGGTAACAGCGTCGGGCGCGAGCTTTAACAGCTTTTCCACTTCCTCGCCCGTCTTACTCTTGGAACGCGCTTCCAGCCATTTGCCGAGGGTTACGAGGGTAAGCACCATCGCCGCCGATTCGAAAAACAGATCGTTCATCGCGAGTTCGTGCGCGTCGGCAAACGGCATGACAAACATGACGACTACACTGTATAAATAAGATACCGCCGAGCCTAAACTGACGAGCGTATCCATGTTCGGCACCCTTTTGACGAGCGCCCTGACGCCGCTCTTAAAAAAGGCGAAATTGATAAAGATGACGGGCGTTGTAAGCAATAGCTGCAACAGCGCGAAATTTTCGGGACTTTTGTGCATATCCCAAAAGAACGGGAGCGGTGCGCCCGCCATATGGTGGAGCATCGTAAGGTACATGAGCGGCACCAAAAAGCCGAGCGATACGAAAAAGCACATTTTCAGCTTTTTCGCCTCTTCCCCGAACGAGTTCGCCTTCTTTTCCCTCGCAGGCGCGCTTGCCGCGAGGAAGTTCTCTGCCCCATCCTCGGCGCTCGCGCCGTAGCCGAGCTTTTCGACAGCCGCCGCAATGTCGTCGGCGGAAATGGCGCCCTCGTCATAGTCGACGGTCATGCACTCGCCCATCAGGCTCACGTCCGCATGCTTTACGCCTTCCATTTTATTGACAGTCTTTTGTATGCCCGCCGAGCACGCCGCGCAGGTCATGCCCGTTATCCTGAATTTTTGCTGCATAAACTTCCTACCCCATAAAACACTACCTGTATGGTTGCAATTATTATAATACGGCGGGGGCTTGCCTGTCAATGATTCTTTCCGCGAAAAGCGAGCGGATTTTGTATCGGTATTCCTCCTCTCCCGGCAAACCGGCGCATTTTTTGCAAAACGCTTGCCTTTCCGCGCCGCGGCGGGTATAATGGAAAGAAAAAACAGGAAAGAGAAATGTACCGCCATCACCTCGAATCCATCGAAAAACTAAAAGAATATTTCATGCCTATGAACGGCATGATCGCCATCGTTTTAGACGGTTCCATCGTAAAGGGCAACGAGCGCCCCGACTCCGATATCGACGCGCTCATCGTCGTCACCGAGGATAAATATCAGAAACTCGCCGCCGAAAACAGGCTCGCGGAAGTCATCGCGGGGCACTGCACCTACGAGGGCGGATACTTCGACGTAAAGTACAAGACAAAAGCCATTTTGCAGGCGTCCGCCCTCCACGCGAGCGAACCCACGCGAAACGCGTATGTAAAGGCGCGCGTGCTGTATTCGGCAGATCCCGACATCGCGCCTCTCATAGATAAGATAGCGGCGTACCCCGAACACGAACTGGATGCAAAGATCAGGTGTTTCAATGCAAACCTGCAGCTCAACCGCGGCTATTTTCTGCACTGCGTGCCAGAAGAAAATGCCTATATGCGCGCACACCTCGCGCAGGAGATCGTATACAGCGTGTACCGCCTGATCCTTGCCGAAAACAGGGAACTCTTCCCCTGCAACAGGCGGCTGGAAGAAACGGTTGCAAAGTGCAGAAAGCGCCCCGGGAACATCCTCTCGCTCGGCGCGGCGTTCCTGAAAGACATCAACGAGGAAAACTGCGAAAAATTCGTAAAGGCGTTTTGGGAACAGAGCAATCTGCCCCTGACCGACGACGTGAGCGAAAACTGCTCGCAGTATGTAAAATTTTACGAAGATTGGTGGACAGAAGAGCGCCCGCCCTTTCCCAACGAATGGTAAAAGGTTTATGGAAAATTCGCCCCTCTATATCAAAGGGATCAAACTCAAAGGCGCTATCCCGAACGAGGATTACGTCGGGCACCTTTCCGTCGTAGAAAATCTTGCAAAGATGCGGGAGCTGCCCTTCCGCAAGAGCGTTACTTTTTTCGTGGGAGAAAACGGCATCGGCAAATCCACGCTGATCGAGGCGATCGCCGTCGCGTTCGGGTTCAACGCCGAGGGCGGCACGCGCAACTTTAATTTTCATACCCGCAGCACGCATTCCGATCTTTGGCAGTATCTTACGCTCGTGCGGGGGTATCTGCGCCCGAAAGACGGTTTTTTTCTGCGCGCGGAGAGTTTCTATAACGTGAGCACCAACATCGACGAGATGGACGAAGAATTCTCTTTCGGCGCGCCCGTCATCTCCGGGTTCGGCGGCACTTCCCTGCACAGTCTGTCGCACGGGGAAAGTTTTCTTGCGACGGTGGAAAACCGTTTCGGCGGGAATGGGCTGTACATCCTCGACGAGCCGGAAGCCGCCCTTTCGCCGAACGGCATCATGCGGCTGATCGTTTCCATGCACCGCCTCATTAAAAGCGGATCGCAGTTCATCATTTCCACCCATTCGCCCATGCTGATCTCCTTTCCCGATTCCGAGGTGTACGAGATCACGAAGGAAAGCATCGCGTCCGTCCCTTATGACCGGACACAGCACTATACAGCCACGCGGCGCTTTCTCGAAAACCCGAAAAAGATGCTCGGATATCTGCTCGAAGACGATACTGACGGAAAATGACGGCGCCTTCGCAAAGCGCGCGTTCTGCACGGGCGCAACATAATTTCCTTACACGGCAAAAAGCCCGCGGAAAATTCCGCGGGCTTTTTTATCCCGATCAAAAATTACTTCTTTTCTTCGGTGTTCACGACTTCCCTGCCGTCATAATAGCCGCAATTCTTGCAGACTTTATGAGACTCTTTCAGCTCGTGGCAGTGCGGGCATTCCACCAACGTGGGAGCCGACGCCTTGAAGTTCGCATATCTCGTATTCGTTCTCTGTTTCGACTGTTTGGACTTAGGTACCGCCATTTTATATACACCTCTTTTCCGAAAAATTTACAATTTGCTTAAATCGACCTACAAATTATATAATATTTAACTATCTTTGTCAACCTTTTTTTCGAGCTTTTCCGCCAATTCGGAAAAATCGCGGGAGTTTATATACCCCACCTGAAAAACGCGGGTAAAACGCCCTACCGTCACGTCGGTATCGCACAGCCCGAGCCTTGCCGAGGATATGTTTACTGAAGAGGTGACGCTCTGCATTTCCGCATAGCGCACTACGGCTCGGTTTCGCGCGAAAACACCGTACTCAAAGACCGCAAACTCTTTTCCGAGCGAATACCTGCCGCTGCAATATGCCGAAGCGACCGCCAAAACAGGCAAAACGAGCAGCAAAAGCAGCCAAGGCGTCGCAAAAATACTCAGTATCACGTCCGCCGCGACAAACCAGATCCAACGCTCCGCATAAGCGACAAGAACCTTCGCGCCCGTCTTTTTCATTTCGCAGCGCGCGATCGTTCCTTCCGCCGCCCCCTGCGCATCCGCTTCGCCCGCCGCGGGCAATACGGCTGCCAATACGGCATCCGCATCCTTTTTCTTCATCAGGAAGGGAAAAAACTCGTTGTCGGATATCCCCTTTGCCTTTTGCCTGCTCTCTACCGAAACGCGGCACACGCCGAAAAGCCGCTCAATGAAGTCCGCGCGCAGGCGCACCGCAAGGATGCTGTCGAAAAACAAGCTGTTTTCCGTTTTCGTCACCTTACCGTAAGAGATGACGAATCTGTCGCCCTCAATCTTTACGGAATACTTTGCATAGCGTATCAAAAGATAAACATATCTTCCGAAACAGCACACGAGCGCGATTCCGTACAGCGCAAGAAGGGCAAACAGATAGTAGCGGCTTTGGGAAAAGCCGTCCAAAAGCGCCGTCGCCGCGGGAAGGGTGGTGACGATAAGCAGGGCGAGCGCACAGGTCAGAAGGACGAACGCGGAAAGAAAGCAGATATTCTTTTCGCCCGCAGAAACGATCTCCTCCGCATTCTTTTCACCGACGCGCTTGCGTTCAGCTTCCGGAATCGCCGCAAAGAAAGCGGCTACGTCTTCGGGCGCGAGATAGATGGCGAAACTGCCGAGGTGCGTTTCGACGGCTACCTTTTTCGTCTTCAATATTTTACCCAAAAGCCCGACGTGCTCGCGCACGCTCGCGATGTCCGCAAAGCGGATAAAACCCGTCTTTTTGCCCCTTTTGAAGGTCAGCCCGCTGTCCGTAACGGCGACCATGGGCTTGACTTCCGTGAGCTTAAAAATAATGAAAAACAGCGCAGCCGCGCCGATCGCAAAGCACAGGACGGCGGCAAGTTCCAAAACTGATATCTCCCAAAGGCGCCCGACCATCAGGTTGACCGCCCAAAACATGACGAATGCGGACAGCACAAACACGCCAAGGGTGTAAATGACGCCCCTGTACCTGCTCAGATAAAATACGTTATTCGGCTTTTGCGAAGATCCGTTCGTCATCTCTGTCCTCAAAATAAGAAAGCAGCGCAGCCGCCCCCGTCTGCGAAAGGTGTTTTAGGTCGTACTTGCCCGAACCGCAGTAAAGGCGCACGTCGTACACCGCTTCCGTTTCGGATACGAAGCGCAGCGCAGACCTGCCCGTCCCCTCGTATTCGCGCACATCGCCCTTTACCTTCTTTTTGCGGAAATACCGCCTTACGCGCACGCGCACCACGTCGGAAAAGCGCAGTACAGCAAGTTTGCGGCAGCACAGCCCCTTTCTGACGCGCACCGCCGCGCCCGTAACGGCAAAGCAAAAGCGCGAGGCATAGCACAGACCGTGCGCGAGCACGAACACCGCGTCCGCCGCCAACGCCGCAAAGAGCAATACGAGGAAAGCGCCCGTAAAGCCCGGCGCCACGAACATCAGCACGATGAACGCCGCGGGGACAACGAGCAGGCAGGCAAAGACGACCGCCGAGCGCCGCCGTATGCGGGCGGCGAACTCCCTGCCGAGATAGGCATATCCTTCCTGCCGCTTCATTTTCCTAAAAGTTCCTTCGTTTCGCGCGCGATGACGAGTTCCTCGTTGGTGGGTATGACGAGCACGCGCACCTTTGAACCTTTCGCCGTTATCTCGCGGATCGCGCCGTTGTTTTTCTCTTCGTTGCGCTTATCGTCGATCTTGATGCCGAAAAAGTCCATGTCTTCGCAGATCGCCTTCCTGACCTGCCAGGTATTTTCGCCGATGCCCGCCGTAAACACGAGGCAGTCGAGCCCGTTCATCGCCGCGGCATACGAGCCGATGTACTTTTTCACGCCGTAAGCGAACAGGTCGAGCGCGAGTTTCGCGCGCTCGTTGCCTTCCGCCGCCGCTTTCGTAAGGTCGCGGAAGTCGCTTGAAACGCCCGAAACGCCCGCCACGCCGCACTGCTTGTTCAGATAATTGATGCAGTCGAGCATGGAATAGTTTTTCTTAGCCGCCAAAAATTCGAGCACGGCGGGATCGATGTCGCCCGAGCGGGTGCCCATCGGCACGCCAGCGAGCGGCGTAAAGCCCATGCTCGTATCCGCGCACTTGCCGTCTTTCACGGCGCTTACAGACGAACCGCCGCCCAAATGGCAGGTTACGATCTTCGTCCCTTCCGCTTTGCCGCCGAGGTATTTGATCGCCTCCTGCGACACATATTTGTGGCTCGTGCCGTGGAAACCGTATTTTCTGATCTTATAATTTTTATAGTCGTCGTAATCGATGGCGTACATATAGGCGTGCGGCGGCATGGTCGAATGGAACGCCGTATCGAACACCAATCCCATCGGCGTATCGGGCATAACTTCCCTGCAAGCCTCTATGCCGAGGATGTTCGCGGGCATATGCAAGGGGCCGAGTTCCGCATTCTTTTTGCAGATGGCAAGCACCTCGTCGGTAAGAAGGACGGAACCGTCGAAATCGCCGCCGCTGTGGAGCACCCTGTGCCCGACCGCGTCTATCTCAGACATCGATTTGATAACGCCGTATTCGGGATGCACGAGCGCCTCCAGAACGAGCTGCATCGCCACTTTGTGGTTGGGCATATCCTTTTCGATATCCGTTTCGCCCTTATCCGTCTTGTGCGTCAGCTTGGAACCGCGTATGCCTATGCGCTCGCAGCCGCCCTTGACGATGACCTTTTCCGTATCCATATCGAAAAGCTGATATTTGAGGGAAGAACTTCCCGCATTTACGACCAAAATCTTCATTGTTGTACCCCTTTTTTATCCTTTATACGTTCAATTCTGCGCCTGCAACGCCGTGATGGCTACCGTTGCCACGATGTCCTGCCACTTGCACCCGCGCGACAGGTCGTTGATGGGCTTTGCAAACCCTTGGCAGATCGGGCCGACCGCCTGAAATCCGCCCAGGCGCTCGGTGAGTTTATACCCGATGTTGCCCGCGTCGAGGTCGGGGAAAATAAGCACGTTCGCGTGCCCCGCCACCTTCGAACCGGGAGCTTTCGACTTTGCGACAGAAGGAACGATCGCTGCGTCGAGCTGCATTTCGCCGTCGATATTCAGGTCGGGCGCCTTTTCCTTTGCGAGCGCGAGCGCCGCGGTCACTTTGTCGACGTCGGCGTGCTTTGCGCTGCCCTTCGTGGAGAAAGAGAGCATCGCCACTTTCGGCTCGAGCCCCGCGATCTTTTCCGCCGTCTTTGCTGAGATGATGGCGATGTCGGAAAGCTGTTCGCTCGTCGGGTTCTCGTTCAGCCCGCAATCGGAGTATACGAAAACGCCGTCTTTGCAATATTCGTTGCCCTCTTCGGGGGCGACCATAAGGAAGCAGCTGGAAACGAGCGGCACGCCGGGAGCCGCCTTGACGATCTGCAGCCCGGGGCGGAGCGTGTTCGCAGTGGAGTGGCACGCGCCCGAAACAAGCCCGTCCGCATCGCCCGCTTTGACCATGAGCACGCCGAAGTAAGTGTTGTCGTAAGAGAGCTTGTCCGCCTCTTCCTCCGTCATGCCCTTCGCCTTGCGGAGCGCGTACAGGAGCGCCGCGTATTCAGCCCTCTTTTCGCTCGTGGCAGGATCGACGATCGTAACGCCCGTCAGGTCGACGTCGGGATTTGCCTTCGCTATTTCGTCCCTGTTGCCGAGAAGGGTAACGCGCGCGATCTTCTGCTTCGCCACTTCCGACGCCGCGCGCACGGCACGCGCGTCCTCACCCTCGGGAAGGACGATGTGCTTGTTCAGCGCAGCCGCCCTCTTCTTTACGTCCGCAATAAAAGCACTGTCTTCGCTGTCGTCTATGAGCGAAGAAATCTTTTCTTTGACTTTGTCGAAAAACCCTGCCATATAAACTTTGACCTCGTATCGCTTTATTTTTTGCCGCTTTTGGTGTATAATCGAAGGAGAAGAACGTTCCCACTCCCCCGCGCATACGCCGCGCGGCAGTTCCATCTAACATTATATAATATTAAAACGGAAAAGTAAAAGGTTTTGACAGAAAAAAATGAAAATTTGCGGCATAATCTGTGAATACAACCCTTTCCATAACGGGCACGCTTATCTTTTGGAACGGGCAAAAAAAGAGAGCGGGTGCGAGCTTACCGTGTGCGCGATGAGCGGGAATTTCACCCAGCGCGGGGAACCCGCCTTTCTAGGAAAATACGCCCGCGCGCGGCACGCCGTGCTCGCGGGGGCGGACGCGGTGATAGAGATACCCGCCCCGTTCGCCTGCGCCCCTGCCGAAATTTTTGCAAAGGGAGCGGTCAAACTGCTCGCGTCCCTTCCCGATTTTTCCTCGCTTGCCTTCGGCTGCGAAAGCGGAAACGAAGAGAGTTTTCTTGCCGCGGCAAAGGCGCTTTCCGACGAGAGCCGCACGATGAAAGCGGCGATACGCGCAAAGCTGAAAAAGGGCGTAAGCCTTATAAAAGCGCGCACCGAAGCCGCCGCGGAAACGGAGCCGCTCAGCGCACCGCTCCTCTCTTCCCCCAACAATGTTTTGGGGGTGGAATATCAGAAGGCGCTTTTGTTTTTCGGAAGCGGCGCGCGCGTTCTTCCCGTATTGCGGACGGGCGGCGGCCATGCGGACGCCGAGCTTGCAAAAAACTACTCTTCCGCCACGGCGATACGCGAGGGCGTGCGGCTGGGAAAACTGCGCGCCGTAAAGCGGAACGTGCCGGAATTTGTGTTCGACGACCTGAAAAACGCGCCCGACACGTCCGCCTACAAAGCGCTCGCGGTGTACGCCGCCCTTTCCCGCCCCGCCGAACAACTGAAAAAAATACTCGACTGCACGGAAGGGCTAGAAAACCGCATCAAGGCGCTCGCCAAAGGCAACCCCGATTATGACGCGCTCGTCGGCAAAGTTACGACAAAGCGGTACATCTCTTCCCGCGTGCGCCGCATCCTTGCCGCGGCGGTTTTAGGGATAGAGGAAGAACTTGTGCGGAAAAGCCTGAAAAACAAACTGTATCTGAACGTGTTGGCAGTAAAAAAGGAAAGGGCGGACGAAGTTTTGCCCGCGCTTGCCCGTTCGGAGTTTCCCCTGCTCACGCGCGCAAGCGACGAAAAAAAACTTACCCGTACTGCTATGGAATGTTACGAAAAAGACCTGCTCGCGGACGACGTCTATTCCTTCATCACCCGCACCCCCGCCCGCGGCGGCAGGACGCTGTTTGTATGAAATATATCGTCCCTATAATAATTTGCGCGAAACATTGCCCTCGAATTTCTCTGCGAGTCTTTTAACGAAAAACTCTCAATTTAATTTATTATTAAGCAGAACTAATTCTTCTTGCTTCAAAAATTGACTTATTATTTCTTTTCCAATTTCACTGGAAATTAACTTAACTAAATCTTCGTTCCAAATTCGTATTACGTTAATGCCTGACATATATTGTAAATTTTTAATAATTCGTGAGATTTTATACATATATGTGTCATCAACAAAAAAACATTCATCAGTTTCTTTTACATCACCAAACAAAACAGTTAATGCCGCATTATTATCATTTGACAAGTCCAACTGTTTCAGATAATTTAAGTAAATTTGAGGAGCACAACTATATTTTAATAAACTACGAAAATTTTTATAAACATATTTTTCGGTTATTGATCGAGCAAAATATGGCGTTATTAAAGCATCTAATGGGTTTACATATAAATGATTGTAAAAATCAATATCAATTATGCAACCGTGAATCGTACCGTTTCCTCCTATTTTTTTTATTGCTTTTGCAATTTGAGATTGATAATTTGTATAAGAATCTAAAAATGCTTTAATTGAATCTGCATAGTTAACTATATTATCATAAAAATATTTTAAATCATGATTTCCCACTTTTCTTGTTAATCCGCCATTTAATAATTGAAGTCGATTATTAGACTCTGCCATAAAACAACATATATTTCGCTTTTTTATCAAATAGATGTGGTCAAAAGTTCTGTTCATTGTGATATAACTTCTTAACCCGTGATAAAATTCGTGGTATGACTGTTGCGTGATTTCATGAATCCCATCATTAAAATCCTGAAAAATATTATAAATTGCAGTTGTTGTGATATATTTAAAATTGAAATTTGTATTTATATACCCAATTTGATTATCTGCATATATATTTTTTTCTTCTGATTCGATACTATAGTTTTTATGTGTGTGACCTGAAAAATATTTCCAATTTTTTACATATGGAGCAGTAGACCAATCACTTTTTGGCATATGAGTAACAAACAAAACTTGTTTATCAAAGGCTACTTTCGCCAACTTTTCATGCAATCTGCTTGTCCGTAAAGACCTTTCTTTCTCTTTTTCTCTGTTTAGAAATTTTGTTTTATAAACACCGTTATCACTATTAAACTCTTCATTTAACCCCGCATAACCCAAACCACCGAATATTATAAAACTATTCTTAATTATTTTTTGTCGCAAAATAGCATCACTTAAATTTATAATATCTTGTTCCGAATACAACTTTTGCTCATCATTTGGAATAAACAATTGATTCTCAAGCAAAATAATACCCAAATCGCCTAAAAAACATCTATATTTTTCTATAATACTTTCCAACGACTTACATCTAGCATTCAATTTTAAGTCCCACAATTCATGATTTCCTAACACTACAAAAGTTCGTAACGCGATTTGTTTCCTATATCGTTTAAAAAACAATTTAAATATTTCAAAATTGTATGAAATATCACCCACAAAAACGACATATGAATTATACTTGTAGACAAAAAGACTTTTATGCAATGTTTCAATTATACTATCCAAATACTCATACAGCTCAAGCCTATTTGTACTCTCTTTAAATTTATTTACAAGTTTATAATTGATATGCAAATCGCTTATATAATATATAACATAATCTTTGTCTTTGGAAATTTCATTTTCATTTTGCAACTCTCTATCTGGAACTTTATCCAAAAAAGCAGTTCTCATACAAACTGCAAATTGCCTATCTTTATCAATCATCTTGAAATACTTATCATTATAAATACCTAATTTTATCATTGTTTTAGACGACAATTTAGCATTAGATAAATTAAAATCACCCGAATTACAATCATCAAAGTCATATTCAAGTAAGTCTGCATATGATAAGTCCTTATTGATTGCTTCATAAAATTCTTTGAAATCACTATATGTATAGTTACAATCAATGTATCGTCCCTCATTGTTTTCGACAGACATTATCACATGAAAAAGATTATCTTTTTTAGAAAAATACTTACACTTTATAAATTTTTGCATTTTACCCCCTCCTTAATTAAATTATATAATGTGAACGACTAAAAATCAAGTGTTTGAATAATTTCCAAGCGAACCCGCCCCGCGCAAAACTGCGCGGGGCGGGCCTTGTTTTTTAAATTCCGAGTTTGATCTGTAAGCCGGGTTCTGTCGTGTACGGCCATCTATCTCGGCGCGTCGTCGCCGACGCGCTCCAGCGATATTCACGGCATACATCGGGCGGGCAGCCCATGCGATATATGCCCAATCTTGCACCGGACGGGGTTTGCACGGCACGCTCCGTTACCGGAGCGTCGGTGAGCTCTTACCTCCCCTTTCCATCCTTACAGGAGAAATCCTGCGGTCTGTTTCTGTTGCACTTTCCTTGAAGTCGCCTCCACCGGACGTTATCCGGCGTCCTGCCCTGCGGTGCCCGGACTTTCCTCACGGCAAAAAGCCGCGCGGCCGTATGATCAACTCGGGCTATTATTATACCCGAAAAGCGTACAAAAAGTCAACGTTTTCAGCCCCGCGCTTTCAAACTATTTTTTGCGTAAAACGCTTGTCATTTGACGGCAAATACTATAAAATATATATGGAAGAATTTTTTGAAAAACGGAGCAGAATATTATGAAAAAGACGAAGATCGTATGCACACTCGGCCCCGCCTGCCGCGACGAGGAGATCCTCACCAAAATGGCGCTTGCGGGCATGAACGTGGCGCGCCTCAACTTTTCGCACGGCGACTACGCCGAACACGCGAAAAACATCGAACTCATCAAAAAGGTGCGCGAAAAGCTGAACATCCCCCTGCCCATCATGCTGGACACGAAGGGCCCCGAACTTCGCATAAAGACATTCAAAAACAAAAAGATCACCTTAAAAGAGGGCGACGAATTTACCTTTACCACCGAAGACGTTCAGGGCGACCAAGGGCGCGTTTCCGTATCGTATAAAGGTATTGTAGACGACCTCGAACCGGGCGACACGATCTTGCTCAACAACGGGCTTCTCATCTTCCGCGTGACGGATGTAAATAAGACGGAAGTGAAGACGCGCGTGGAAGTCGGGGGCGATCTTTCCGACAAAAAGAGCATGTTCTTCCCCGGCAAAACGCTCAGCCTGCAATACCTGAGCGAGCAGGACAAAAACGACATTCTCTTCGGCATCGAACAGGGCATCGACTTTATCGCCTGCTCTTTCACCTCGAAGGCGCAGGACATCAAGGATATTCGCAAACTTCTCGAAGAGAACGGCAATCCCGACATCGACCTCATCGCAAAGATCGAGAGCCAGAGCGGCGTGAACAACATCGACGAGATCCTTGAAGTTGCCAACGGCATCATGGTGGCGCGCGGCGACCTCGGCGTGGAAGTTCCCTACGAAGAACTGCCGCAGATACAGAAAATGCTCATCAACAAGTGCCGCCTTGCGAGCAAGCGCTGCATCACCGCAACGGAGATGCTCGAATCGATGATCAACCAGCCTCGCCCCACCCGTGCGGAGATCTCCGACGTTGCCAACGCCGTTTACGACGGCACGAGCGCCGTCATGCTTTCGGGCGAAACGGCGGGCGGCAAATATCCCGTGCTGGCGGTCGAAGCGATGGCAAAGATCTGCATGGAAACGGAAAAGCACCTTGAAACGAAGTACAACGAAAAGCGGCCGAACATCACCAGCCCCGCAGACGCCCTTTCGCACTCTGCGTGCGTGCTCGCCGAAGACATCGGCGCAAAGGCGATCGTCGTATGCTCGCGTTCGGGCGGCACGGCAAGGCTCGTTTCCCGCTTCCGCCCCAATATAGACATCATCGGCATGACGATAGAGCCGATGTCGTACAGAAAACTCGCCCTCTCCTGGGGCGTCATCCCCGTGCTTTCGGAAGAGTTCAATTCGATGGACGTACTCTTCTACCATGCAAAGCGCGCGGCGATCGAATCGGGACTCGTCAAGAAGGGCGACCGCATCGTCATCACGGGCGGCAACCCGAACGGCAAGTCGGGCAATTCCAACGTCATCAACATCGAACAGATTTAATGTTACACATACGCGAAACGCGCGGAACTTTTTCATAAAGTTCCACGCGTTTCTCTTTGCCCAAGGTCCGCAAACAGCGGGACGAACCTCTTCACCGAAAATCGAACAAATCGTTCGGCGTGATGTCGAACCGCCTGCACAGATACACGATCTTTTCATAATCCAGCTGCACCCGCCCCGTTTCATAGTCGCTGTAATCGGATTGGTATTTCTTCAACTCCGCCGCGATCTGCTTTTGCGTGATCCCCTTTGCCTGCCTTGCCGCCTTGAGGTTTTCGCCTACGGCCTTTGCAATGTCCATAATGTTTGCCCTCCGTTCACTTTAAAATATAGGAACCTTTTCCATAAATTGCTTGACGTATAGGATTTTTTTCCTATATAATAATTTATGAAAAGCGAAACGACGAACATCGGCATATACCCGTGACCGCCGCCATCGACAGGAAGTGCGGCAGATAGCTGATCGTCTGCGTGACTCTTTTGAACGCCTTATTGCCGATCTCTGTTATGAGAAGGGCTAAGATGATGGGCGCCGGAAATTCAATGATGATGTTCACAACGTTGAAATACAGCGTGTTGACGATCGATTGCACGAGTTCGGGCGTCTGAAACAGCCGCACGAAGTTTCCGAACCCGTAGTAATCCGTCCAAGGGCTGCCGAACAGCCCGAGTTTCGCGTCCCAATCTTTAAATGCAAGCAAAAGTCCCGTCATCGGCAGATATTTGAACAAAATAACGATGACAAGGGCGGGCAGCAGAAGCAGATAAAAAGGAATGTCCGCACGGAAACTGCGCTTTTTCAGTTTTCGCCGCGCCTCCTCCTTTTTGTTCCCTCTTCCGCGTCCGCGCGCTTTGCGCTTTCCTCCAACGCTTCACCTTCGGCGATCAGTTCCCCGCCGCCGTCGGTAAACAATTCGTCGGACACTGTTTTATTTTCCATCGCTTCCTCCTTCCCTGTTAGTTGTCTTATACGCTTTTTTCTAAATATATCACACAAATTTGCCCTTTTCAATGAACAAAGTGGACAACTTTTTGCACATTCGGTACATTCACGCCTGCATGGGGGCGCACGCTGTCGCAATGTTTTCCGTACCGCCGACAAACAAAAAGCCCCGCCGGAAACCCGCGGGGCGTTAAAAGTGAATAGAGCGGATTAAAGTCAACTCCGTGTGCGAGCCAAAACTCCTGCACTTTGCCGTGCATCCGCCGAAATATAAGATAGCGGCACGCTTGCACGTACCGCTACCTTATAGTGAGAGAATATGAAAAAAGTTTGTGTGGTCTCTTCTGCCTTCGGAACTCCTTCCGAATCTACGCCTATATAATAACGCATAAATATGTAAATTGTATGAAAAAAAAATGATTGAAAGTAAAAAAATTTAACAACCCGAATACTTTTCGAATATCTTTTCCGCAACGCGCAGCCCGTCGGCGGCGGAACTCATGATCCCGCCCGCATAGCCGCAGCCTTCCCCGCACGGAAACACGCCGCCGTGCGTAACGCTTTCCAGGTCCTCTCCGCGCAGGATCCGCACGGGAGAGGAAAAGCGCGTTTCGGGCGCGGTGAGCAGGGCGTCGGGGCTGTCGAAGCCGGAAAGCCGCCTGCCCATGTCTTTGAGCGCCGCTTTCATCGGATCGCAGACGAAGGCGGGCAAAAGCCCGTTTATATCGCACATCGCCGTACCCGCCGCATATGTCGGCAGTACCTCGCCGAACCGCGCTGACGCACGCCCGGCAAAAAAATCTTCCACCCGCTGAACGGGAGCGGCATAGCTGCGCCCTGCCATATCAAAGGCCGCGCGTTCGATAGCGCCTTGAAATACCGCGCCGTCAAGCACCCCTCCGCGGTCGAAGTCTTCCCTTTTAATCTGCACGAGCAGGGCACTGTTCGCGTTTACGCCGTCGCGCGCGTAATTGCTCATGCCG
This sequence comes from uncultured Clostridia bacterium, assembly GCA_944359365.1. GTDB lineage: Bacteria > Bacillota > Clostridia > Christensenellales > Borkfalkiaceae > Borkfalkia. Next base: position 37,756 of record CALVST010000005.1, read on the forward strand.
TTGGTAACGACGCCCCCGCGTTCGCTCGACGCGGGCATCACATACCCGCCCGGACACATGCAGAAGGTGAACGCGCTCCGCTCTCCGGCATGACTTACGAGCTTATAATCGGCCGGAGGAAGCAATTTATGCCACGCAGAGTACTGTGCTAGCCCTATTTTTTCCTGCAAATGCTCTATTCTGACGCCGATAGCGAACTCTCTCTGCTCCATCGCAAACCCGCCCTCGTGCAGGCGGGAAAAAGTATCGCGGCTGCTGTGCCCTATCGCCAAAACGAGCGCATCGCAGGGGAAAGACTCTTCTTCGCCCGTATTCACATTCCGCGCAAGCGCCTCCGCTACGGCGCCGCCCTTCATTTTCACGCCGGTAAACAGCGTATGGAAGAGCACTTTACCGCCGCGCGCCTCGATAAACTTGCGCATATTTTTGACGACGTTTTTCAAATTGTCGCTGCCTATATGAGGCTTTGCCAAATATAAAATTTCTTCCGGCGCGCCGAATTTTACGAAGGTTTCCAAAACGTCGCGGTTGAGCGGGGTATGCGTTTGGGTGTTGAGTTTGCCGTCCGAAAAAGTGCCCGCGCCGCCCTCGCCGAACTGCACGTTGGTGTTTTCGTCGAGCACGCGATCGCGGAAAAATTTTTCGTTCTGCGCAGTCCGTTCGTCTACATTTCCACCGCGTTCCAAAACGACCGGGCAAAAGCCGTGTTCAACGAGCCTGACCGCGCAAAACAGTCCCGCAGGCCCGCTCCCCACTACCACCGCGCGCTTTTCCTTATGCTTTGCTTCCGCAAAAACGCGCGGACTTTCGCCATGCGGCGCCCTATCCGCCTCTACGGAATACACCCACCGTATATCCGCTTTATTGCGCGCATCCAAAGACTTGCGCAGTATGCGCAAATATCCGCATTTGCCCCGCAATTTCTCTTCGGCGATCTTTTTGAGTTTTTCCTCGCTTTCGCCTATTTTCAGTTTGATGTTATCTATCCGCATATAACAGCTCCGCGATCCTCTTCGCGCACCGCACGCCGCAGGAAAAAGCCCATTGCAGGTTATACCCGCCGCATTCGCCGTCTGCATCGAGTATTTCCCCCGCAAAAAACAGCCCGTTAACCTTCTTGCTCATCAGATATCCGTCTACTTCGGAAAGGGGTATCCCCCCTTTTGTAACCTGTGCGTTTTCAAAACCGTTAGAGCCTTCTATGCGCAGGCGATAGTCCTTGATACGCGAAGCGATCGCATCTGCACGTCCGACAAGGGACGTGCACTTCATTTCCGCCCCGATGCCGAGAGAACGCATGACCGCCCTCGCCGCGGCAGTGTGCACGATACAGCGCAAAAGCTCTTCGGAAGAATATGTTGCCCATCTTTCCGCCTTTGCCGAGATCAGCGACGCGAGCGCCTCTTTGCCGCAGTCGGGCAAAAGATCGACGGACAGGAAGTCGCCCTTTTCCGCGCGGGATGAAATCTTGAAAACGGCGTTCCCGCTCACGCCTCCGTCTGTAAATATGACGTCGCCGCGGCAGGCATACAATTCTCTTTCGCCGCGCAAAAGCCGCGCGTTGCAATCGATGCGCACGCCCTTTAAGCCCTTTATGCCGTCGCGCTCCGTCTTCAACTGTACGAGCGCGGGAGAAAGACGTGTGACAGAATGCCCGAAGTTTTCCGCAAGGGCGTATCCGTTGCCGTCGGTACCGAAATGCGGCGACGCCTTTCCGCCCGCGGCGATCAGCAAACAGCGTGCGCCATACTCGCCCTTGTCCGTTTTCAAGCGGAACTCTTTGCCCGATTTTTTCGCGGAAAGGACGAACTCTCCCGTTTTTACGCATACGCCGCGCTCGGCAAGCGCATAGCGCAGTATGTCTGTCACGGACGCCGCCTGACGTGAGGTAGGATACACCCTACCCTCGCCGTCCGCGGCAAAACAGCCGCCGAGCGAGGTAAGGTATGCGAGCAGCTCGTCTTTGCCGAACGCGGAAAGAACTTCATTTACCTTTTCGGTATCCGAAGAAAAGTAGTGGCTTACGCTCATATCCGCATTTGTTACATTCCCCTGCCCGTTGCCCGTTGCGGAAAGCTTTTTTCCCAACCTGTCGTTGCGCTCCAGCAGCAGTATATCTTTCACGCCCGCATCGGAGAGGGCGATCGCCGCAAGCATTCCCGCGGCGCCCCCGCCGACGATCGCGGCGGCATATAAAGCATCCCTTTTATCCATAGCGCTATTGTATAATATTTTTATCTTTCTGTCAATTTTAAGCTGAAAATTTTGTGAGTAAACGAGGAAAAATTTTTAATTGCTTGACAATTTTTTGCTTTTATATTAACATATTATATGAAAAGAGGTGTCGCACTATGGAATTCATTCAGAAAATCATCGATTACTTGAAAGAAAACGTAATCCTTGCCGTCATTTTGGCGGCGATCGCGCTCATCCTCATCGTAATTATCATCGTTGCGATCGTTGTGAGCGTAAAAAAATCCAAGAAAAAGAAGGCGATGCAGGCGGAACGGCAGGCTGACGGGGCAGACAGCCCGAACGCCGCCGCACCCGTTTTGACCGAAACGGCAAAGACGGTACAGGCGACCGAAGAAACCGCAACGGCGGAACAGACAGCCGAAGAGCAGACAGCCGCCGAGCTGGCGTCTGGCCAAGAAATATACACCGCCCCTGCGGAGGAGAATATCCCTGCACCGGAACAGGACGAGGAAACGGCAGCGGAGCCCGTTGCCGAAGAGAGCGCGCCCGCCGAAGAGGTTGCCGAAACCCCTTCCGAGGATGAGAGCGCCGAAACCGCTCCTGCCGAGCAGGAAGAAATAGCGGACGTTCCCCCTGCCCCGATCGAGCCGAGTCCCGCCGAAACGCAAGAAACGGCGCCGCAGGCGGAAACGGAAAGTGTGCAAACAGAAGAACCCGCCGCGGAAAAGAAAGCGGAAGCGAAAAAGCGGAACGCCGCCCCCGCCGCAGAAACGGACGCGGACGACAAGCGCTATGCGGGCAAATGGGTGATCCGCAAAAACGAAGAGATGGACACTTACCGTTTCGAGCTGCTCGCATCCAACGGCGAAAAACTTTTGAGCAGTATCGATTATACATCGGTCGCGGGCGCGCGCGGCGGCATAAAGACGCATAAGGCGAACATCGCCAAAGGCAACTTTACTATTGCCATGAGTAAAAACAGGCAGTACTTCTTCAAACTGCTGAGCGGCTCTAAACAGATACTCTGCACGGGCGAAACGTACAAGACGAAAACGCGCTGTGAAAGCGCGATCGAATCGGTAAAGCGCTTTGCGGAAACCGCCGTCGTCGTTGTGGATAAGGGCGACGGAGAACCCGTTTAATGTAAAAATCATCCTTTATAAAGTCAACCCCGCCGCAAATGCGGCGGGGCTTTTTATGACTCGGCTGTATTACTTTTTTTCCACGTCTTTTTCAAGCTCTTCGAAAAACGAATTCAGATAATCGCCTTCAAACAGCTCCATAAGACCTTTGTCGCAGCAGGATGCGAGCGATGCGTCGAAAGGTATTTTGGCAATGTTTTTCACGCCGTATTCCTTGGCGACTTCTTCTATTCTGCTCTTGCCGAACACCTCTATCGTCCTGCCGCAGTCGGGGCAGACGACATAGCTCATGTTTTCCACCATGCCAAAAATAGGCACATTCATCTTCTGCGCCATGTTCGCCGCCTTTTTGACGATCATGGAAACGAGTTCCTGCGGGCTCGTTACGATGACGATGCCGTCCAAAGGCACCGACTGATAGATACTCAGCGGTACGTCACCCGTTCCCGGGGGCATATCCACAAACATAAAGTCCACGTCGTTCCAAATAACGTCCGTCCAAAACTGCAACACAGTGCCCGCAATTACGGGGCCGCGCCAGATCACGGGATCGGTATCCTCTTCCAAAAGCACGTTCATCGACATCACTTCGATGCCCGTTTTGCTCTTTACGGGCAAAATGCCGAGTTCGGTGCCCGCAGCCTTTTCTTTGATGCCGAACATTTTCGGGACGGAAGGGCCCGTGATGTCTGCATCCAAAATAGCCGCCTGTAAACCGCACCGCTGTGCGGTGACCGCCAAAAGCGCCGTCGTGAGAGATTTACCCACGCCGCCCTTTCCGCTGACTACGCCGATGACCTTCTTTATTTTGCTCAATTCGTGCGGCGCTTTACGGAAGTCGCGCTCGGCGCAATCCTTAGAACAGCTTCCGCAGTCATGCGTACAATTTTCTGCCATATATAACCTACCTCTCTTTTTTACAGCAAACTCTTCGGATCGTACTCCGCTTTTTTATAGAGCTTGTCTTTTTTTTCTTCGATATCGCTTTTAAACACGTCCTGCCATTCCTTTGCAGAAAAATCCTCCACGGTGCAGGTAACATAGTGCTCGGAACAGCCGAGCTGTTCGGTAAGCGTCTTTACGAGGGCATCGGCAAGGCGCTTTTTCTGCTCTTCGCTCCTGCCCTGCAACATCTTTACGCTGATGTGCGGCATACTTTACTTCTCCTTTCTTTTCCGAACGGCATTTGCAAAACAAAACCGTCCTTATATTATTTTATATCAAATTTTATTTTTGTCAAATGTTTGCGCCGCCATACCGGCCGCGCGGGGCGGCATCGCCGAAAATATTTTTCCGCCTCATTTTCCCTGCGAAATCAGTTGCAAAAATTTGCGATTTCATGTACAATAAAATAGCTGTGCTAGGTGGGGAGTCAGCGGTGCCCTGTATCCGCAATCCGCTATAGCGGAACCGAACGCCTCCCCCGGGCAGATGTGTGGAAGGCCGCGCTCCGTAAGGGACGTTGATCGCAAGGTCTCATGCAACGGACTGCCGTGAACCGTGTCAGGATAGGGATATAGCAGCACTAAGCGGATCTGTTCGTGTGCCATGAGGTAGCTTTGCAGGAGTTACCTGCGGTTTTAACGCTTCGGCGCATTTGTTCAAAGGAGGATGCACAGTTTTTTGCAAACAAAGCTCCCGTATTTTTCGGGGGCTTTTTTCTGCCCGCAAAAGCAGTACATACGCCCGCAGCATTACGCTGCGGGCGCCTTTTGTTACAGCTCTCAGCTTATTTTCCGTACAAAATCCCCGATCTCGCGATAGGCAAAATAATCGTACTTGTACATCCGCTCCAACATATCCTGCCTGTCATAATACTCGCTTGTATCCAAAAGGAATGCGTTCACCGCATCCGAAAGATAATCCTGCGTATTGCCGCTTTTATCCTGCTCGCGGAAGATCGCGTCCAGATCGAACACGATGTAGTCCCCTTCTTCGGAAAGATAAATAAATCCGCTCACGGTATCCTGATCGAAAACAACGTTCTGCCCGTCGATGCGAACGGATACCTGCCCGTTTGCAAACCGCACTTCGCCGTCCTGCGATACGACGGCATCGCCGTCGGTTTGCGCCTTAACGAACACTTTATCGCCGTCCGAATAGATATAATCGATAAACATTCCCGCCTCGCGGCTGATAAACACGGATGTATCCGCCTTGAACACGCTCACCCCCTGATACAGATTTGTATTGCATTCATAGCCCAAAAGGTCGAGAAGGGTGGGCATGATATCGAAAGAGTTGCAGTACTTTTCTATCCGTACCCCGCCGATGTTTTCCTCCGGCGCATCGTGCGAGATGCTGTAATAATACTGTCCGTCGTAAACGCTCTTCACGTCGCTGTCGTTATTTTCATACGTCATGCCGCTGTAAAGCGCGCCGCTTACGTTAAGATCCATACAGCTGCCCGACCAAATAAAGAAGGGTATATTGTAATGCGCCGTATTCCAATACTCGTCTGTATCGATCCCCTTCATGGAATAGCTCTGCTGCGTATAATACGCGTTATGGTCGGCATAGAACACGAAGGTGGTATCGGACAGCTCTCCGCTTTGAGAAAGCTCCGCGATCAGCCGGTTCACCCCTACGTCAAGATCCATGATGCCCGCCTGGAACCGCTTATAGCGCAAGTACACATCGCTCGTTACGTCATTCTCCGCCTGTATGGCGAATTTTTCGTCTATAAAAGTCGAAGGGAAACCGTTTATCCGCTCGTAATAAGGTTCAAGGTTTTTGGTGACGTACTTATCGGCGTTGTCTGCGTCGGCAGGTCCCGTATAGTCGCGGTGCTCGACAAGATCGTTGTAATGCCCGTGGCTGATCAGCGTCATCATCATGGTGAAAAACGCCGAATCGTTCGCCTCTCTTCTCGTAAACTCGTCGAGATATTGCGATATCACTTCGCTGTCCCTGTCGAGGTCGTAAAAGCTCCGCTTGCCGTGATTGCCCGAAAGGCGGTCCATCGTATTGAGGAAGTGCCCGTAATCGAAGCCGTACAGTCCGCCGTTTCCGAACGTCTCATCGCGCCCGTAAAACGAGCCGCCGTTGGCATGGAAGTAATTTGTCGTATACCCGCTCTCTTGCAATATATTCGGCAGGGCAAACGCGAAATTATGGTCGGTAAGCCCGTCGGGATCGGTCAGCGTGGGCGCAATGGAGTTTTCCGTCTGCGCGGGATAACTGCCCAGAATGGAAATGGCCTCCGAATGGTTGGTCTTATCGCGCGCATAGTAATTCGTCATCGCTATGCCCTGATTGGCCAGCGCGTAAAGGGTTGGCGTGTATTCTTGGTTGATAGCGTACCATTCGCCCGATTCTATGACGATAAGCACGATGTTCTGCCCTTCGAACCTGCCCGTCATGATCTCGTCAAAGCCGTCATACGACTGTAACTGAGAACTCCACTGCCCGTCGCCGAAATATTCGTCCAAAGCCGAAAGGTTTTCTTCCCTGTCGAGGCGCGCCTCCTCTTCCGTCATCGTGGGATCTACCTTTACGAGATTGGCGATATTCTTGTAATAAAACCCGAACGTTCCGAATTTTTTATACGCCTTGGCGGACAAAAACTGCGTATCGTAAAGGTAAGAATCGTCTTTATAAATATACAGTTCGTCGCCCGAGGACGCGGTGGCAAAGGAATCGAGCGCGATATAGTAAAGATTCGTCGCCACGCCCGAAGAAAGGCAGAACACGAGTATGAGCATGACGAGCGTCTGCATCCGAAGACTCTGCTTTGCTTTCAGCTTTTTCAGGCGTGTGAGCACGAAACATTCCGCCGCAAACACGCAAATGAGGCTGACGATGAAAAGATAGTTGAGAAATTCGTTGGTGAATACGCCGCCGACCTCTTTCAACAGGTTGAGCATATTCAGATTAAAGACCATTTCGCTCATGCCGTAGAGCGATTCGTTCACGATGGAAACGAGCACTTGCAGCACGAGCATGATGCAGATAAGGACAGTCTGCGCGCGAAAGCTCGGCACGATGAAAATGACCGCCGCCACGAAAAACAAGATGGCGATGTCAAGCCAGAAATAAGTGGGGAATATCCCTATCCCCATCGTATTGAATGTGATAAATTCGATGAGAAGAGCCGTCAGAATGTAACTTAAAACATAGAGCGACTTTTTCAGCAGCAAACTTCGCACAGTGTACCCTCTTGCCAGCCCTCAGGCACGGGCTGTTTTTTCAAAAAATTCACGGTAAATGGCACGGACGCCCTTTTCATAGTCGTCATTATCGATGCCGACTATGATGTTCAGCTCGCTTGAACCTTGGTCTATCATGCGCACGTTCACGCCCGCTTCCGAAAGCGCCGTAAACAGCCGCGCAGACGTACCGATGCTGCGCGCCATGCCGTGCCCTACGGTGGCGACCAAAGCGATGTTTTCGGACACGCGTATATAATCGGGCGAGAGCGCCTCTTTCATCTCTTCGATCAGCCTGTCGAGCACGCCGCCTTCGAGATACCTGCTTTCGATGACGAGGGAAAGCGTATCTATGCCCGAAGGCATATGCTCGAAGTTGATATGCTCCTTTTCAAGGATGGACAATGCCCTGCGCGCAAAACCCAATTCCGAGTTCATGAGCGATTTTTCGAGAAAAATAACGGTAAAATCCTTTTTGCCCGCAATACCCGTTACGATGCTCCCGTGTGGCGTATATTTTTTGGAAGGCAAAATGAGCGTGCCCGCATCCTCGGGGCGGAAAGTATTTTTGATCTTGATGGGGATATCCCCCTTGCGCACGGGGAAGATCGCCTCCGCGTGCAAAACGTTCGCCCCCATATAGGAAAGCTCGCGCAGCTCTTTGAAAGAGATGACTTCTATTTTTTCGGGATTTTTTACGATGCGGGGATCGCACGCGAGAAAGCCGCTCACGTCCGTCCAGTTCTCGTACAGCTCCGCATTGACCGCACGCGCGACGATGGAACCGCTTATATCGCTGCCCCCGCGGGAAAAAGTCTTTATTTCCCCGTCGGCGCCCGTGCCGTAAAAGCCCGGAACGACCGCACGCTGTGCCTTGGCAAGCCTTGCCTCGATCAGCGGGTACGACTTCTTTTCGTCGAACGCGCCCTTTTCGTCGAAAAAGATGATGTCCTTCGCGTCCACGAATTCCCATCCGAGCAGCGCCGCCATGATGCGCGCGTTCAGATATTCCCCGCGCGATGCGGCAAAATCCGCGCTCTTGCTCTCCGCGATCTCCTTCTCCGTCCTGTCTAAGATGGGCGTGATATCGAAGTGCAGCCCGAGCTCGTCTACGATGGAAAGGAATCTTCTTCTGATCCGCTCGAACGCCGCGCCGCCGCGCCCCGTTTCCCTGCTCTCTTTATAGCTTGCATACAAAAGGTCTGTCACCTTTATGTCATCGGAATAGCGCTTTCCGGGCGCGGAAACCACGGCGAACCTTCTTGCCGGTTCTGAAAGAAGTATATCCGCCGCCCTCTTTATATTATTGCCGTCCGCCAAAGACGTTCCGCCGAACTTGCATACCGTTACATTCATCTTTTTACGATCTCCTTGCCTTCGATGTAATACCGTTTCTCAGCGCTTTCCCCCATCGAAAAGGTCTTGCGCGGAAGACATCCGTGCCTCTTGACCGTATCGAACAGTTCCGATTTATCCATCTTCGGAAGCAGCACGCCGACGCTGTTTTCCGATGTTTCGGTAAGGTGCAAAAGCGCGTCCTCACCGTGTATGTAGTCCGCTTCCCCGCCGTTTTCGGCAATGTAGCGGGAAATATATGCGTCCGTAAGCTCGACCGCCGCGGCGGCGTCTTTGCCGAGCGGATTGGGCAATTTTTTGCCGCCCACGGCAAGCCACGCCTCGCCGCCTTCCGCTTTGGGGAACCCTGCCGCAAACTTCCGCGCATCCACGCCCTTTACGATGCGGTGTATCGCCTCGAAGGCGATGCCTTCGTCGTAAATGTTCACTGCCTCCGCCAACGCGTAGCGCGCGGGGTGCGTCTTTTTCTCCTCTTCGGAAAGCCCTGGCTTGATCTTATCCCAAAGCGCCTTTGCCGTTGCGAGCGAGTGGTTGCCGTCGCCCACCATAAAGATGAGCCCGTCTTTATCTTTCAGCGCCGCAAAAGACGCCGCTATCTTTTCAGCCTCTTCCTCGGGCAGGAAATAACCGCGGATATGCCCGCCGCCCATGTTGAGGTCGAAATCGTACAGCTTTTCAAGACTGCCGCGCCGCGCTTTGAACGAGCCGAGAACGCTGTCCTCCCTGTCGTCGTACAAAAGCATGACGTGCGGAAATTCGAGCGGCGCGCCTTCGCGTATTTTGATGCGGGGCGGTATGCGCTCCAGAATCGTCGCTTCCGTCGCCTTGATCTGCGCACGGTCGGATGCGTTAAAGGAATACGCCTCCAAATCGACGGCAAGCACGATACCGAAACGAGTCGGCGAAAAGGGCGTGTCCCTTTCGACGAGCACGAATCCCTTCGGCAATCTGCTAAAAACGTCCCTGTCCTTGTATTCGCGCATCGTCCGCGCGATCGTACGGATGCGAGCCTCCCCTTCCGAAAGATAAATTTCGGGCAGGGTGAGCCTGAGCGTCGAGGGCGCATCCCCGACAAACTTATCCAATTCGCCCCAATACGCACCGTCGGATGTGTGCTGATCGCAGGCGATGACAGCCCACCGCTGCATGTCCGTCCCTTGGCGGGGCAGGACGATCTCGGGTATATATACACAGCAATCGTTTTTCATTCGTTAAACTCCGTTCAGGCAGTAAAATTTATCAGCAGTTGGAAACGATGAACACGACGACCGCCAACGCGATCGCAAGCAATTTGATGGGCACGTTGTCGATGAATATTCCCGCGACTTTCCGCCAGAATCCTTTTTCTCTCATGACCTTTTCCTCCCCTCTCCGCCGAGGTCTTTCCAATAGTAATCGCCGAGCGTTTTCCTGAGCAGATCGTAATCGGCATAGCGCGAGATCTTGCCGCGCTGCGCGACGGTGATGATGCCCGTTTCTTCCGATACGATGAGTGCAACCACGTCAGAGGTCTCCGTGATGCCTATGCCCGCGCGGTGACGGGTACCGAGCTCTTTCGGAATGTTCGCGTTTTGGGTGAGCGGCAGAAAACAGCCCGCCGCCTGTATCTTATAATTGTTGATGACCATAGCGCCGTCGTGCAGGGGCGCTTTGGGGAAGAATATCCCCTCGATGAGCTGCGCGGAGATATATGCGTCCATCATCACGCCGCTTTCGAGCACCTGCCTCGGGATATTGTCGTTGGCAAGAATGATGAGCGCGCCGATGTTGTCCTTAGACATATTCTGCAATGCGCGGATGATGTCGGCGATGTAGCGCTCAACGTCCTCTTTGGAAACGTGCGTCTGCCTGTCCGCCTCTTTCGTGAGAAACTTCGGCGCTCCGATATTGAGTATATCGCGCTTGACTTCCATATTGAAAATGATCATGACCATAGCGGCAAACACGATCGGGAAGATCAGAAAGGCATAGCCGGGCAAAGATTCGTTTCCGATAAACACGATGCCCGTGATGATCGTGAACAGAATAAATACGACGATAACGCCCTTCGCGTTGCTGTTTTTGAGTATTTTGAAAACGTAATAGAACACGATCGCAAACAGGATGATCTCCAACGCGTCGATGAAATTGAAACTGCCGAACGCATTGTTCCATGCGTTCGCGATGTTGGTGAAAAACGCTTTCATGCTCACGGCTCCGAAAAAATATTATACAAATATTTTACATTAAAATCAGAAAAAAATAAAGCGAATGGACGCATTTATGCGCGGTTATTTGGTTTCAGGTCAAAAAATATCTCCGCATTCGCCCGCAAAAGCGCTCCTTCGGGCGTAAGCCTGCCGCTTTTGACGCTTCCGATGGCGCGATACAGCGAGGTATAGCACTTTTTCAGGCGTATGGGCGTGAATGCCGCCGCCTGCCGCCGGCTCATTTTTATCGCGTACTCCTTCATGCCGAGGGCGGCGGCGGTTTCCGCGTCGCTCTTTTTCATCGCGGCGATCTCGAACAGCGAACGGAAATAAGAGCACAGCCCGTTCAGAAGGTTCATCTCGTCCGCGCCCTTCGCTTTGAGCTCCGCCATAACGGACGCGTACTTCGTATAGTTGCCCGCCGAAATGGCTCCCGTCATTTCGTATATCCTGTAATCGGTGTCGCGGAATACGATCGCGTCGACGTCGTCCGAGGTCAGTTTGCCGCCTCTTCCCGCATACGCCACGAGCTTTTCCGTTTCCCCCGCCACGCGCGACATATCGGCAAGGCAATAGCGCATCACCCGTTCGCACACCTCGGTATCCGCATAGATCTGTTCGCGCTTGAATCGGGTGTATATCCAGCGCATGACCGTTTCCTCGTCCGCCCTGCCGCAGTCTACAAAGGTCACGTTCGGCGCTTTTTTCAGATCGAACCCCTTGCCCTTCGGCGAGGCGGAATTTACGATGAGCAGTACCGTGGTCGGCTGCGGATCTTCGAAGTAGCTTTTCAGATAAGCGTTGTATTCCTTTTCGGTAGGATAAAAGTCCGTCACCTTCACGAGCCGCTTTTGGCTGATAAAAGGAAAGCTCTGCGCGGCGGCGACGAGCGCCGTCATCGCCCCGCCCTTCAGATCTGCGCCCTCATAAGCGGCGCAGTCGAGCGATGGTTCGGCGATGAACTTTTCGCGCAGCATCTCTTCTCCGCGCTGTTTGAAATATTCCTCTTCCCCTTCAAACAGGTAGATGGGCGCGGCGCCCCCTTCAAGGCTTTTCTTAAACAAAACGAACTTCACGGTCAACATCCCTTCCTTTGCAAGAGATTATACCATTTTTCAGCGAAATTTGCAAGCTGCCCGCCGCGTATGTGTTTATCTTTCCGGCGGTCTTTTCAAAATAAAGATCGAGCGAGGGCGTGCACGCCGTATAGAGCGCGTCGGAATAGCTTTCCGCAACGAGCAGGTCTGCCCCGTAAAACCCGTCTGCCGCGAAACCTTCTTCCGCGACGAGCACGCGCGCCCCGCCGATATCCAAAAGCAGTCCTTCGGCGCCCGCAAATTCCGCATACATTCCGCCGACGGCGAACGGCGCGCCGCAGAGGGCGACGGGCGTTTCGCGAAAAGAATTTACAAAACCGCCGTCCGCAGAAACGTAGGCGCGGCAGACCTTCGCAAGCCCGTCGATGACCGCGAGCGCTCCGTCCGCATCCTGCGCGCACCCGACGAGGAACAGCCCGTCTAATGCGGTTATCCCCTCTTTCATGAATATCTGCTCGGCATAGCGCTCGTCCGGCACGCCCGTAACGGCGGCATAGGTTTCCTTGCCGTTTCGGATAAATAAAAAATCCGTTCCGTAGCGGGAACACATTTTCATGGAAACGCCGCCGAATGCAACGTTTCCGAATATCATGCCGCAAGTAAGAATGACGGAAAAAATCACCGCCGCGCACGCCCGCGGCAGAGCTTTCAGGTTGACTTTGTCGGATAGCAAAAACAAAAGAAGGTACCAAACGGCGGCGCATCCGCCGAACGAAAAGCCGCAGATGAGCAATGTCTTCCAATCGAAGGCGCGCACAGGCAGTTCCAAAAGGACGAGCAATTGTTCGGGCAGCCATAAAAAAACGCCCGACCCGAACGCGAAGACGCACGCGGGGATCGTACACACGAACAGCACCGCATACACAGCGCTCGCCAACGGCACGAAAATAAGATTGAGGAAAAGCCCGAGCGCCGAAACGTAGCCGAACGCGTCCAACAACACGGGGAATGTGGCGAGCTGTGCGGAAAGAGCGACGGAAACTGCGGACGCGAGCTTTTTCGGCATGCGCGGAATACGGCAAAACAGCCTTGTAAGGCTGCCGCCGAGTATGATCAACCCGCCCGTCGCGGCGACGGAGAGACGGAACCCGACCTGATAAAAATAAACGGGATTTACGAGCATGACGGCGAGCGCCGCGAAAGATACGGAATTGAGCGCGTCGTACTTCATGCCCTTTGCGTCGGAAAAGGAAAGCACGATGCACATGACCGCCGACCGGACGGGCGATGCGGAAAACCCGCAGATGCCCGTATAAAACAGCAGTACCGCCGCCACGACGGGTACGCGGACGGCGGCATTTGCGCGCAATTTTTTGAGCGGTATGAGCAACAGCCCGTAAATGATGCTTATGTTCAGCCCCGAAACGGCAAAAACGTGCGCCACGCCGCCGTAGCGATAGCCGTCCAAAAGCTCTTCGTCCATCAAACTGTCGTCGCCCGTCAGCATGGCATAGGCAACGCGCGCCTGTTCTTCCCGCATTGCCGAAAACAATACGCTCTGCATCCTGCCGCGCACGGCACCGAACAGATCGAACTCCTTTCCCAGCAGGTCCACATCGGAAGAAGACGCCGACGCGCGGTACTTCACCCCGTCGAGGACGGCGGAGGCATTCACTTCGCCGTAAGCGATGAAATCCATCGATTCTATTTCCGCCGAAAAGCGTATGCGCGTGCCCGCGTCGTACCCGTTCCCGCCGAACACATACAAATACATTTTATGCCCGGCGGCGTGAAAGCCGTCCGTATCCGTCACGGAAATATCGTCAAGCGTCAGCCGAAAGCCGTGGGCGATCGTGCTTGACTCGCGCACCGTACCCGTCACGAGGCATTCGCCCGCAAACGAAGGCGCGCCGTCGTAATCGTCGCGCACAGCCTGAAAGCCCGCCGCAACACCGCAAAAAACGAGCGCAAGAAGAACAAAGAACAGCACCGCGCCTAAAAGACGTTTGCCCTTCTTTTTGCGAAAGAAAAGCACCGCCGCGCAAAGCACGGCGATAAACAGGGCGAAAAGGAGCGCGAAATATCCGAAATGGCAGGCCAAAAAAGCGGCGACCGCCGCCGACAGCGCAAACAGAAAAACCGGGCGGAAATTGATGAACCTTCCGCCCGAAAAAAGCCTGTGTGTTTGTCCCCTCTCTTTCTCCATTTCTCTTCCGTGAAAAACGCCGCACGCATGACTGCGTCGCGCTTTTAAATTTTACAACAATCGCACGATGAACAAAAAAGCCGCTATTTTCTCATTCTAATCTTTGTCTGCCAATGTCCGCAACAAATCAAATACCAATTTCCGCTTATCGTTCGGCACTTTTTCAAACAATTCCAACAACGAAGTTTGCTCTGACGTAAGGTCGCTTTCGTCTACGCGGCTGTAAAACTCTGCCTGCGATATATCGAACGCCAAACAAATACTTTCGATAGAAGCTCTGTTCGGAGTATAATGTTTTTCATTAAACCAATCGTAAACGGTGGTCGGATAAAAACCCGCCTCTTTGGCAAGCTTATATTTGGTCCACTTACGTTCTTTCATCAATTCTAATATTCTATCCTGAACATTCATAGCCTTGCCGCCTATTATGTGTTAGCAATAATATTTTATAACGGTTGACAGAAAATATATTGCGTGCTAAAACGTATTGGATTATTCTTGTTACAATGTAATATAGCGATAAATCGATACAAATACAAAGCAGCCCGCCCCGAAACATTCGGGGCGGGCTGCTTATAAGCGGTTTTAAATTTTCAGCAAAGGCTGATCCTGTCGCTGATGGAACGGACAAATACGCCGCGCTCCACGCCGAGCGCAACGCACTCGCCGATAAATTCTGCTAGTTTGTCGCTCGGGCGGCTTACGCCGAGCTCCGCGCACACGAGCGGCACAAGCTCGTCGCCGTATACGCTGACGCGGTTTTCAAGGATGCCCTTGACGAGCGCGATCATCTCGTAAGGCGTAAAGTCGTCGTCTCCCTTGCGAACGGGTTCGCCCGGCTCCACGCGGTAAAAATCACATTCGAGGCATTTATCCGTCTTGCGCAAATACCGCCTGCCGCAAAGCTCTTCGCTTTTCAGCTCGCAAAGATTGATCAGCCCCGCCATGCGCTCTTCCACCTTTCCGCCGAACTTTTGTATGCCCAGGGTGGAAAGGCAGCGTTTCATCAGGAACTTATCGCTGATAGGCTCTTCCGCCGCCGCAATGGCTTTCAGGCGCGCCATTATCTCTTTGTCGTTCTCGCCGCCGGTAACATACCCCGAAAGGTTGCTGCCCTGCTCCACCTTCGCGTAGCGGTAGCTCTTCCTGTATTTGGAAAGGTGGTCGCGGCTGCCCTTCTCCACGCCGGTAAGCCGATCGAGCACGTCTTTGATCTTTTTGATCTCGCGTTTCGGGTTGTTGATAAAGTTGATGGTAAACAGGCGCACAACGTTCCAATTGTTGAGTTTCAGCGTCTGTATCTGCAAAATATTCCTGTCTTTCGCGCTCGAACGGTACGCGGTCGCCCCGTCGCAGATGACGGCGAGGATAAAGCGTTTCCTGTTCTTCGGATCGAGCACGGCGCAGTCTATTTTGAAGTCGGATATGCCGACGTCGTAACGGCATTCGTAGCCGTATGTTCTCAGCTCTTCGGCGATATATTTGCCGATACCGCTGCGGCTCGCCTTGATCTCTTCCGAGTTGATGGCGAGCGTCGTTTTTCCCTTTTCCGCAAATTCGAGGAAGGCTTTCAGTCCCGCCACGCCCTTGCTGTTGGTCTTGGCAAGGTCTATCATCGCGGAAGTCATGGACGAGAAAACGACCATCTCTTCCCGCGCGCGCGAAACGGCTACGTTCAGCCTGCGCCACCCGCCGATCTGGTTGAGCGGGCCGAAGTTCAAAGACACCCTGCCCGTCCTGTCGGGACCGTAGCACACGGAAAACAGAATGACGTCGCGCTCGTCGCCCTGCACGTTTTCAAGGTTTTTGACGAACAGCGGCTCCTCACGCTCGTAAGCGGCGTCTTCCAGCCTGTTTTTGACGAGCGCATCGGTAAGCCTTCTTTCGATGTAATCTTGCTGCGCGGTGGAAAAGGTAACGATGCCGATGCTCGAACGGGAAAGTTTGGGATCTTTCAGCCTTCTTACGACTTCCGCCACGAGCGCCTCCGCCTCCGCCTTGTTGCGCTTTGTAAAGCCCCTGTCATACACGCCGTCCTCAACGAGCGCGAGCCGCACTTTGCTTTCGAGCGCGTCGGGCGAAGGGAAGGTACACAGCTTGTTCCCGTAATACATGATGTTAGAGAAAGCGATAAGGCTTTCGTGCTTGCTTCGGTAATGCCAATTCAGATGTTTTTCGGGCATGCTCAAAGCGAGGCAGTCGTCGAGTATGCTTTCGAGGTCTTCCGTCTCGAGATTCTCTTCGTCCACATAGCCCGAACTGAAAAAGGAGGTGGGCGGCAGCTGTTTCGGATCGCCGACGACGACCGCGTTCTTCGCGCGCGCCAAAGAGCCGATCGCCTCGCTCGTAGGAAGCTGCGACGCCTCGTCGAACACCACAAGGTCGAATATATCCGACTCGGCGGGCAGATACTGCGCGACGGTGATGGGGCTCATCAGCATACAGGGCGCGAGCCTTTTGATGAGCTCGGGAATTTCCGCGAAGAAATTTTTCAGCGTCATGCCGCGCATATTGCTCTTGAATATACGCTGAAAGGCGAGCACTTCGAGGCTCAGCCCCCCTTCCGTCGAAGTCGTGGGCAGTTCGCTTATCAGCCTGCCGCGTATATGCTCGCGCGAGAGCTTTGCGAACTGCTCGTCGAGCTGACGGAACTGCTCTATCTTCTCTTCGAGCACGGATGCGGAGAACTTGGAAAGGACGGGATCGGTGCCGATGTTCGTTTCGATGAAGTTGCGGTATACGTTCTTTCGGAAACTGCTGAGTATGTTATCGGATGAAACCGCGCCCGATTCGAGCGAGTCGGTAATAAAGGAAAGCCCTTGCTCGGCGAGTTTTTGAGAGATGTTTTTATACAGACACCACGCGGGAAGCATATCGATGTTATCTATCAGCGCGCCCGCCTTGATGCCGAAGTATTCGAGTATGTCTTCACCCTCGTACTTTTCAGCCGCAGCGCCGATCATCGCAACAAAGCTCTTCATGCTGTTTTCAAAGCCGGAGATGGCCTGGCGCAGCCCGTCCAGAACGGGAAGAGCGAATCCGCCCGATACCGACTTGACGCAGACACTGTTGAAGCTGTCCGCATTATAGTCCATGAAAAGCCCTTCGCAGAGTGCGTGCATGTCGCGCAGCTCTTCCAAAAACTCGTCCCTTCTTTTGAAGTTGATCCTGCCGCCGCGGTCGGTAAAGTTTGCCGAAAGCGGCGTATTGCTCTTTACGAGCTGCAGATCTTCATATATCTGCGCCACGATGCCGATATACTTCGGCTCATCGCCCGCAAGCAACCTGTCATTCGCCGCGCGGCGCAGCCGCTTTGCGAGCCCTGCAAGCAGTTTGGAGCTTTTATAATTTTCGCCCCAATTGTCCAGCTCCTGTTCGACGACCGCGGGATCCGCGTCTATATCGATAAGCGTTTTAAAATTTTTGAAGTAGTTGCCGAGCAACCTGTCCAGCCGCCTGTTCGCGTTGAAAAAGACATAAAATTCGCTCTCGTCGCAGCCGAAATACTTCTTTATGCCGTCTCCGCGCAGTTTTTCGATGAGCTGTACGAGCGTAGCGAGCTTTTTCAGGGTAAAAGCACTCACCCTTTGGCGGTAAAAGTCCAAAAACAGGCTCAGATAACTTTTCAGGTGACGTATTTCGGCAATGAGCACTTCCGCTGAATAGTATACGCGGTTCCTCACGTCGGAATCGTATTCGGTCAGATTGACATTGTCGAAGGGAGAACGGTACGCCCCGCCGCAGCTCTTTGCGGCGGCGGAAACGTCGAGCAGCATCTGCTCGTAGTTTTCCAATTTTTCGCGCGTGAGGCTGTCGTAGAAGGTGCTTTCGATATCGAGAACGTCCGGCGCGTTTTTGTTCTTTTCGTAAATGAGTATCGCGTCGTACAGCGAAACGCCGAGGCGGCGCTTTCTGTGCAGTGCGTTTATCGGCTCGTTGAGAGAGCTTCTGACTTCCGCGATCTGTTCGCTCTTTGCGGCAAAATCAGCCGCGTCCTGCCCGTCGGTCAAGGCAAGTGTGTCGTTTAGCTTTTTCAAAAGCTCAGACTTGTCTAACTTGTTGGAATGTACTTCGAGGCAGAAATCGCCCAAACCGATCGAATCGAGGCGTTTTTTTACGACGGAGAGCGCCGCCTGTTTTTCGGCGACGAACAGCACCCGCCTGCCCCTGTTGAGGCAGTTTGCGATGATGTTGGTGATGGTTTGGCTCTTGCCCGTGCCCGGAGGGCCGTGCAGGACAAAACTTTTGCCTTCCGCAGCCTCTGCGATGGCGGAAAACTGAGAACTGTCAGCCGTGAGCGGCATGAGCACTTCGGAAGGTTCGTAATCGTCTTCCGCCTTGTCTTCGAACACGTTGCCCGAAAGCTCGAGGCGGTTGTTCAGCAGCGACTTCACGAAACCGTTCTTTTTGTACTTATCGATATTCTTGCGGACGTCGTTCCACATCGCGAAGCGCGCGAAAGAGAAGTTTGCGAGGTACACCTCTTCAAGGACGTCCCAACGGCTCATGTTGAGTATCTCCATTTTGACCATCGTCAGAATTTCGGAGATGCGTATGCCCGAAGAAACGTTTTCAAGCCCGCGTATATCTATCTTGAATTCGCGCAGGAGAAATTCGAGCAAAGTGCTGTTGAACTGCATCTCTTCGCCCGACGCGGCGACGGAATACCCCTTGCCGCCCTTACTGCGCACGATCTTTACCGGCAGAAGGACGAGCGGCGCATATTTCGGCTCGGGGGAACTCCCCTCGAACCATTTCAAAAAACCGAATGCGAGGAACAAAACGTTCGCGCCCGCCTCTTCCTCCGCGGTCTTCGCCTTTTTGATGAGGTAGCGGAGGGTGTCTGCCATGGCGTCTTTTTCCGCAAAAGCGCGCAGGCGCTTGTTTTTCAGCTCGACTTTTATAAGTTCCGACAAAACGGCGAGCTTGGACGCGCCGCCGAAATAGTCGTCGCCGGGGACGACGGCGCGCACGTCGGAAGTTTTTTCGAACAGGGAAAAAGGCTGACCTTCCGCGAGCGCCTCGTAAGTCGCGTTCAGATCGGAAGATATGATATGCAGAACGTTTTTTGCGGGATTGAAGTTGAGCAGGGAATTTTTTAAAGACAGGTCGAGCAGCCGCCTCTCCCACTGCTTGTTTTTGGTCGCTTTCCCGTCAAAGCTGAGCTTTTTATAGCCCGCGATGTTCTTGGGCGCAGCCTCCGCGTTCATGTCCTCTTCTTCGAGCAGCTCATATCCCTTGATCCCTTTCACTTTCAGGGGAAGAGGCAATATGCGCCCCAGGCGGCAGCGCTTTACGTCGATGACGGTATCGTAATAGCCCGAGGCAAGTTTTTCCGCAAAGTGTTTTTCGGATACGGTATAATTGACGTTCCTTCCCGCGAAGGCGTCCTCTATATCGAACATGCTCACGTTGTTGATGCCGCCCGAAATATACTTTTGCAAAAGCACGGCGTCGTCGCTCACGCTTTCGGAAAAACAGTTGTCGTACAGCCACGCGCCGCAGCTCACGCTGCGCTCTCCGACCGCCAGAACGGGGTGCAGCCCCGCGCATTCAAAGCAAGACGAAACAAAAAGAGCAAGCTCGAAAGAGGTGCTCACCTTGTTTTTGAGTATCTTCGTGATATCGCCCACGGGCACGGGGCCGTCGTAGTCGTATTCCGCGGCGGACTTTTCCACCGCACGCTTTTTTATGACCGCATAGATCGCCGCGGCGATCTGCCGTATTTTGTTTTTGTCCCCTTCCTGATACCCTTTCCATTCGCAGGGCACGTTCCACTTTTTGAGGATCTCCTGCGCTTCCGCAAGCACGCGCAGACAGTCGGCTATTTTCGGGCGGCAGAAACAGGACAAAAGCGACGCGTTCCCGCCCCGCCCGCACCAATAGTCGAAGGGCAGAACGGTAACTTCCGCCTTTGCCTCGCACAGCACCTCTTTTCCGTGGACGACGCGCATCGTCAGATACGAAACGCTGATCTCCGACACTTCCGTCAGGTACAGCGGAGAAACGACGTTTTCCGCCGCAATTTCCACCGCGCTTTCGAAGGGAAGCACGTCGAGGTGTTTCGTATAGGGCAAAATCAGCCCGTCCGAACTTTCGAGCGTTACGTCTACATCTTCTATCGCATCCGAACCCGCATTCGCCACCTGAAATGTCAGAAACAGCGGCACGCGGTTGAAATAATCCGCATAGCCGATATATTTCTGCAATTTGTAGTTGAGGGAAACGCTGTCTTTCAAACTGTTTTTCGCCGATCTTTTTCCTGCCATCTGCGTTTATTCCTCCGCCTTCTTTATTCCCTTACAGTATACCATAAATCCCCTGTTTTGGCAAGCGCACGACAAATAAATAAAGGGCCGCATTGCGGGCGAAAACATTGTCAGTTTATTCCCGCAAAACGCCCTTTTTATACAAATTTTATCTGCCGGCACGCCATTCGTCCGCCGCGCGGAGCACTTCCGCATAACTGCGGGCGATATAGTTCGGCTTTGCGCCCGAAGGCGCTTTGCCCGAAGGCGCGTACCATACGCACTCGATGCCCGCGCCGTTCGCCCCCGCGATGTCGGAAGTGAGAGAATCGCCGATGACGAGGCAGTCGCGCTTTGCCAGCCCCTCTTTTTCGATAAGATACGAAAAAAAGCGCGGATCCGGTTTTTTATAGCCGATCTCGTCGGAAATGTACACGCCGTCGAACGCGTTTTCCAACCCCACCGCCTTCAACCTGCCGTATTGGGCGGCGGGCGTGCCGTTGGTTATGAGGAACACCTTCCCGCGCTCTTTGAGAGCGTCCAAAAACTCCTTCGCGCCGTTCAAAAGGTACCCCGTGCGGCAAATATATCCGAAATATACGCGGTTTGCCTCGTCGGGATCCGCCTTGATGCCGCACTGTGCGAAAAACCGCGAAAATCGCTCGCGCATGAGCGCGGGTTTGGTAAGTTTCCCCTGCTCGTATTCCCTCCAAACGGCGTCGTTGATGCGCTTATAGTCGTCATACCGCGATTCTTTATAAGGCACGCCTATCTCGCGCATGGCGGCGGCAAGGCTCTCTTTTGACGAGCGAACAAAATCGAGTATGGTTTCGTCCGCGTCCAACAAAAAACTGATCATCTTTTCTCTCCGATGACGGCAAGTTCTTTCAGTGCGCGCGTGTAGGCGATGTACTTTTCGTTTTTCGTCATGCCCTCATCCGCCACTGCGACGCAGGTAAATTCCAATCCCTTGGATTCGTATACCGTCATGATGTTTACTTTTTTCTTGGAGATCCTGCCCGTCGCCCGCAGAACGTTGTAGCTCTTGCGGGTGTACAGTTCGAGGTCTTTATCCGCCACGATGACCGCTTTCAGTCCCTTTTTATCGCGGAAAAACGCACCTACCCCGCGCGCGCTTATCCGCTGCACGGGCGGCCCGTCGAACCCTACGGGCAGCATGGAAAATCCCAGTGTTTCCGCCACGAACCGCACGATCTGATTGGTGTTGCGGTAATTCCTGTCCAACTCGTACACTGTTCCCGGCAGCGCGCCCCAATCGCGCAGGCCGCGCTGCGGCGTTATGTTCTGTGCAAGGTCGCCGTATACGTTGAAAGCCGCGTCGGGGTTTACGCGCCTGAGCAACTCGTATTCATTTTGAGAAATATCCTGCCCCTCGTCCACGAACACCATGCCGAAACGCGGTTCCAACCGCCTGCCCATGAGCGAGAGGATTAGGCACAGCGCATAGGCATCGCTCTTGAAAAGCCCCTTGCCGACGCGGTAGCGGTTCTTCGCGCTGCGCACGATGTCCTTATAAAACAGGCGAGCCAACTCCAAATGCGTGCCACATTTGCCTATTTTCGCAAAATATTCGTTGCCTTTGAGCGCCTCGAAAAATTCGACGAACCCCGTAAAGAGCGAGGCGATGCGCCGTATGCGTTCGGCTGTTTTGTCTATTTCCGCTACGAGTTCGCGCCGCCTTTCGATGCGTTCGGCATACGTTTCCGTTTCGACGCCGTTTTTGTGGATCTTATACCTCTTTAAGTCGGCTATTTCGCGCTCGACCATATCTTTGAGAACGGAAAGGTCGGAAAGCGCACCGTCCGTCACGCGCGCATGCGTGCGCGCGATGTATGTTCCCGCACGGTACAGCGCGAGCACCCGCTCGTAAAAATACCCTTGGTTGGCTATTTTTTCGCTCGCAAGCGTAACGCTGAAAAATTCTTCCGCCGCGGTGACTTCGTTCATCAGCCCGCGGAAAGGCTTGGTGTAATACAGCCCGCCCTCCGCCTTTTCCTTGATCTCTCCGAGCACGCAGCGGCGCACCCTGACGCTCGCGTTGCGGATATACGCAAACTCTTCCTGCTGCTCCCTGAGCGCCGCGGCAACCCCTGCGGCGGCGTCTTTGCACTCTTCGCTCAGGAACATCCCCGCGATGCCGTCGTAAATTTTTCCGAGTTTCTTTTCCGCGTCGCGCATGAATCTTTCGGAATATATATACCTGGCGTAATCGGGCGGCATCCCGGAAAGGTTGATCTTTGCGGAAATATCCACCCCTTCGTTTTTCAAAAGCTGTAAAAAATATTCGTCTATCGTGTATGTTTTTACTTTTTCCAGCTCCAAAACGGCGGACAATTCGTCGATAAAGGCGTTGAAAGAGTCGCTCGGGGTGATGACGAGCACGTCGCGCGGCGTCAGCTTTTCGTTGTTGTACATCAGAAAGCTGAGGCGGTGCAAAAGAATCATCGTCTTTCCGCTGCCCGCGCAGCCCTGCACGACGAAACTGTCGCGCTCGGGTTTGGTGATGATCTCGTACTGTTTTTCCTGTATCGTTTCGATGATGTCGGAAATTTCCGACTGCTCTTTCTTCTCTTTCAAGATCTCTTTCAGGAACGGATCGAAAATGATCTCTTCGTCCCTTCCCGCGATCTCTTCTTTACTCAGATAGTCGCGCAGGCTCAGGTATTCGTTTTTGAAGTCTACGAGCTTGCCGTTCGCCGTGCGCAAGGCGCGGCGCAGGATGAGCTTATAGTCGTAGTCGTTGATGGAAAAATTGATCTGACTTTTCTGATAATACTTCCGCGCGAGCGGCGCGCGCCAATCCACGATTTCGAGGTTGATGTCCCCGCGCTTGCCTATATAATAGCTGTTGTATCCTTCCTTGTCGTCATAGAGGTCCATGCGGGCAAAATACGGCTCCGTAAAAAAGCACTTGTACCCCTCTATCTCTTCCTTCCATCCCTTTATTTCGGCATTCAGCCCGATGACGGTGCGGTAACTCTCGGCGG
The DNA here is from genome assembly GCA_944359365.1 of uncultured Clostridia bacterium. Taxonomy (GTDB): domain Bacteria; phylum Bacillota; class Clostridia; order Christensenellales; family Borkfalkiaceae; genus Borkfalkia. The sequence goes on from CALVST010000005.1 coordinate 61,286, forward strand.
AAAACTCTTCCTCTGCGCGCAGTTTATCTATCTCTTCGCGGTTGCGCGCGATCTTCACTTTCAGCTTGTTGATGTACACCGTTTTGAGTAGCGTCATCACCGCGCGGACGTGCAGCTCCTCGTAGGCGCGCTGTCTGTCTGCGTCCAAAAGATCGAGATAAAACTGTTTATCGGGCTCTTTGTGGCTCGCGATCAGTTTATGCAGTTCTTCAAGCGTCATCTCCGGCATAATTTCCCCCGCCCTGCGCCCGCCGAAGCGCACGCAATGAGCTATTGATTCAGTATAGCATACATTCGCGGAAAAATAAATACCTTTGCGAAAATTTTCACAAAGGTATTTCTATTATAGACATTTTTACTTTATTTGTTGCACAATCTGAACAGTTATTTCATGAAAAATGCCGTTCACTCCCATTCGATGGTACCGCAGGGCTTGGGGGTGAGGTCATACAGCACGCGGTTGACGCCCTTCACTTCCTTGGTGATGCGGTCGGTGATGTGCTGCAAAAGCGCGAAAGGCACGTCTTCGACGGTCGCCGTCATTGCGTCCACCGTGTTGACCGCGCGGATGATGACGGGGTATTCGAAAGTGCGCCTGCCTTCCTTCACGCCGACCGACTTGAAATCGGGCACGACGGTGAAGTACTGCCACACCTTGCCTTCCAACCCGCTCTTTGCAAACTCTTCGCGCAGAATCGCGTCAGACTCGCGCACGCATTCCAGCCTGTCGCGGGTGATTGCGCCGAGGCAACGCACGCCCAAACCCGGCCCGGGGAAGGGCTGACGGTAGACCATATTGTCGGGAAGGCCGAGCGCCTTGCCGACTACGCGCACCTCGTCTTTAAACAGGAATTTGAGCGGCTCGACCAGCTCGAATTGCAGATCGTCGGGAAGCCCGCCCACATTGTGATGCGCCTTTACGGGGCCGCTCTCCAGAATGTCGGGATAAATGGTGCCCTGCGCGAGGAATTCGATGCCGTCGAGCTTTCTCGCCTCTTCCTCGAACACGCGGATAAACTCCGCGCCGATGATCTTGCGCTTCTTTTCGGGTTCCGCTACGCCCGCGAGTTTATCCAAAAACCTGTCCGCCGCGTCCACATAGACGAGGTTGGCGTTCATCTGATTTCTGAACACCTCGACGACTTGTTCGGGTTCACCCTTGCGCAAAAGCCCGTGGTTCACATGCACGCAGACGAGGTTTCTGCCGATCGCCCTGATGAGGAGCGCCGCCACGACGGACGAGTCTACCCCGCCCGACAGGGCGAGCAGAACTTTTTTGTCCCCAACCTGCTTTTTGACTTCCGCTACCTGTTCTTCGATAAACTTTTCCGCGAGTGCCGCATTGTCGATGCGCGCCATATCCTCGGGGCGCTTGTTGCTTTCCATAGACCTTCCTCCGTGATATTATTATAGTAAATCTGCGGTTTTGCCGCCAAAATTTATTTTCTTCTGTCCGCCCGCTTGAAGGGCGCTTCTATTTTTTCCGAAACGAGCAGCCCGTACTTTTCGGGGCGGCGGTATGCATTGCCGTGCACTTCGCTTTGCCTGTACGCGCGCAGCGTCCCCAAATCGATATCCGCGAAGTACAGCCCCTCTTCTTCGCCTGCCTCCAATATGCAGGTATCGCGCGAACGCTCGTCGCCCGGAAAATACGCCACGCCGTCGAAAACCGAAGAATGCCCGTTGCAGTCCGGCTGCCCCGCGGGGTAGTTCGCCGTGGCTACGGCAAGCATATTTTCATACGCACGCCCGCGCAGCTGCGACAGCCTGTTGATCTCCATCGGGCAGGCGTTGGGAACGAGGACGACCTCTGCCCCTTTCAGCATCAGAATGCGCGCGCTTTCGGGAAATTCCCTGTCGTAACAGATCATCGCCCCGACCTTTACCGCGCCTTCTTTCGTATCCAGATCGCACACGAAAAAATCTTCGCCCGCCGTAAGATATTTTTCCTCACCAAAATCGCAGGTGTGTACTTTGGAATAATGCAGCACCTCTTTGCCGAACCTGTCGAACAGGCAGAGCGAATTTTTCGGCGACGGCTGAAAATCCTCCAAAAAAGTGACGCCGATCGCCATGCCCAACTCCCGCGCAAGTTCGGCGAAAGAGCGCACGAACGCGCCGCCCGCAGGCAGTGCAAGCCTTTTCAGCTCCTTAGCGCCATCGGGTATGCGGTAGCCGCAGCTCCACATTTCGGGAAACTACGCAACATCCGCGCCCGCCGCCTTTGCGCGGCGGCAGTATTCTTCACCCTTTTTTCGGTTTTCCTCTGCACAGTCCGCAGGCAGCAGCTGTAAAAGTGCGATCCTCATGTCAATAACGCGCGCCCAAAAGGCGCGGCAGTATTTTCAGAATTTCCAAAGATTCAGCCCGACCTCTTCGTCGAACCGACGATCGACCTCGCCGTCTATGAGCGTTACGGTCATCTCGCAGGTCGCGCTGACGACGGCGCGGTTCAGATGCCCGCCGAAAACCTCGCCCTTTTCGTTGCCCGCGCTCATGTGCAGGTGCGCGTAGAAAGCGCCATTCATCCTGTCTATCGTCCCCGAAAGGGAAACAATTTCGAAATTCCCTTCAAACTCGTTGGCGCGGTATTGTTTTGACTTCGTATCGAAGACGCCCGCCGTGAACGAGCCGACCGCACCGATCGCGCTCACGCGGGCAAAAGCGACGTTTTCCCTTTCCGCAAACTCTTTGAGCTTTGCAAGGATCTCTTCGCCCTTGTCTATCCTGACCGCGTAAACGCCGCCGAACTTTTTATATTCCATGGCAAATTTACTCCCACTCGATGGTTGCGGGCGGCTTGCTCGTGATGTCGTACACGATGCGGTTGGCGTGCGGCACTTCGTTGA
>CALVST010000006.1 GCA_944359365.1 uncultured Clostridia bacterium
CCATGGATCAGAGCAGGACACAAAAGGCAGATGTGATTGCTTATGCCTTAAAAAAATGTGAGATAAAGGACAAGAAGGCACGCTTATCATAGATGAAGAAGTCGCGCCTGTTGTTGTACGGATTTTTGAAATGTACGCTTCGGGGATTAGCCCGAGAAGAATATCCGAGATATTAAACGAAGAAAATGTTCCTTGCCCCGGACAGTACGCGTTTGAGAAACTCGGACATAAGGGTAAACCGGGCGACCGCAGACTGTGGGGACAAATCACTATTGCCTCTATGCTGAAAAACATAGTATATATCGGGCATATGCCGCAGCTGATGTCTACTTCCATATCGTACAAGAACCACAAGCGGTATAAGAAAGATCAAAGCGAATGGGTTGTTGTTCATAACACGCATCCGCCTATCATATCGCAGGAGCTTTGGGATAGAGTACGCGAACGTGAAAAGTCTGTCGCGCAGGGCAGGAAAACCGCTACGGGCTATACGCATCCTTTATCGGGATTTCTTTATTGCGCCGACTGCGGTTGCAAAATGAAGTTGAACAGCGTCGGAAACAATAAATATGCGTTTAACTGCGGCGACCATATGCGTTTCGGTAAGACGATATGCTTTTCCCATCACATAGCGGCAAAGACTCTCGAAAAAATAATTCTTGACGATATACTGGAAATGGCGCAGCGGATCATCCTTGACGAAAAGGTTATTCGTGAAGAGTTTATCCGGCACAATGCGGAAGTGCAGGAAAAATCTATAAAGGCTGCCAAGAAGGAATTACAGGGGAAGAGAAATCGCATTGAAGAATTGTCCCGTCTGATGCAACTTGCATACGAGGACAGGCTGAAAGGCAAAATGCCGGAAGATATCTGTATCGGTTTCATACAGAAATATTCCGAGGAGCAGAAGAAACTCGAAACCGAAATTGCGGAGTTGGAAGCAAAATTGACCGAAACGGAAAATACGATACAGAGCGCCGATGACTTTATACGGAACATAAAAAAATACCTTGAAGCCCCCGAACTTACCCGCGAGATGTGCTACGAACTGATAGACCGCATCATCGTAGGCGGCTTGCCGAAAATCACAGGCAAAGAACGTGAGATAGACATCGTGTATAAGGTTGATATTGCCTCCGTCTTACGCCATAAACTCAATAAATGAAAACAAGCGTATGGGTTTACCGAACTCATACGCTTATTTTCTGCCCTTGATATATTTATTTTGAGAGTGTCCATAAATTTATGTCTCAACAGTAGGGAAAAACACCAAAGCGGTAAAAGAGTACATAGCTATCCAGCTAAAGCAGGATAAAGTGACGCGTCAAATGAATATGGACGACTTGGACACCCGTTGACGGGTAGCAAATAACAGTCGCATGACTGCCGTGTCATCATAAGTGCGGCTTGCGCGCTGTTGGTAGTATTAGGACTGACTGCCCGAAAATGAAAATCCTCCGGCTTTGCCGGAGGATATTTATTGTGTAAGTGGATACGATTGCGCTGTACAACCGTTCAGACGCATACACGTTAAAAAAATGGGGTTGAGCGAGGTTTTACCTGTCTTCTTGCGGCGATGTTTTTACGATGTATTCCGCATCGAAAATATTATTTTTCAGCCTGACGGTGCGTATATGATAAAATTTCAGCAAATGCCTTTTGCCGGGAACAGTTGAAAAGATATTGCCGGAGATCTTTAATGTGCCGTGAACAAAATTCTTTGAGGTTTTATCCATCACTTGGGGCGTCACTGCGATATCGAGATTTTCAGCTTCATTTTCCGCAAATCCGCAACGGTTCACTTTGTTGTTTTTGAACAGTATTTTTTTGGTGTAACCCGATTCGTACCAAAAATTGCAGTCGTCTTCCACCAATAAAGCGGGACCGGCAAGATCTTCAAACGAATTTTCGGCAATGACCGCCTTTTTGGGTGTGGTACAGAGAACGCCTCGCGCGGCAGAATAGCCAAAATAATTGTTTTTGATACATACCGAAGGCGTTTGCGTGAGGTTTGCAACGCAGTCTTTATCCAACTGTAACGACTGCGGCAGCTTTTTCAAATATAATTTTATATCAGTATCGTTAAGTCTTTCAAATCGTAAAACTTTTGTTTTGAAGTAGGGGATCAGATTGTCCCACTGTACGAATTCAACGATGTCTCCGCGGCTGAACGCCTGAAATCCCCAAGAGCAGGCGTTGGCAAAGCGCACTGTGATATTCTTTTTCTCACCGTCGGCCTGCACGACTTTCAAGTGCGTGCCATGGATATTGATGAAATCGTCGTGACCGCCGTATGCGCGGCACCCGCGCACCGTAATTTTTCCGCTGCATCCCGAAAAATGAAGAAAATCGGCATTGGACGAAAAAGTTCTGCCTTGTTTCGGCGTAAAATCACAGTTCTGATAGACTATATTTTTGCAGTATTGTGCGAGCATTCCCAATCCGTGAAAAAACATCACCCTCAAATTATCGAAGGTCAGGTCGCGGCATCTTTCAAAAAAACCGCCGATCTGATCGCGGACTACACTTCTGCTTTGTATTACGCATCCCTCAGGGAGGAATGCGTTTTTATTTTTTAAAGTCGCTTTCAGAAGATTTTTGCCGATACGTTCGAGCGAAGCAAATTCCGGAACGGACGGAAAAACGTCGCCTTCCTCTTTCTGCAAAAATTGCAGGCAATTTGTCTTCTGATCGAAGTACATAGAAAGCGTATGAGCGTTTTTGTAGGTGTTTTGCCAGCGGAATGCGCCGTCCGCCTTTTTTTCGCCGCACCAGACAAGTACGTTGTCTTGTATCTCAAAAGTGCTTTCCGGATTTATCGATAGAGTGCAGATACCGTTTTCGTTTTGCACAACTGAAAATTCAGACATTGTAGGGCGGAAATAGTCTATGCACAGATTTTTTATAGTAATGTTGCGGCAGTTTTTCAACACGATCGGCGTCATGATGCCGTGTATAAGGAGCGTTGCGCCCTTCCCGTCGATGGTCACGTTGTTTTTATTTTCCAGCCAAAGCGCTGTTTTGCGGAACCCGTTCGGGTTTTCCTGCTTTGTCGCAGTATTGCTGCAGTAATAACCTTCGAGAAAAATGCAGTCATCGTCATATACATGATATACTTTGTCTTTTTCAAGAGAAAGGGTGGTTCCGTCTTTTATATTCAGAATTTTTTCGATAAATTCGTTCATGTTTGCTCACATATTGCGGTTTGCGTTTACAAACGCGGTTATGGGTGCCACGTTTTCCAAAGAATGGGGATGATGTCCGCAGTCGTTTTTTACGACGTATTGCAGAGGGATCTTAAATTTGCTGCAATAGGATATCATTTTGCCCGCATTTTCGGGGAAGGCAACCAACTCGTCTTTTGCTCCGGCAATCAGAAGCAGCGGTATTTGCAGGCGGAAAAATTCTTCCAGATTGTCGACGGGATTTTCTCTGTAATACGGCAGAGTATCTTTATTCAGAGCAAATTCGGCAAACATCTGCGCCTGTTCGGGAGAGTCGGGGAGCGGCCAGGATTTTAAGTCGAGAACGGGTGCGTCAAGATATATGCTTGCAACGCATTCGGGATAAAAGAGCGCAAAGTTGAACGCATACAAGCCGCCGCGGCTGAATCCGAACAGATGGCATTTCGGCTTTAACTGAAATTTGTCGGTCACATAGCGATAAAATGTATGCATAAGTCTGATTGCGCCGGGGCTGCCGTAGCGGTCGCTCACCGAATAATATACGCGCGTATAGCCTTCATCCGAAAGCGCTTTTTCCGCCTGATCGAAAGCGTACAGAAATTCTGTTTTCCAGATCCACTCGCTGTTCGGATGTTCAGGTACGATAACGGTGGCTTCATGTCCGTTGAATAAAAAGGTATGCGTTTCTGCCATTTTTGTATTCTCTCCTTCAGTGCAGTTTTTTTATGATTTCCGCAAAGAGAAAATCAGCGTATAGTTTGTGCCCCGCTTCGTTCGGATGCGTTCCGTCGGGCATATAAAGCGCGCGCTGCTGCGGATCGGCGGCGTCGATGCCGATACCTCTTCCGTCGATCACATGCAAGGAATAGCGCATCGCTTTTTTCGAAAGGGCATCGCGATAGTCGTCCAACGTGTAACCTTTCCCGTTTTCGGCAGGCGACAGCCTAGGTATAGGGAGTACAACGAAGAAGGGGATACCGGGATTTTTCGATTTTAAGCAGCGGAAAACCTTATCCGCTGCCCCGTAAAAGGAAACGTCTTCCGTATCCGAAAAATTCCCCAACGGGACGTCTGTTCCGTAATCGTTGGTGCCGGCGGCGAGCAGAATGAAGTCGCCGCATTCAAAGTCGTTGCAGCGCTTCGCAAGAGAACTTTCCGGAAGCACGGGTGAAAGGGAAGAATAGGAAATGCCGTTGCTGCCGTAGTTTACGAGTTGCCCGAATCCAAGCTTTTTTTGCAGTATTTCCGCAAAGTTCGGGTGAGCGACGGACATAGGTGCGCTGTCGCCTAAAGCGGTGTACGTCCCCTTTGTGATGGAATCGCCTATACAGATCAATTTTTTAACCATAATGCCCTCATTATTATATAAAGTATAGCAGATAAAATATTTTCAAGTCAAATTCATGATGGAGCAAATAATACTTTCACACATGGAAAATATAATCCGATAAAGCCATGAATCAAACAAAATTAAGTTGTTTTTTCCATATAAAGAATTATATTATTTATTGAATACGGGCGCGAGTAGTGTTAAATTAGAAGTGTACAGATCACAATTCGGAGGAGAATGCAAATTGAGGAAAAAAGCAATTTTTTTCATTCTTACAGCATTGTTGGCGATTCCTTTGGCGCTCTGCTTCAGCGGATGGACAGGCAGCGGAGAGGCGACTTTGGATCATTCCGGCAAAGCTACCGCCGAGCTGACAGTGGAAAGCGAAGAAGATATTGCTGATTTTACGGAGCGGTTGAATCGCATCGTCGGCGGGTATAACGACAATTCCGGCGACGACGATTTTATTAAAGTGACGTCCGTCAACGCTGCAACCGGCGGATACAGAGTCGGATTGAAATTTCGCCGCATCGACAAAGTAAAGGCAATGGGCGATTTCGGCTGGAATTCTTTATCTACATATGTGAGCTATGCCGACAACCGCAAAGTACTTGAAAATTTTTCGGACGGCAACTGGGGCGGCACCTGGTCGGTATATTACGAAGGCAAAGCGGGGAGCGTTCAGCTTGCGAGGCGCGGCGACGGACAGACGCAGATCAGTCCGCGCGATATTAACGGCAATGAGCAGGAGATAAACACTTTCCTGGATGCCGCCGCGCAGGCAAAAGACGCGGATAAGATGTTTATGTGCCGATTGGTCGATGTGGGAAATGTAACATCGCTGAAGATCACCTTCCCGGGAACGATCAGATATTATGCGGGAAATTCCGCGGCAGTGGTGGGCAAGGATACGATCGAACTGAAGCCGTCAGAAGTGCAGGCGCAAATGGTTGTCCGCTATAAAATGGCTGCAGACGAAAACGGAGAAGAATCTCTTGCCGAGGAAATCCTTGTCAACGAGCCGATAAACGCGATCATGGGATACGTTGTTTATGAACAAAGTCTCAGCCCGTCGGCGATCGCGGGCATCGTTATTCTGAGCGTGATCGTTGTCGGCGGCATCGCCGCTCTTGCGGTTTATTTTACGATGAGGGGCAAAAAAGTAAAAGCTGCTGCCGCGCAGGCAAGTGCTTCCGATGGCGTTGTGCCGCAAAGCTCTCCCGCGCCGCAAGCGGAAAACATTACGGACGCCGGATGCGCGCTTACAGAGAATGTATCCCATATGCAGGATGAGGCGGCTGGCAGGAAAGGTAAGAAGGGCGAAACTGCTGTAAAGGAAAGGAGCGACATCAGGACGGGCATAGAAAGCGCCCTCCAAAGCAAAACTTTCAAAAATATCGTCAAGTGCAGATGGCTGTATCTGATCATTTTGCCCGCGGTTGTGCTGATTTTTCTTTTTTGCTATCTTCCTATGGCGGGCATCGTTATAGCGTTTCAGGATTTTAATTTGCTGGAAGGGTTTAGCGGAAGCGAATGGGTAGGATTTAAGGCGTTTGAACTGGTATTCGTAAATCCGTCAACGGCAAATTATATGGCGGTGAGAAATACCATCTACATCGCCGTTATCCGTATTGCGAGCAATTTCCCCGTCATTCTGATTTTTGCGCTGCTTTTGCATGAAATTTCGAACAGAAAGGCGAGGAGCGCCGTACAGGCGATATCGTATATTCCCGCGTTTATATCATGGATCGCGGTCGGAGGACTTGCGAACAACCTCTTCACGCAGGACGGCGGCGCCTTAAACAAGATATTGGCAACGCTCGGGTTGCCCGAAGTTTCCTGGTATAACGAACCGGATTATTGGTGGGCGATCCTTTCCGTGTCATCCTTATGGAAAGGCATGGGCTGGGGAACGCTTATATACATGTCGGCGATGGGCGCCATAAACAGCGAACTGTACGACGCGTGCCTGATAGACGGAGGTGGCAGGTTCCGGCAGATGACGACCGTCACCATCCCGGGTATTTCAAACGTCATTATGCTGCAATTGCTTTTGGACGTGGCTTCCATCGTGCGCGACGATGCCGACCAGATAATGGCGATGACGAACAGTTCGCCCGCGCTGGACAGGACGACCGCGGTGATCGGCACGACGCTGATATCGACCATTACGGGCGGAGGCAACTATGCCTCGGCGACGGCTTTGGGTATTGTACAGGGGCTTGTCGGACTGGTTTTGGTCCTTGTCATGAATTCTATCGTCAAAAAGACGGAATGCGAGGGGCTATTATGAGCGCGGACGCACGAAAGAAGATAAAAATCAAACCGTTCACAATTGTGAATGCGGTCATCATGGTCGTGCTGTGTATTGTATTCATACTGCCGTTTTGGATGATGATAACTGCCTCTTTCAGCGGAGATATGGCGCTTATCAAGAACGGTTTAAGCCTTTGGTTCCAGGATTTTTCTGTCAGCGCATATGCCGAACTTTTTGCGACCAAGTCTTTGCTGCGTTCATTGGGGGTAACGCTCGTCGTATCGTTGGGTACGGCGGTGCTTTCGGTATTTGTCTGCACGGGCGCGGCGTATGTGCTTTCAAAGAAAAAACTTGCAGGCAGAAAATTGCTCACATGGTATTTTATGATCCCCATGTTTTTCGGCGGCGGTACGATACCTCTGTATTTGGTCATCAGGGAGTTGGGGCTTTACGATCATATCTGGGCGCTGATACTTCCGAACGTCGTGAGCATCTATAACATCGTTCTGGTGCGCAATTATTTTTATAGTCTGCCGGAATCCCTTTCGGAGGCAGCCGATCTTGACGGGGCGAACGAAATGCAGATGCTGCTCCACGTTTTCTTTCCCTTAGCGGTTCCCATGATGCTCACGATAGGGCTTATCACTTTTGTCGGCAGATGGAACAGCTGGTTGGATTCGCTGATGTATCTGAGCGTGCAGAACGACGGTCTGTGGATGATCCAATATACGTTGAGAAAAATATTGGAAAACAACCCTGCGGATCCTTCTCCCGCTTCGGTAAAAAATGCCGCCATCGTGATCGTTGTTGCGCCGCTCATCATCGCCTCTCCTATCTTACACAGATTTTTGGCGAACGGCGTTACTGCGGGCGCGGTAAAGGGCTGAAATGCCATCATTAAAAATTTAATAAATTAAAATATCGGAGGGAAATTTTTATGCGTAAAAAGGTAAGCGTACTTTTGGCTGCAATCATCGGATGCGGATTGCTTCTGAGCGGGTGCGGCGGAACAGAGACGGATGCACCGGGAGGCGGCGACAGGGGCGACGCGACCAAGATCGTCATCTATGCGGGCGGATCGAGCGAGTTTTCCTGGGTAAAAGGTTCTGAAGAGACTGAGATCATAGATCATATCGAGCAGGCTTATTATGAAGACACGGGCGTTTCGCTCGATTTTGAGATCACATATTCCGGAAAAGATCTGACCACGCAGATGAACAATGCAATGGCGGGCGGAGATCAGCTGGATATAGCGATATCCCATACGCGCGGCGGCGCGGGGATCGACGACACCGTCGTGGCGAACGATTGGTATTTGGATATCGCCGAATACCTCGAAGATTACGGGACGAACATACTGGACAGCATTGAGGGAGAGCCGATCGAAGCGCTCACTACGGTTCAGAACGAAGTGATCGGTATTCCGTCGGTGATAAGCCCTTACAAATTCGGGATATTGGTGCGCAAAGACTGGATGGAGGCGTGCGGCTATACGGACGACGCGCAGAAGGCGCAAACAGAATTCACCGCAGGCGTAAACTATAAACTTGTAGATAACCTTGCAACATTCGAAGAAATGTGCCTCGCCATGAAAGAAAAATACAATCTGAATCATGTTATCACGGGCGCGCCGTGGGATCTTGAAAAGGTGTTGACGCTCGGCGCCTTCGGCGATTCGGGATATTTCACTTATACGACTCGCACCGACGGCGAAGGGAACGAGTATGTGGTGCCGGGGTTTGCCACCGACGAATATAAAGACGTTTTGCAGCTCGAATACAATTGGGCGAGCAAGGGCATCACGTCCGACGAGTCGGAGATCATTTTGCTGGAACAGGGCGAAACGAATTTTATTTCCGGAAAGACGGGCGTCTTTGTGCTCGATCCAACGGTTACGCATCTTATTAAGGTGGCAAGGCGGTGCAAGGCGATCGATCCTTCTGCGGAATTTACAGTTTTGGGGGCTTTGACCGAAACGGCGGATACGACGAAGAAGGGCTTTATGAAAAATTCGCCTGCGACCTTTGCGGCCTGCATCATGAAAACTTCGCAGAATGCGCTTGCGATCATTCAGTTTATCAATTGGGTTTATGCGAACGAAGACAACTATAATCTCTGCCGCTACGGCATAGAAGGAGTGCATTGGATAGACAACGGTGACGGAACGTATTCTTATCCGGAAGGGAAGGAGTCGTATATTACCTCGCCGCCCTATTCGGGGATTTTGACGCTTGTTGAAAACCAGAACGTATCGAATCTGATCTATGCGGGCTACAGCGATGAGGAAAAGGCATGGCTCGCTACCGCTGCGCAGGAGAGCAACTATATCGAAAACGACCTTATAAATTACCTCTGGCCCTCGGCTCCTGCCAATATCCTCAACAGTTTCAACCAGCAAAAGCAGACGCTTTACGGCAGGGTAAGCGAGGCGTGGAGCGGAAGAACAAATCCCTCGTCGGGGTATGCGGCGGCGGTGAGCGCATATCTGTCGGGCGGCGGTCAGGTATACCAGGACTTTCTTACTTCGCAGTACAAGATCATGAAATTGCAGAGGGAATCGTGATAAATGATTGGTTGGATCGTATTTTTAGCATGGCTTGAATTTTATTCGGTCGGTATAACATTGCTGGCGAAAAGGCGCGGGACGCCCCGCTACGGCATCTGTATGATCCCCTTCGCCTCCTTCTTTTACGTCGATTCGTTCACGGAAGGATTTTTTATCTTAACCGTTCCCGTAAAAAAGTGGGGCAAAACAGTGCTTATTTTCTGCGGCGTGGTCATATTGGCGCAGCTCGGATGCCTTTGGGCGGGCAGTGTGCTTTCCGCAGAGATGGTAGGGTATTTCAGACAGATCATGATGCTCCCTATCGGGTTTTGCCTGCTCGTGTATTGGCTGGGAACGATCAAATCCACATCAAAAATGCTGGATATCCTCAAAACCAATTTCAAAGGCTCATGGATACTATCGGCACTGCTGATCCCGATACCGGCGCTGCTGCTGCGCAAGGGAAGTGTGCAGAAACAAAAAACCATTTAAGGAGGAAATATGAGAAAACGGCTTTTATGCATTGCGGCGCTGTCCGCGGCATTCCTTTTGGCGGGATGCAATACAGGGGGAGCCCCTGCGGATAACGGGATCGACGTCGAGTATGAAGACGTTCCGACACCCGCCTCGTATGCGGCGATTTCTTCGGATATATCTTATACGACTTATTATTTTGATTCTGAAAACGGAAGCGATCAGAACGACGGTTTGACGGAAAATTCGCCCAAACAGACGGTCGATGCGGCAAACAGGATCATAGACGGCTGTACGGAAGAAGTCCCCACACAGATCCTATTTAAAGCGGGTTCCGAATATGCAAGCACATTAAAAGTCATATCGTTTGCGGCAAAAGAGGAATCGCCGTTGCTGATCGGCGTTTACGGCGCAACGGAAGACGAACCCTACGCGCTGTTCTCTGCCGAACAGAATTGCGTTGAGGTCAGCGGCAGCAATGTCCGCATCAGCGGGCTGGAATTGGCATGCCCGACGGCCTTCCGCGGGTTCTATGTTTACACGACGCAGTCGGGCGCGACTTCCAACATCGTACTCAGCGGGAACTATGTGCATGACATAAATTTCATCTGGGACGATCTGTCGGAAGGCAATCGCCCCGAGGACGTGCCGTATGAAACGGTGAGCGCGAACGACGTATGTCCGACGGAAAGATATATCTATCAGTATTCCGGCATTTATTTTACGGCAAGCACGGGCAAGTTCCCCGGCGCGAGCTGGTTTGAAAACGTTTGGGTAGAGAAAAATACGATCGAACGAGTCGCGCGCGCAGGTATCTTCATCAATTCCGATTGGGTACGCCGCCCCGGTATCGATTGGGGATATAACCCTTACCATGACGATGAAACGGGCTGGTATCCGCATAAAAATTTCAATATTCTGGAAAACGATGTCTCCTATGCCGGCGGAGATTCTATCGTGGCTCTCGGAGTGAATGGCGGGTTTATACAGGGGAACGTGTCGTACTACGCGCAGTTTTTAGGGCGTTCCGGGTATTACAGCGCGGGCATCTGGTCGCATTCGTCCAAAAATCTTGTCTTCCAGTTCAATGAGGCCGCTTATACATATCTGCCGAGCGGCGCCGGCGACGGGCAGGGCTTCGACATCGACATCGGAAATTCGAACATTCTCTTCCAATACAATTACAGTCATCACAACGAGGGCGGCGGCATATTGATGTGCAACCATCCGACCGACCAGATCTTGTACAATGAAGACGGATCTTTCGTACAGGACGAAGACGGTCTGCCCGTCAGCGAAAGACTCCATTCTTATTGGGGGAACGTAACCGTCCGCAACAATGTGTTTGCCGATAACGACAATACCGTCTTCCATATTCAGGGTAAGATCGCCGATCTTTCCATTGAAAACAATACGATCGTCATTCCCGGCGAAAACGGAGAGCAGGGGATCGTAAGAAGCAATTCCTGGGGCGACAATACCGTTCTGGGAGAAAACTGGTCGTTTGTCAACAATATTTTTTACCTCAGGAATAAACGTACATCGAGATTTGATCTTGACTTTTGCCCGACCGCGACGATCGAAAACAATATTTTTTATAATTTCGAAGACACGATGCTGACGGAAAAAGTGAACAACCCCGTCAATTGCACTACGTTCGATCCGGGGCTGAGCAGCGTACAGGCATTGCCGGGGATTGAAAACATGGCGAATTTTGTTCCGGGAAACGAACAGTGCCTTACGGCAGGCAAACTGCTTGAAAAGATGGCGAAGGCAGACTATGCGGGCAATGCCGCGGATGGCAAAAATTATGCCGGCGCCTTCTGTTCGGTAAAATAAGGGAGGATATGCGATGAAAAAAGCGATAAGTATTTTAGCATTCATATTTGCGGCAGCTGTCGCTATGGCGATATTTGTTGCCTGCGCCTCGACAACGAGCGAAACGCAGGACGTCTGGCTGCAGCGGTATGAGGAGCGCCCGATCGAGGTGAGCAAGGGGACCGCCGCGGATTATGAATGGACCTCTTCGGATGAAAGCGTCGTTACGGTGGAGAACGGAAAGCTGATCGCGCAAAGCACCAGCCGGGAGACTGTCACCGTAACGGGAAAAAGCTCTTCGCATACGGTCATTATCAACGTTCGCAGAGTAAACGATACGGCAGGTAAGCCGGAGATACTGATAGAGGACTTCACTGTCTATATCGGCATAGAAACGCAAATGGAGCCGCAGATCTCCTATAACGGTTCGATCGTCGATACTTCCGCTTATACGCTGACGTATACGGCTACGGCGGGCGATCCTGCATTCCTTTCGGCGGACGGGCTGAAAGTAACGGGCTTGCAGGAGGGCGAAACGGATATCATCTTGCAGACGCAGTATAAAGGGCTTACGATTTCGGGTATGGCGAAAGTGACGGTAAAGCCCGCAACATACGTCGAGGCGATGCAGGAAGAATATAAGCTGATATTTACGGACAATGAGAAAGTGAACAGCGCCGTTCTGCAAACGGAAGCCTTTGTTGACGGCAAAGCCGTCGACGCATCGGAAGTTTCCTATCGCGTCATCGAGGGCGATGCAGCCTGTGTAAGCTTTGAAGGCAATACCGTTACTGCGAAGAAAGTCGGTTCCGTCACGGTGGAAGCGTATCTGACGGACGATGCGCAGATAAAAGATACCTTTACGGTAGAAGTGGCGCCGCCTTACGAAGAGGAAACGTTCGAAATCGCCGATATGACGCGCGGCGTTTCATATGCTCCTTACGAGGGTGAAGTGGGCGGCAGAAGCGGCGTCATGCGGTATCTGAGCGGCAAACTTTCACAGACACCGGAAGGCTGGAACGATATCTGGCCCCATCGCATCATCAATTCAAAGACGGGCGCCAACCTTGTCGAAGCATACAGGGGCGGATACCGGTATTTTACTTATGATATCTATTTGTCGGGTCCGAGCCAACTGCTCGTCGGCTTTACCAACGGAGGGACCACATTCAATATCCCTTACGACACGTTTTTCTATTCTTCGTGGGTAAAAATACTCGATGAAGACGGAAACGTCGTAAACCGCGTCGTCGAAAAACAGTGGCTGACCATTGTGTATGATCTGTACGCTTTTATTCTGGAATATCCTTCGGCAACGCTGAGCTTTTTCTATACCTCTCACGTCGAAAATATGGAAGTTTTCCTGACGAACATCTATTATCGTTACGACGATACGTTCATGCAGGACGACGGCGTTGCGTACTCTTCTCAGGAAGGGTATGTGCAGGCGAGCAATTATGAATTTCACAGTTTTGCGAATGCAGACAATTCCGTCTATGCCCCCGCAGGAAAAGAAGTGGACGGCGTGGAAGGTTCGTTTAAGCTGACGGGGCGTTCCGACGATTACTTGCAAAATACGATGGTCGCGATTTCCTCTCTCGGAACGACGAGGGGCGACGCGCTTACCCGTCTGTCGGAGCGCGGCAGATATCTGACGTTTGACCTGTACATCGAAAATGCTTCGGGGATCTACTTCGCTCTCCTTTCCCAAGAGGTCGAATTCAGGGCGACGGTAGACGTTACAGACTTTTCTGACAGCGGCTGGATATCCGTGATAAGAGACGGAAAATTGCGTTATACGCTCGAAGAGGGCTGCTGGCAGACGATCTGCATCGATTACGAGGAGCTTTGCCTGAGCAGCGATATGATGGCGAATACGCCCGTCGCAATTGAATTTGCACTGATGAACGCCGGAGACGTAGCGTATGTCAACAATGTCCGTTATTACCAGACAGACAGCTTTATGCCGGACGAATATGCGGGCGTGGTGCCTTCGGGCATGGCCGTTTCCGATCCCGAAAAGGCGACGCTTACCGACATAACGGAAGGGGAATTTGCAGACAGCGCGCTCTATACCAATCTGTCGGGCGGAGAAATTGTTTTCCGCGAAGTGCAGAACGGTACGACACCCGGCATATTCTTCTCGGAAGGGCGCCGGTTCATTACTTTTGAATTTTATCTGAACGAAGGCGTCACGTCGTTTACCATGAATTCGCTCGTGCGGCGTGCGGAGGGCGACGTCTCTCACGATATCGAAAACGGCGGCACCGTTACGGTAGGCGAAAAGTATGTGTCGGACGGCAACTTGTATATTTATGACTACAACGGCAATGTCGTGGATACGGTTCAGACGGGCGAATGGTATGTGCTGTCTTTCTATGTCGAGTATATGGACGAACCTGACAGCGCGCAGGTTGGCTTCAGGATCAACGGCGACGGTCAGGTAAGCGCGTACCTCCGCGAGCTTGCGCTTACGGATCAGCCGGTATATGGCGAAGAACTGCCCGCAGCTGAATTTATTCCCGGGTGGATCAACACTTCCGGGTCGGAAGTGAGCATAATTCCCGTGCGCAGCGGAGAATTTGCCGGCGCTGACAGATATATCAATTGGACGCAGGGAGATTACAGCGGCGCGAGCTTCAGCAGGATTCAGGACGGTTCCTTCTATGCCGACGGCTGGAAATATCTCAGTTACGATTTCTATCTGACGCAGGACGTGACGAATATCACCGTGTTTTCCTGGATCACAAGCCCTACGGTCAAAGATACCGCTTTTTCACAGACGATCTCTGTAGGAAGTTTGTTCACGCATACCGATCGCATTTATTTCTTTGACGCAAACGGCGAGCCCGCTCATCGTCTGCAGGCAGGCGCCTGGTATACGGTAACGATCAAAATGAATTATCCTGCCGCGCCCGACTGGTCTCTCTTCTACTTCCGCACGGGCGGAACGGACGGCAGCGTCAGTTACCTGAAAAATTTCAAAGCAAGCAATACGATGCCTTACGAGTGGGAGCCTTTCAGTCCCGTCGAAGCGCAGCCGCTCGGATTTATAGCCGGCAGCGGAGCGACCGTCACCGACGACACGAAGGACGGCGTTGCCGTCAAAAAAGCGGAGGCGGATGCGGAAGGGAAGGTGCTGTTTGCCGAGGTTATCGGTGCTGACGGCACAAAGGGCGAGTTTTTTGCCAGCGGATGGAAGTATGTAACTTTCGATATGTATGTGGAATCGGCGAGCGCCTTTCTGTTCAACACATCGACGCATAATATATGGACGAACGCCAACGGATTCGACTGGAGCAACGTCGCTTGCGGCGTAGGCGAAAAACAAGGGAATTATTTGCGCTCTTATTCGGAAGAGGGCATATTTGAACCTCTTACCATGGGGAAGTGGTACACTGTCAGCATGCGGGTCGAAGATTATTCTTCGGACGCGAGCATACAGGCATCAGGCGGCGCTGCCGTGTTCTATCTGAAAAACCTGCGTTTTTCCAATGCTTTCCCCGAAATAAAAGAGGGCGGCATAGCTACGGTTTCCCCCGCGCTTCTGCTGAACAGCAGAACCGACGGAGAGTTTGCGGGCAGCGTACAGGTATCCGCGGCCGGCGGCGACGAGTGGGCGAATACTTTTACGTTCGACGGGCTTGCGGATGCCGTGCAGGAAGGAAAGACGACGGTCTCCTTCGAGATTTATTTTGAAACGGGCAGCGCGCTTTCTTTTGCAGGCAACGGCTCAAGCGTTTGGTGGAGCTCTTTCGGCCACGCCGCGAATGCTGATTTCAGCGGGTTTATGCAGGTGAAAGATGCGGGCGGCAGCGCGGTAACGACGCTTACAAGCGTATCGCAGCACGGCTCGTCGCAGTGGTACAGCATAACGATAACGATAGGCGAAGCGGCGGCTGTAAGCGTAGGGATAGGTAACGGCGGCGTTGCCTATGTACGGAATGTAGCGTTTGGCTGATTCAGATTCGCGCCAGAGCAGGGAACTCTCTGCTCTGGCAGGAAATGAATATTTCCGCCTTTTTTGCGGAGAATGTGAAAAAATCATCAAAAAATCAATTATCAAGGGGAAAATTTTTGAACATGAGCAAAATAACAAAAAAGATCAGGTTTGTTATTCTGATGGCTCTGCTGGCGGCGTTCGCCGTTTTCGGAGCGGCGTGCGGAGAAACGCAGACCAAGAGCGAAAACGCTATCGACGCATCTTCTTTCACCGTTGCGGATATTTATTACGGAGAAACGCCTTCGCCTTCCGGCGCAACGGCGGCGCACGGTACGGTCGAATATGTGTATTCCGCCGATGAAAACGGCGAATATACAGCCATGACGCAATTTGACGTAGGCACTTACTATGTAAAAGCCGTCGTAAAAGAGAGCGACACATACGAGGGCGCGGAGAGCGAGGCTATCTCTTTCCGCGTAAAGAAACTTGCAAATTCCGTTTCGGCTGTCAGCATAGAGGACATCGTGTACGGTGAAACGCCTGCACCTTCGGCAACGGCGGCGCACGGCACGGTCGAATATGTGTATTCTGCCGATGAAAACGGCGAATATACAGAGATGACCGAATTTTCCGTGGGGACCTATTATGTGAAGGCCGTCGTGGAAGAAGGCGCGACGTATGAGGGCGCTGAGAGCGAACCGGTTTCTTTCCGCGTGAAAAATGCGAATGCGATAGACGACAGTGCTTTTACGGTCGCAGATATCTTTTACGGGCAAAATCCGTCGCCGACGGGAGCAACGGCGCAGTACGGCACGATCGAGTACCTGTATTCCACAGAAGAGAACGGCGAATATACAGAGATGACTGAATTTTCCGTGGGGACCTATTATGTGAAGGCCGTCGTGGAAGAAGGGGATTTATACGGCGGCGCGGAAAGTAAAGTCGTTTCCTTTCAAGTCAAAAAATTGGAAAACGCCATTACGGGGCAGATCAGCATAGAGGATATCGTGTACGGAGATATGCCCGCTCCTTCCGGCGCAACGGCGGCGCACGGCGATGTAAAGTATGTGTATGCGGAATCCGAAAATGGCGAATATGCAGAGATGACGGATTTTTCGGTCGGCACTTATTATGTGAAGGCCGTGGTGGAAGAAAGCGAAACGTACGAGGGCGCCGAGAGCGAGGCGGTTTCCTTTCAGGTGAATCCTTTCGTCGCCGATCCGCTCGGATTTGTCGCAGGAAACGGCACTACGGTCACGACCGAGCTGAAAGACGAAGAGAATGTCGTTAAAGCTGTATTGGGCGCTGACAGTCATATCTATTTCAAAGACGTTATTGCCGAAAACGGTGAAAAGGGAAAGTTTTTCCTGACGGAATCAGGCTATACGCACGTTACATTTGAAATGTATGTGGAATCGGCGAGCGCATTTCAGTTCTACACTTCCAAGCTGAATATATGGACGAGGGGAGACGGCTACGATTGGAGCGCGAACCCCGCAGAAGACGAAACGCAGGGCGATTTTCTCCGTTCTTATCAAGACGAATTGCGGAAGCCGCTCAACAGGGGCGCATGGTACACGGTCAGCATGCGCGTTGAAAATTATTCCGATGCAGTAAGCATACAGGCGTTTGAAGGGGCGGCAACGATCTATCTGAAAAACCTTACCTTTACGGACGGTTTCCCTGCGGAAAGGGCAAAAAAACAGCCGGATGCGCTCGGATTCAAGGCTGTGGATGCGTCCGGCGGGGCGCTGGCCGAAAAAGTAACCGAAGGGGATTTTGCCGGTACCGTAAAATTTACTGCAAGCGCCGGAGGGAGTGAATGGGACAATGCCAATCGCATCACGTTTGACGGCGTTTACGACGGTAGCGCGTATCAGGGTATCTTTTTTGACGAGAATTGGAACACGATCGTGTTCGAAGTGTATTTCGCGGGCGGATATGTAATCGCGCCCTCCTGCGGCGGCGTAAGTTCGTGGTGGTCGACACACGGACATGAGGCGAGCGATTCAAATTTGTGGAACTATCTTTCCGTTACGAACGAAAGCGGAGAAAGCGTGAAGACGCTTACGAGCGGATGCTGGTATACTTTCAGCATAAAAAAGGGCACCGCTGCGGAATACTGCATCGGCTTTGCCGCGAATTCCGTCGCGTATTTCCGGAATTTGCATTTTTCCGACGCGCAGTAAATTTAAGTGTTTCAGTGTGCGGAAAGCCTGTTCGGGCTTTCCGCAGCAAATAAAATCAGATTTGAGGGGACGTATCGATGTTAAAGGATCATCTCAAAAATAAAAATTTTGATCTGATGCGTATTAATCCTTTTGTAAGGAAAGTCAACAAAGCTTTTACGTCATGGAAGGATCATAATATCCCCCTGCGTAAAATGTATGATTACGAGCTGTTCGTGCTTTTGGAAGGCGAACTGAATTTTACTTACAATACGCAGACGATCACGCTCAGCAGCGGAGAAATTCTGATCATGCCCCCTTTTATCATGCATAAAGAATTTATCAAAAAGGATGCTTCGGCGAGGTATTTTGTTGTAAATTTCGATTTGTTTTATTCACCCGAGCGCGCAAAGTGGACGGTGGAGGACATGTATCTGAACTATTGCCGTGAGGGCGTGGTCAAAATGGACGAAGACCCGAAGTATATGCGCAAAGACGAAAATGCCGAAGTCTTCGCCACGCCCGTCACGATAAAAGTAAAAAGCGTCAATTCCGTCATCGAGGTACTGCAAAAAATGTATGAAATGCGGATACGCGGTCAGTCCGACGTCATGACGGAAAAAGACAACATATTTCTGAAGTCCTGCTTTTTGCAGGTATTGTCTATGCTGCTCAACGAGGAAGAGGTCGGAAGCAAAAACAAATACGGCGAACAGATCGAACAATTCATCATATTCGTGCTGAAAAATTACAGTACCGATCTGGATATCAACAAAAAGGCTTTGGAATTGGGGTTTTCTCCGAATTTTTTCCGAAAAGTTTTCAAAGAACAGATAGGAATGACGCCGTTCGCATATTTGCTGCAAACGCGCATAGGCGAGGCAAAGCTTTTGCTTGCAAAGGGCGCTCAAGTGGGGGAAACGGCGAAGCGCGTCGGATTTACCGACGCGCTGTACTTCGGAAAAGTGTTCAAAAAATATGTGGGGGTTTCTCCGCTCGAATATAAAAAATCAATTGCCGACAATACGGAATTCGACGTATTCTGATAGGCGGCGGAGGGTGTTCAATGAAAAACGAAATGCAAGCAACGACGGATATAGCCTTCACATACTGCAATCCGCTGCCTATACCCGATATCCCGCGCGGTAAAGACGACTGGTATCCGTTTGAAAAGGAGATGTTCAGCCATGAAATAAAACCGAAAGGAGTAAAGACGCCCGATTATCGCTCTATAAGCGATCCTACCGTCTTTTATTGGGATGGCAGATGGTATCTTTATCCAAGTTACGGAATGGCATGGGTGAGCGACGATTTTAAAAACTGGAAGCATATTAAAACACAGCCGTACTGCCCCAAATACAGTCCCTGCATCATACCGTGGAAGGGGAAATTTTTGCTGACATCGTGGTTTTGCCCTCTGTACATTGCAGACAGTCCTTTGGGCCCGTTTGAAGTTTTGGGCGAGTTCACCGATTTAAACGGCAAGCCGTTTACTCCCTGCGATCCCGCGCTGTTTATAGATGACGACGGCAGGATCTATCTGTTTGCTTATGACCATACGGCGGAGGAGGATGTTCATCGCATTGTAGGGTATGAACTTGACGGCGACGATCCGCGCCGCGTGATAAAAGGTCCCGTTACGGTCATCGGAATGGATCCTTTGCATAAGGCATGGGAGCGGCACGGATTGCATGGGCAGAATATCCGCAGCGGCTGGGTGGAAGGACCGCACATGCTGAAACACGAGGGAAGGTATTATCTGATATACGCAGCCCCCGATACATGCGATGCCTCTTATTGTATGGCGGTGTATTATTCAGACGTCGGGCCGCTGGAAGGTCTTGTCTGCCAGAAACGAAATCCTTTGACCTTTCATAGAAGCGGGATCATAACCGGCGCGGGGCACGGCTGCGTTGAACGCGGGCCGAACGGAACGTTATGGGCTTTCTATACGATAGCCTGCCCCTATTTGCATCGGTATGAAAGGCGCATAGGGATGGATCTTGTCGCCGTCGATGAAAACGGCGAGCTGTATTGCCCGATGGGCGTTACAGACACGCCGCAGTTCGTGCCGGGGTACCGTGACGGCGCGGCTTATGAAGAGAGGGATCTCGGCCTTGTTTCTCTGACGGGCGCCGTGCGCCCCGTTGCGTCGAGCAGCGAAGAGGGACGAGACGCCGTATACGCCACGGACGAAAATAATTTGTCTTTTTGGCTGCCGAAAGCGGACGACGATGTCAGGTCACTGGAATGTGATCTGGCGGGGGAATTTGAAACGGCTGCCTGCCGAATTTTTTGGAGAGAAGTCGGGCTGGATTACGAAAACGGAGTAACGCCCGCCCCCGTAAAATATATCGTTGAAGGATATCGTGCGGGAAAATGGTTTACCCTTTTGGATATGCGCGAAAACGATTCGGAAAAGAATATCGATTATCAGACCTTTGCTCCCCGGCTGTGTTCCAAAGTCCGGCTGAAGATCGTCGGATGCGGTGCGGGGCTGCGGATAGGCGTGATAGACTTCGCGGTGTTCGGAAAAATGATATTGAATGAAAAATAATCTGCGTGGAAATAAGGACTGAATATGTCGGATAAAAAATTTTATATGGGTTTTTGGAACTATACGCCAACCGGAGCGCTGGATGAAGCGCAAGCCGCACGAGACTGGAAAGACCTCGGCATGAATCTTGCAATGAGTTCTGCTTTTGCGCGCGGAGATGATAAGGCAAGGCTTTTGAAACAGCTCGACGAGGCGCATCGGAACGGCATCAAGGTGATCGTATGCGATGAAAGATTGTGCTGGAAAAACCTGGAAAACGGGGAACAGAAATATATAGACGACGTGGAATCCGCGACCGCTGATTTCGGCGGACACCCCGCTTTTTTTGCGTTTTCCGTGGGAGACGAGCCGTCGCGGAAAGAGTTGGAAAATGCGATTACGGCGGCGCGCATCGTGAATCGCCGCTCGAAAGCGTTTCTCAATTTTTTGCCTATGGCAGACCAGCCGTTCGTTTCAGACTATCGGCTGAAAGACAAATATCATTACGAAGACGTTCTTGCCGACGCGGCTGCACGCGCGGAACTTTCCGAGCTCAGTTATGATAATTACACGCAGTGCAATATTCACAACCGATCGTACGGACTGGACCAGTATTTCGACAATCTGCGCATTTACCGAAATGCGGCGCTCCGTTGCGGCATAGACTTTTGGACAACCCTTCTCAGCGTCGGGCATTGGTATTACCGCACACCGACGGAAGACGATATCCGCTGGCAGTTATCTACCGCGGCTGCGCACGGAGCAAAGGGCATACTGTGGTTCTTTATTTATACGAGGGAACAGGTGGAAGACAATTACCGCAATGCGCCGTTTGACTGCTTCTATCAAAAAACACGGATGTTCGAGTATCTGTCAAGGCAGAATAAGATATTTATGAAATATTATGCAGATCGTTTTGCATCTGCGACGCTCAAAAATGTGTATCATTACAACACGGCTTACGGAGGATTTCCGGTTTATAAGGACGGAGATATAGAGGGATTGTCTTTCCGTTCGAAGTATGGCAATAACTATATCATCAGCGAGTTTACGTCTAAGCAGGGAGATTTTCTGGCCGTTGTCAACAATATGCAGGGCGAGAACGATTCCGACAATGCGCACGGAATATGGAAAGGCAAGCCGTTTTCCGCCTGGCTTGCGCCGGGGCAGCTGTGCATTTTGGAAAATCAGGAGCAATGAATATGAAATTGGCGGAAATTTTTTCAGACGGCATGGTCCTTCAGGCAAACAGGCCGGTCCGTATTTTCGGAAGCGGCAGGGGTACGGTCGAGATAGATTTTTTGGGCAAAAAATATAGCTTGTGTTCCGAAAAGGAAGAATGGGAAGCGGAACTCGAGCCGCAGGATTTCGGCGGTCCGTATCAGATGGATATAAAACTGAACGGTGTGCGGAAAACTTTTCATGATATTGTTTTCGGCGACGTGATTTTATGCGCGGGGCAGTCGAACATGCAGTTTGAGATCGGTTTGGAAACAGACGGAGCACAGACGGAGCCGAACAGCCGTGTCCGATATTTTCATTCAGACAATATCGAAGGCCACGGACGCCTGCGAAGCGCAATGGGGTGGCTGCCTGCCGATCAAAAGAACATACCTGATTTTTCAGCGCTTGCATATCATATCGCGGCGGGGCTTGCCCAAAAAAGAGACCGCTATATCGGCATCGTATCGTGTGTGCAGGGTGCTTCGGTGATCCGCAGCTGGCTTTCACCGGAAGTTTTGACGCCCGATGTTTATATACCGTTAAACGAGCGGCATGCCGACAGTTCCGATCCCGCGTATGCTGCGTTCAATCAGGACGGCGCTTGTTACGCTAAGAGCTTTTTGCCTGTTGCGCCTTATGCGGTGTCCGCCGTGATCTGGTATCAGGGGGAAAGCGATACCTCTGTTGCCGAAGGAAAAATTTATTTTGAGTTGCTGAAAAAGCTGATAACGCTTTGGCGGGAAAAATTGCGCGATAAAAATTTGCCGTTTGTTATCGTACAGATATGCGACCTCGACATCCGGGCGGATGAAGGCTGGCGCGCGATACAAACGGCGCAATTGCGTGCGGGAAGAGAAATTGCGGGCGTGAAAACCGTAACGAGCAGCGACGTATGCGAACACACACAAATACATCCTTCCGACAAACGTGCGCTTGCAGAAAAAATTTTGGATGCAATTGAGCCGCTATGACGGCGGCGGACGGATTTTGCTTTGCTCCGCTCGGCGTGTCGTCTTCATGTTTTGCTTTTAAAAAAGAGATGCCGCTCATGAACGGAAATTTATATAGAGGAATAAAACATGCATTTTGCGGAATTATTAAAGAAAAAACAGGAAAATATTTCAGATTACCCGTCTGCCACGATCGCTTTTTTGGGAGACAGCGTAACACAGGGCGGCTTTGAATGTAAACTCATAGACTCTGATGAGCTCCGAACGATGTACGACTATAAGAGCGCTTATCCGACGCGGGTGAAAGAAATACTCAATCTGTTATACCCGTCGGTTCAGATCAACGTGATCAACAGCGGGATAGCCGGGGACTATGCGCCGGAAGGATTTTTACGTTTAGAGCGGGATATTTTGGCATATTCACCGGATCTGGTTGTGGTGTCGTACGGGCTGAACGACTGCAATAAGGGAGAGGCGGACATCGAAGAATATCAAAAGGCGCTGCAAAAGATCTTTGCCGCGCTTACGGGCAGGGGGATAGAAACGGTATTTTTGACGCAAAATACCATGGATACCGCGGTCAGTCCTTATCTTAAGGAAGAGTTTTTTCGTGGTTTGGCAAAAAATATGGCAAAATTGCAGAATGCGGGAATATTAAAAAAATACTTTAACGCCGCTCGTTCCGTTTGCGAAGAATACAAAATAAAAATATGCGACATTTACCCCGTGTGGGAGAAAATGGCGCAAATCGGCATAAACGTGACCGAACTATTGGCGAATAAACTCAATCATCCCATCCGCGAGTTCCATTATTACATAGCGATTAAATTGTTGGAAACAATTTTGCTCGATTGATCGGGAAAGGCTTGAATCTGAAAATACCTGTTGCATCTGAACTTTTCAGGAAAGGCAACAGGTATTTTTTGTATAGAAAAATCCGCGGATAGTCCGCGGGGCAGGAAAGAGGCGGTACATATTGCGGGATTGAGCGCCCTTGGGGGGGGGGAGAAAATCACAAAAGAGGAAAGAATTGAGGCATTTGCTCCGTAACTTGTCAAAACGGCTAATTTGTGGTAAACTATAAATCGCAATATGCTGCAAAGGGGTTAAAATATGGAAGGATTCGGAAAACATTTGAAAGAATTGCGTTTGGCGGCAAAAATTACGCAATCGGGTTTAGCGGAAAAATTAAACCTTCATCCGCAGACCGTTTCCAAGTGGGAGAGGGGTTTGTCGGAACCGGATATAGCGCAATTGGGCGACTTGGCGGCGGCACTCGGCATTACGCTTGAAAGGCTGCTCGGGAAAGAAGAGGTCGAACGGTCGTATACAGGAAACTTTCAAGCCGAAGCGTTCGGGAAGATGCTTTCCGAACTTCGTGCCGGCCGCGGAGAGAGTCAGGAAGAACTTGCCGCCGTAATGTCTGCATCTCCGGATGCGATTTCGCGTTGGGAGCGCGGCATTAGCTGCCCCGATCTGGAAAGACTTTCCGCTTTGGCCGACCATTTTGAGATACCCGCATCCAAACTATACTGCGGGTATTCCGAACCTCCGGCGGCGGAAAGCGTTGCGATTATCAGAAAGCGGAAACGGCTTTCCTTTGTCGGGATTGCCGCAACCGCAACGATTCTCCTCCTCGCCGTCATATTACTGTTTACCTTTTGGCTAAACCGTGAGCCGAGCCTGTATACCGTAACGCTTGACGGAAATGAAATTTCCGTCAGCGAAAACGATTGGTTTATGCCGCAAACGCCCGTGCGCGACGGGTACGATTTTATCGGCTGGGAGGACGAGCAGGGAGAGGCGGTTTCTTTCCCGAGCAAGATCGTGAGCGATTGTTCCTTCACTGCGGTTTATGCCCCGCACGAATATGCGATCGATTATTGGCTGAACGGAGGATATTTTTTACAGACGCCGCAAAGCACTTTTACGGTGGAAAGCGGTTTGCTGGAAATTCTTTTGCCCGAAAAGGACGGCGCGGTGTTTGAAGGCTGGTATACGTCGGCTGATTATTCCGGAGAGCCGGTCACGCAGATCCGATGTGAAGGCGAAAGCATAAAATTGCTTGCAAAGTGGAGCGACGCCGTGTATACCGTCCGCTATGAACTGAACGGCGGCGTTTTGCACGGAGAAGAAAACCCCGAATGTGTAACGGCCGACGGTTTGTATACGTTGCGGGATCCCGTCCGCAAAGAGTATGTGTTTTTGGGGTGGTACGATCAGCCGTACGGCGGCGAAAAGTACGAGAGCGTCGGCGGAGATTCTGCAAAGAATGTGACGCTGTATGCGCTCTGGCAGAAATGCGACGATCTGTTTACGGTATACTACGACCTGAACGAAGGAGAACCGGATGCGGAAAATCCCGTATCCGTCGGGGCGGGGGAAGTGCATAAACTGAACGGGGCTTCCAAAACGGGATATACCTTCCTCGGCTGGAATACCCAGGAAGACGGAAGCGGAGAATACGTCGAGTACCTTTACGGAGTGGACGACACACTGTATCTGTATGCGGTTTTCGAACCGAAAGCATATGTGATCCGCTACATCTACGAGGGCGGGTACGAGGGCGAGGAAACCAATCCGAACACCATCATTTACGGCGAAAGCGTGCCTCTGCTGCCCGTTGCACTGTACGGGCACGAATTTATCGGCTGGTACGATGCGGAGAAAGGCGGCGATAAAATCGACGTCATCGATAAAACGAACATTCTTGCCGTAACCGAACTGTATGCGCGTTTCGAGCCTCTCCGCTTTACGCTTACGTTGCAGGCGGGCAGCGGTATGTTTTTGTCGGACGGGGAGAACAGAACGGAGCAAGCGTTAACGATCTGTTTCGGAGAGACGATGCCGCTTCCCGACTGCAGCCTGACGGGGTATGATTTTCTCGGTTGGAACGAATGTGCGGACGGCAGCGGCGAGTTTTACAAGTCTTTTACAGGCATGGAAGGCGATCAGACGCTCTATGCGGTGTATGAGGCAAAAGAATATCTGATCCGCTACGAATACGAAGGCGTATACGAGAACGGAAAGCTCAACCCGAATTATATCACCTACGGAGATACAGTTGCTTTGCATTCCGTCTATCGGACGGGATATGAGTTTGTCGGCTGGTTCGATGAGAAAGAAGAGGGGGAGCGGATAACCGTTATCGACGCAAGCAATATTTTAGAGATTACATGGCTGTACGCGCGCTTTGAACCGTTGAAGTTTGAGATCACGCTCGATGCGGGCGGCGGCTCGTTTATCACTCCCGGCGGGGCTGAAACGGTCTATACCTATGTATTGGAATACGGGCAAACGTTCTCCCTTCCGTCGTGTACGCGCGAAGGATATGCGTTTTTGGGTTGGCTCGATGCAGACGGCAATGAAGTAGAGGAAATCACTTCGATCAACATCAAAAACATGACGCTGACGGCGAGTTGGCTGCAGACGGGCGTGGAATATCAGATCGAATATATCCTTGACGGCGGCACGATGACGGCGCCGAACCCGGATACGGCGCTCTCCGACGTGAGTGCTCCGCTGCCCGAACCCGTCCGCGAGGGGTATCTGTTCCTCGGCTGGTACGATAATCTGGGCGGCATAGGAGATCCGTACCTCTGCACGCCGTTCGGAAGGATGGACGATCTGACGCTGTATGCGCTCTGGCAGGAAGTAAAGGTCAGCGGCAGCGCGGAATTTTTCGATTACGAAAAGACGAGCAGCGAGGTGACGATCACCGGGTACACAGGCCCCACGGGCGAAAACGTCGATGTAGTCATCCCTTCTGTCATTGACAGTTTGCCCGTAACGCAGATCGGCAGCGATATCGTCGCGCAGCACGGGGCCAATATGGTTCGGTACAGTATTTTCGGCGCGCCGGATACCGCCAAAATTCGCTCTCTTACCATACCCGAAGGGGTTTTGATATTAAAGGGAAACGCCTTCCGCACTCTGAAAGTGTCGAAGCCTTTGCAACTGCCTTCCTCGCTCAAAAGGCTTGAAAGCGGCTGTTTTGAATACTACGGGGGAGACATCGTTTTTTCGGAAAGCGGCAACCTTACCTATATCGGCAGGTATGCGTTCCATGATGTGCGGTTTGTCGGCGCGCTCGTCATCCCGTACGGGGTAAAGACCATCGACAGCGGCGCGTTCTACGGGGTGAAGACGTGCGGCGTGATTTTACCCGATACGGTGGAAACCATCTTCGATTCCGCTTTTTATCAGCCGAACGGGTATATCGACAGGATATATATCCCCGCGTCGGTGACATATATCGGTTTTCGCGCGCTGAGCGGCGGCGTATATACCGCATTGTCGGAAGAACAGGTAAAAATGTTCGACCCCGAATGGGGTAGCGCGGTTGCTTATAACGTACAAAAGAGCACGGTAACGTTTTGCGACGGGGAAACGCGGCAGCAACTTTACGGCGAAGCGTTCGCCCTTCCGTCGCCGCAGAAAGAGGGCTGCACCTTTTTGGGCTGGCAGGACGAGAGCGGTGCGTTCGTGGGGGATTGCTATATCCCGAACCGCAACGCCACGCTTGTCGCCGTATATGAAAAGCGGTCGGAGAGCGACGGCAGAACTTTGAACAGCGCCGCCGTGATCAAAACGGATACAACTTACGAATTTACCCTTTTGGACGGGCAGGCGTTTTATTTCCGGCCGAACGTATCGCAAACCTGCCGCATCATCATATCCGTGGACGGAGACTTCCGTTGGAACGTCTATCGGGTACGGGGAAACGCGGCAGAGCATGCAGGGCAGAACGGAAGCCCGGTCGATTATCTTGCGGGCGACGTCTATTATGTTGAGACCGATCCCGTCCCGTCGGGGACGGCAATGACCGTCAGGATCATACTTTTATCGAATTAGCAAAGCAAAGGATATGGCGAAAAGGCAGGGGGTCCCCTGCCTTTTCGCTTGCCCTGAGAGGGGCGACTAAGCCGAAATTGCGGCAAATTCAGCCGAAATCGCGGGCTGTTCCGCGAATAAGGCTGAACAAAACCGCAAAATAATATGCTATAATACAATCGTTGCAACGGGGTAGTGAGTACCCGAACAATCAAAGACGGCGCCGTCTGCTTGCAAGGAGAGCAGACAAAATGAAAATCGAATTGATCCTCTTATTGTACGACGCGCTTGTCGGCGGCAAAATGATCTCGCGCGCAGAATTCTGTGCGGAGCATTCGATCGTCGAGCGGACGTTTTATCGGTATCTCCGCGAAATAGCCGGCTTTTTGCGCGCGCATAAGTCCGTGTATATCGTAGATGTTTCCGAACGGGAAGGAGCATATTTTCTCAAAAAGGTCTGATACGGGAAAACCGCTGACACCCGTTTGTCAGCGGTTTTTGTGCTTTTTATATTTTGAAATGATATAATATAGTTGTAAAAAACGACAGCTAAATTGTAAATACAATACCGACGATTTAAATTTATACAAAGGAGATGTGGGGATATGCAATTTGACAGCGTATTGACGGTAAAAAAAGAAATCACCAAAGAAGCATTTTTGCGGAAAGCGTTGATTGAACTTGCAAAGGCATCGGAAACGCCGATCGACGTCGTCAATTCACAATTCGGCGAAGTGCGCGAAAGCGTGAAAGAGGTGATGTTGGTTTCCGCTCATGTGGAATCGGATTATACGGTCTCCATCGGGTATGACAGGAAAGAGCAATATCAAAGCACCGAAAGAAAATTTATACATGAGGGTTCATGGTATACTTGCAACGGCGTTCGGCAATGGGCCGATCACGGCGGAACATATACGGTCGACTGCATAAAAGAAAGAACGGTAACGGATTGGCAATCGCACAGCGGGCATATTTCGGGCGATGCGACATGCGCGGAAATGAACGGCGGCACAGCCACGCGCATCAGCGTGGAGCATATCCTGAAAACGATAAAAGACGAAAGCATCGTAGAAAAAGGTGATGCTGCGGTCGACGGCGAAAGTTTCCTTCAAGCGCAACGGCGCTGTAAGGCAGCGGTCGAATCGAGGATACATTTTCCCGGGGATCATCATAAAGGTTTTGACAGTCATGCAAACACGACCGTAGAATTCGTTTCGTGCTACAAACTTCCTTTTTATGAAGCAGAATATACTTACGGGGATAAAAAATACAAAGTCGAAGGGTTTGCCTGCGGCGAATTAGAGGTAGCGGCCGAATTCCCTCCCAACGATATAAACATTGAAGCTGTCGCCAAAAACGACACTAAAAAATCTAAGGCAGGCAAAATTGCCGGATGGATCGCGTTTGTCGGCACATATGTGTTTGCATGGGTAATGTTTGCGATTGGGATATATTGGACGTGGTTTATTCCCGTTGTGGCGCTTGCCGCGGCCATTGTTCTTCACGTTCTTCATAATAATAAATACAGCAAGCAAATCAGAGGTCTCAAAGAAGACAATATCAAATTAAAATATAATCAATTGAAGGATGTTTTAGCGGAGAAAGGGTATGATCCGTTAACGGAAGAAGAGTCTGATTGTTTTGACGAAAAAAAGGGCGGAGCAGAGTACGCCGCAAGGCATAAAAAAGGAGGCGTCGTCGGTTGGGCGGTGCTTGGCGGCATTTTATCGATCGCTTTAATGATCACCTCGTTGATAGGCGGAGCGAATGCAAATAAAGCCAGATTGCATTCTCCCGAACAGGTAACCATTGCCCTTGTCAATAAAACACAGGAATACGATCCGGACGCATCGCCGTACATAAACGGTTGTTACTATATATATTTGGAATATCATATCGCCGCAGGGGAAATCGGAGTCGATTATATTCAATTCAGAACGACGGTATCCGATGAAAGCGGCGAAGAATTGGGGAGCATCACTACTTCCCTTAGTACCATGAACTTAGATGCCGGCGGGGAAAAGAGTTATGAAACATATTTGCAGGAGAACCAACCGGAAAAAAATCAATTCTTTTCCTCTCTTTATGACGCAGTTTATAGCGATTTAAGTTTTGAATACGAAATATTATCAATAGGATTCAGCGACGGCGAATATTATCACGATTAAGACATTCCGCAGTAAAAAACCGGATTTGCAAGTATCAATAAGTTAAAAAAATAAAATTTAAATTAAATCAATAAAAGGAGATCGAACAATGGGATTAATGGCATTTTTAGCGACTAAGTACGGCAAGGTAACGAGAGGCGAATACGCGGGCTGCGGAATGGGGCTCGGCAATGATCACGGTAAAAAAATCGAGATAAATGCTGAAGCAAATCAGTTGCTGTTTATCAAAGGCTTTAAAGAAGTGGCAAGGATAAACGTAAAAGAAATAGACAGCTTTAATATTGCGTCTGATAATAACCGCGAAACAACGGTAGATATCAATTGGAAGAACGGCAAAAAAAGCACCGTCGTCTTGTCTAAATTGGATCCGCAGGGGAAACCTTGGCCTCAAGACAGAGTCAGCTTAGTGCTCCGCGCTTTGGACTTGTCTAAAAATTAAAAATTGCAGGATAACAGCTTGTATCGTTTGCAATATGACTTATTGAGAAAGCATAATAAACGGACGTTTGTGCGGTATTGCTTTCAGCGGAAGGCTTTGGGCAACATTGTCACAAACGTTCGTTTTTGTAATGCGTGAAATGAATGGTCGGCGATCGGCAGGAGAAAGGATGGCGAATAAAGATATAGAGATAAGCAAATGCGACGGCGACGAGGAAGAGTCGGTTTACGCGAGCGCCGATTTTAAAGAGGCTGATGACGGCGATGAGAATCCGGATGAATTACTGAAAGAGTATGATCAATATGTCGATGATTTAAGGGAGCTGGATAATTTTTGTTTGTACGCAAAGGATGTTCTTCCTATCATCAGATTTTTTGAAAAGATCGGCGATTATAAGCGGGCGAAATATTATTTAAGAGCAGCAAAATTAGAGTATGCAAAACGCGTGAATTCGTATGTTGATTGCTTGCAGGCGCTTGAATATTTATCGGGGATAAACGGAAACGAAGAAACGCGGCAATTAGAGGAAACATGCAAAAAAAAGCTGATCGAATTTAGAACGAGAGATCTGCAAAATAAAGGTTGCGCGCCATTATTTTACGATGAAGCGAGCATCTATTGTCTGAATGAGATCATTAAAAGTTTGGTATCGGCATCGAAGGACGCCAAAAAGTATGGCGAATTAGATGACGCAATCATTAAAACCTGCAAAGAACAGGCGGTTTCTTATATTGAAAAAAACTTTGCGGATATTGTTGACGGCGAAAAAGCGAAAGAGCAACTGATAAAGACAAGGAATGCCCTTTTATGTCTTAGTGCATCCGTTGTTCCTTCGTTCAACGCTTTTGTTAAACATCTCGATGCCAAAATCGGTCAAATGACAGAAGCGGAACGCAGAGCTGCCCATAAAAAAAAGGTAATAAAGTGTACCGTCATTATTGCGGCTGTTTCGATGGTATTGATCGTTGCGATTATTATTGCATCGGCGATCATCAGAAAAAACAACGGATATAAAGCGGAGCATTTTACGATCAGCGTCGTATCTAAAACCAATGACAAATTTAATGAATCGTTGGCAGACGGATACAGAGATTCCGGGTATTTTTATACGTTTTCGTTTGTTGTCGACAATGCAAGTCCGTATGCGATCGTATCTCTTGAGGGGAATATGGATATTATCAACATATCGGGGAAAGTATTGTCGACGGCGGCTGTAACGCTGAATGGTAAATTGGAGAGCGGCGCAACAGGGGATTGGAATATTCAGCTGAATGTTAAGAAAGGCGATAACGCGCGGGAAATTTGGAATACGGATTTCGAAAGATTGGAAATTGCGTTTAAGATCACAGGCATTACATTTGAAGACGGCACAATAAAAACGTACTCCGATACAAAAAATAAAATTGTACACCCGATAATTTTGTAACGGCGAATAAATATTTCGGGAACACGGATGCGACCTGTTATAAAACAAATGAGTTTCCATACATCGGCAAAACGGGCAGAGTTTTTCTGCCCGTTTTGTCTTAAAATACTGTACGAACGGAACTTGTGTAAATTTTGATTCAGGGGTTATCATTAAAAAAGTTAAACGGTAAGCATCGGAAAGCGTATTTTGAGATAAAAAAACAAAGCGGCGTCAGACGGCCCGCCCTCGCCGATATCGGCGAGGGCGGATCTTGGCCTGATTATTTAAAGATTTTTAAGTTTGTTTTCGAGTTTGATCAATGTGCGGTAAATGTACGCTTTGGAACGATGAAAGATCTCCCCCATTTCCGTAAAAGAACATTTATACCAATACCGATAAATAAGGAACTGCTTTTCACGCTCGCTTAAAACGGCTAAAATTCTATTTATGGCAGGCTCTGACACGTCCGGCGCCGAAGAAAGGTCTTGCTGCGCGACGGCAAAATTTCCGCGCTGCCTTTTCCTGCTTTTGACCTTGTTTTTGGAAAGATCGCGTATGATCGTATTGATCCATGCCTTTGCGTTTTTGTCTGTACGGTATTTCGCCGCTTTGCGCACGATAACGAGCAGAGCGTCTTGCACCACATCTTCCGCATCCTCGTAATTTCCGACATAAACATATGCGGCCGCAAGCATTGCGTTGCCTACGAAAGAATAAATTTCAGAAATAGCGCTCGTATCGCCCCTGCGGATGGAAACTATCCGTTCACCCAATTTGTAACTTGCAGTTAACGTCATATTCGTGAAAACCTTAAACCAAAACTATAGCTTTTATGATCTGTAAAATGCCTTCTTTTTGTTTCTCTGTCAATTTATCATATAAATCGAGGAGTTCCATTTGATCACCCGAAAGCTCAGCCGTATCAATATCCGCGAACAGGCGCGCTTTCGTTATGTCAAACACATGGCAGATCTCGTCTATCACTTTTAAAGAGGGGAAATAATCTTTCTCGTTATACCAATTTTGCAGGGCGGTATAGCTGATCCCGATCTTTTTTGCCAATTCGGAACGCGACCAACCTCGCTCTTCGCGCATCATGTCTATTTTTGAGCGAATATCCATGATCAACCTCATATAAAAACTTTCATTATTATTTTATATCAATTTTAAAAATATTTCAGATTTATAATTGTTAAAAATCATCAATGTTCATTGATTATGCGCGTTCAGAAAAAGCAATTTGTCCGACGGGCGGTCGGCGCGATCGTGCTGTTTGCGGCGGCGCAACGGGTATTACGGGGCTGCTTATGGGATAATACAGCAAAAACTGTTTACAAAAAAGCAAGAAATAATAAAAATGATATAGTATAATAAAACTACAAGCAGAACAAGCGGAAATATTTGGAGCGTCAGTTTGATCAGGCGGAGCATTTATGAATAAGGGAAATTACGATATAAGCTGTTTTTATTTTCCGAACTATCATAGCGGGGACAAACATAACGAGCAATGGCACGGAAAAGGCTGGAGCGAATGGGAGCTGATGAAAGTCGCCCGTCCTCGGTTTAAAGAGAACGATCAGCCCAAGGTGCCCCTTTGGGGGTATGAGGACGAGGCCGACGTGCGTGTGATGGAAAAAAAGATAAAGACCGCCGCAGATTACGGCATCACCAACATGATCTTCGATTGGTATTGGTATGAAGACGGTCCTTTTTTGAACAAACCGCTCGACGAGGCGTTTTTGAAAGCGAAAAATTCGAACGACATATCTTTTTCCGTTATGTGGGCGAATCATGATTGGATGGAGATCCATCCCCTCAGCCGAGCGTATGTGCACGATCAGAAATGTCAGCTTTCGGGGAATATATCCGAGAGGGCGTTTTGGGAAGCGATAGATTACATCATCGAAAACTATTTCACCCGGTCGAATTATTACAAATTGGACGGCGGACTGTTTTTCTCCGTTTACGAGCCGCACAGATTCATATCCATTTTCGGCGGCATGGACGCTACGAAACGGGCGATCGAAGGGATACGCCGCCGCGTCTGCAAGGCGGGGCTGGGCGAATTGCATCTGAACATGATCGCGCGCGGCGTCAGGCTGCTGCAAGGAGAACAGGAGATGACCATCGGCGGGACAGCGCTCAAAGAATTGGGCGTGGATTCCGTAACGAGTTATGTTTGGGTGCACGAGCACAGGGTGCCTTGCTTTATCGAGGAGTATTCCGTTTACCGCAAGCGCTGCGAAAACGACTTTGAAGTGCTGTCGAAGCGGTTCGAAGGGCTGCCTTATTACCCGAACGTTACCTGCGGTTGGGATTCCGGACCGCGCGCGTCGCAGACGGATGTATATGAAGACGTCGGCTATCCTTTCGGTCCGACGCTCGTAAATTGTACGCCCGAAGAATTTGAAAAAGCGCTGCGCACGGTGAAAAAGGCGCTGGACGCAAGTTCGCTGAAAACAAAAATGTTTACGATAAACGCGTGGAACGAGTGGACTGAGGGCAGTTATCTGGAACCGGATACAAAGTACGGGTACGGAAAACTTGAAGCGGTAAAACGCGTATTCGGTCCGGACGATTGAAATTGCGCCCGTCTTTCGCGCAGATGCGTCTGATGGCGAGCGCCGCTTTCCCGTATGCGGGGAAGCGGTGCTTTTTTATTTTTTCGGCGCGGGGCCGTTCACGCTGTGGTTATGGTATTGCCGCGGCGCGACGCCGTAAGTTTTTTTGAAAATATGGTTGAAGTAGCTCAAACTGTAAAACCCGAGCATATTGGCGATCTCCAAAGTGGAAAGGTTCGACTGCGTTAAAAGTTCGCACGCCTTTACCATTTTTACTTGGTTTATGTAGTCGCTCAACGTCTGTCCCGTGCACTGTTTGAAAATTTTTGAGGTGTAGGTATGGCTGTAAGGGGAAGATGCCAATATGGCTTTGGGGAAGATGTCCGCATAGGCAGGGTTATTAATTTTTCTGAGAATGGCATATATCCACTCGGGATAACGCGAATCTTCAATAAAAAGCCTGCTCGCCGTTTTTTCCAAAACAAAGCAGATAAAAAGCCGCGCGATCATCGAGCAGTCGTCGTTCACGAATTTTTGCGAAAGGAAAGTCGTCGCGTAATCGATAGCGCGGTTGTAATCCGAACCGGAAAAAGTCAAAACACGGGGCGGCGTATCGTACAGCCTTTGGTACAGCGTTTCGTCGACGCCGTCGCAGAACCTGCGCACCTCGGAATCGCGCATGATCAGGTTGATGTGTGCGAAGGGAGGTCCCTTTTTGTCGGCGTTTATCAGGTAATGTCTGTCGCTCGGCTTTATCAAAACGGCGTCGCCCTTATTCATGATATAATCGCTGCCGTTTATGTTGTTGCGGCACACGCCGTTCGTGATGATAAGGTATTCCCAATGGTCATGGTCGTGCAGGTCGGGGCATTCGGTATAGTTCCATTGCACGTCGGCAACCATGTTTTTCCGTTGCGGTGTAAGATCGAAATAGTAGCGTAACATACTGCCTCCTGTTCAGATTATAGCAAAGTAAGCGCGGAAAAGTCAAGCCTAAAATGAAAATTCAGTTTACAAAAAAGCAAAAATAGTATAGCAAAAGACAAGAACGTAGGGGCAAAAGGCGGTATAATTTTAGTGAAAGGTACAGAAAGGCTTTGCCGAATATGTCCGTCGGCGGACCTTGAAATGCCAAAAAAATCATGCAGGAGGAAATGATGAAAACTATCAAACGTTTGCTGTTGGTGCTTTTCGTGTTCGCGGCGGCGGCGGCATTTGTCGCCTGCGGCGATACGACGGAAAGCAAGGCGGAAAACACCGTCACTTTTTCGGAGATATCTCCGATAGACTGTTACGGTACCCCCGCCCTGAACGCAACGGCGCTCGGCGATGCCGCCATCACCTATACTTATGCGACGCAGGAAAACGGCACATACGGCGCCGCGCCCGAACATTTCGTTGCGGGCACATATTGGGTAAAGGCGACGAGTGCGGAAACGGACGAATATCTGTCCGCGTCTGCGACGCGTTCTTTCACCGTCAGCCATAAATTCGACCGGGAAACGGCAGAAGAGGACTTTTTGAAGACCGCCGCCACCTGTACCGACGCGGCTGTTTATAACAAATCCTGCGTGTGCGGCGAAGCGGGCACCGAAACCTTTACATACGGTACGGCGAAGGGGCATACGCCTTCCGCCGAGTATTGGAGCGAAAAGGGTACTTACTACTATAAGGAAACCTGTGCCGAGTGCGACGCCCTGCTCAGCAGCAGCGAAAAGATCGAACTCGTGAAGGATGCGGAAGGGGAACACACCGTTACCGTTTGCAGTTGGGCGCAAGACGACCTGAAACGCGGCAACGACCTCATCGCCGCGTTCGGGAACAATTGGTCGCAGGGCTTTTACGCTAGTCTGATGGGGGGCACTGACGATTTAACAGAATTGCCCGAAGGGCTTACCTTCGAACCCGCCGTTAAATATTCGGTCATGAGCGGCACATACGTCATGGTCGCGCTGCCCCTGTTCGACTATTCCGCATACGAAGAAGTCAGCTTTTATATGTACAGCAACGGCAGACCTTTCACCTACGGCACGCTGTTCAATAACTTCGGCACCTACGGGCAGGACGGCACGTTTACCTTGGAAGGCACATCGCTTATCACCGTAAAGAGCGACAGGAAGGTGTATGTAGACGGCGTTGCGCTCACTTATACGCTCGACAAGCAGGTCTATTGCGGAACGCTGCCGCTGACGTTTGTCGGCAAGGGCGAAGATCCCGCTTTGGACGTGTATGTATCGAATTTGACCGCAAAGTTTGCCGAAAAGACGGACGAGAACGCGCCCGTTTACGCAGCAGGCATGATATTTGCTGCCGACGAGGGCAATACGTCTATAATGTCCGCTACGGGGATGATAGCGCACATTGACATGAATCAAAATCATA
The DNA here is from genome assembly GCA_944359365.1 of uncultured Clostridia bacterium. Classification (GTDB taxonomy): domain Bacteria; phylum Bacillota; class Clostridia; order Christensenellales; family Borkfalkiaceae; genus Borkfalkia. The sequence goes on from CALVST010000006.1 coordinate 36,222, forward strand.
ATCAAGTGCCCAAGCCGATTTTCTATTATCAGGGCAGCGAATGCGTTTATCCTGAAAACGGCTATTATGCGCATCTGCGCGAGGCAGATTGCGAAAGTTATACGCTGCGCGTCAAGGCAGTCAATTTTGCCGCATACAACGCGGCAGGGCTGAACGTTTCCTTCAAAGTGCAGACGAAGAACAATGCAAACGGATTCTCGCTCCGCTTGGGCGATACTGCAATTCTTGAAAACGGTGCACAGTCGACAGACCATACCATAGAGATAAAGGAAGGCAAGCTGTTTGTAGACGGCGCGGAAAAGGCGACGCTTTCCGACGCGGTTTACTACGGGGAGGACGCGCTCGCTCTTACGATCGTGCTGACGGATCCCGTAACAGATCTTTATGCCGGTATCTCGATCTCTGCGGTAGAGGCGTCTGCCGCGGCTGCCGAATAAAAGGACACGGAGGCTGCCGCGCTTCGGCGCGGCAGCCGAATTATCCGAAAGTAACTATTGGAGTATCGCATTCTATGAAAAAATTGAAAAAAATCGGAACTATTTTACTTGCGCTCGCCATGTCGGCGGCCTGCCTTTCGGCGTTTATCGGGTGTTCGAACAAGGAAAACGATCCCGGCACCATTTACGTCAAAATGTACAACGGCGGGTTCGGCACTTCTTGGCTGAGCAAAGCGGCGGAAGAATACAAAGCGCTTACGGGCACTTCGGTATCCATCAAAACATACAAAAACGAAGGTATGTCGCCCGCAAACCTCAAATCTGACAACAGCGAGCTTTTCTTTCTGCAAGACGCGCACTATTACACCTATGTAGAGGCGGGCGTGTTGGCGGATATCAGCGAAGCTATCCGAGGGGAAAATCCGTATGAAAGCGGAAAAACTGTCGAAAGCAAGCTGAACGCCGACCAACAGGACTTCCTGCAATACAACGGCAGCTATTACGGGCTGACGCACTACATAGGCAATTGGGGCATCGTGTACGACGTAGAGCTCTTTGAAAATAACGGTTACTATTTCAAGCAGGGGCAAGACCAAAACGAAACGTATACGGGGCTCAGCGAACGCGAAGTGCGCGCGAAATTCGTCAGCAGCGCGTCCGACGCGAAGGGGCACGGCCCCGACGGCAAAACGGGCACGATAGACGGCGTCGATTACAGTTTAGACGACGGACTTCCCGCAACGTATGCCGATTTTTGGATACTTTGCCAACGCATCATCAATACGAACAACATTCCCATCATTTGGAGCGGTTTGCAGCGCGGCACCTACGTCACCTCGCTCATGACATCTCTCATATCCGATTACCTCGGAAAAGACGGAATGTTAAAGACCTTCAATTTTAAGGAAGGCGAAACGATCGGCGAACTTGCCAACTTCGACGACGAAGGCAACATCCTCAATTGGAACGGCTCCGCCACCTTCGACGGCACGAACGGTTATGAAATTTATCGCCAAAAGGCGTATTACGAAGGGCTGTCTTTCATGAAAGAGCTGATGGACAATCACGAAAAATACGGCAACGGCTACGGCACGATCGATAATTTCGTATATACCGACGCGCAAGACCAATTCATCCGTTCCGTCACCGCCGACCAAAAGATCGCCATGATCGTAGAAGGGCAGTGGTGGGAAAACGAAGCGAGCGCCACGTTTGCGGCTATGGCGAACGTAGACGAAAAGTATTCGCGCGCGAACCGCCGTTTCGGATGGATGACGCTTCCCAAGGCAAACAAAGAGAAGGTCGCCGAGGGCAACAAGCCCACGTTGCTGAATACGATGGACGCGATCTGCGCCGTGCGCGCATCCGTCGGCGAAGAAAAGCTCGCAAAGATCATAGACTTCATACAGTTTTTGAATACTGACGAGCAGCTCGTCAAATTCACGCAGGAAACGAGCGCCATGCGCGGGCTGAACTATTCGCTCACCGACGAGGAAATGGCGGGACTTTCGAATTTCAGTCAATCGGTGGTGCGGTATACGCAGAATGCAGACGTGCTGTACACGGAATCCAATGCAACTGAATACCGCTATAACCTGTATGATACCAACTCTTACGACAGGTATCCTTACAACTACGGCGGCACGAGCGCTTTGCGCCCCACTCTCCTGTTCGGCACGAACGCGGGGCTGGGCGTTTCGGCGGCGCAGTATTTATACAGGCTGTACACCAACAAAAAGGCGATTTGGGTAACCGCGGAAGGCTGAGCTTTCCGCGGGCAAAGAAAAGGACGATTCTATGCCTGAAAAAGTAAAAAAGAGTAAAAATATCAGCCGCCGCGGCGACTTGCTGTTTCATAGCCTGCTGTTGGTATGGCCGGTGTTGCAGTTCTGCGTGTTCTATATCGGCGTAAATTTCAATTCCTTCCGCCTCGCGTTCGAGGGGATGAACGGCAAACCCACCTTCGAATGGTTCGCCAATCTGTTCGATCCCGCGCAGTATTACTTCGACATCATTTTAACGGCTTTCCTGCGCTCGCTGAAATATTACGCGATATCCACCGTGATCAGCGTGCCGCTCGCACTGCTGTTTGCGTTTTATATCTACAAAAAGCATTTCGGAAGCAAATTTTTCCGCCTGCTGCTGTTTTTACCGTCCATACTTTCGAGCATGGTCATGGTCGTGCTGTTCAACCGTTTCGTCAACGGTGCGCTGATCGCGGTAATTCAGGATATAAACCCGTCCTTTACAAAAATATCGCTTTTTTCGGGGGCGGAAGGGTACGACGCGTATGTCATTTTCTTCAATATTATGATAGGTTTCGGCACGACCGTGCTTATTTATTCGAACAGCATGGGCGAAATTTCTCCCGAAGTGACGGAGGCCGCCCACCTGGACGGCGCCAACACCTTGCAGGAGATCTTCCACATCGTGCTTCCGTCCATATACTCCAATATTTCGGTATTTATCGTTACGGGGTTGGCTACCATCTTCGTCAATCAGTATAACCTGTTCTCTTTCTTCAAAGACGGCGTTACCAACGGCGGTACGCTCGGTTATTACATTTACCTGAACGTTTCAAGCGTCGCGCAGGATATCGCCGATCCTTCGAACGCATTGGTATATCACCAGTTTTCGGCGCTCGGCTTGGTGCTAACGGCGATCACCATACCGATCACGTTCTTGGTAAGATATCTGCTCAGGCGTTTCGGCCCGAGCACCGATTGAGGAGGGCGGAGAATGGAAAAAACGAAAACAAGGAAAATCGGGAGAGGAGAACGGCTCACTCCGTTCGGCATTTCGATATTAGTACTGTTGCTTGTTTATACGCTCATGCTCCTCGGACTGATACTTTGGGGGCTGCTCACCAGTGTGAAGTCGGCAGAGGAATACGGAAACATCATCAATTCGGGGATGTACCGCCTGCCTAAGCGCATCGTGCTGCACGTGAAAGAAGTTATGGACGCGATGAAAAAGAGCGCCTCGGCAGACAGCCTCATCACGATGGATAAGGTCAGCTTTTTCGAAGTGTTCGTGTATTCGCTCTTGTTTGCGGGCGGCTGCGCGTTTTTCAAAACGCTCGTTACCTGCCTGACCGCATACGCCTGCGCGCGGTTCAACTTCAAGTCGTCAAAGGTGATATATTCCATCGTCATAATCACGATGACGGTCCCCATCGTCGGCAATCTTCCGTCCGAGCTGTACACGGTGCACACGCTGAATTTATACGACCACATTTGGGGCGTATGGATCATGCGTGCGAACTTTTTGGGGCTTTACTTCCTCGTCATGTATAACGGTTTCAAGGGTATGCCCTCGGCGCTTTTCGAAGCCGCGAAACTCGATGGCGGCAACAATTTTCAAATACTTTGGCACATCGCCCTGCCCTTAATAAAGGGCACGTTCACTACGGTGTTCCTCATCTACTTTGTGGAGTATTGGAACGAATATCAGGTGCCCATGGTCTACCTGCCCACCTTCCCTACGCTCGGGTATACCGTATACGACAGTATTTTCGGTTCGCTCAAACAAGAGATAAGGGACGTTCCTTCCCAACTTACGCTCGCATTCATCGTGGTTTTGCCCATTGTCGTTTTGTATTTGATATTCCAAAACAAACTGATGGGCAACATAACCGTCGGCGGCGTAAAGGGCTGAATTTTAGAAAAAGATCAAGGAGGCGAAAATGAAACAAAAGGCAAACAACGCCGTATTCGGCAGGGGCAGGATCATCGCGCTCGCCGCGTGCCTGCTTTTGCTGCTCGCGTCCGTGTGCCTGCTCGCCGTCGGCGCCTTTGCGGCGCAGGCGGACGGGTGGAGCGCCATTTCGATCGAGGAAGAGTATTCCTATGGAGATACCTTCACCGTCGAAAAGCGGACGTATACAAAAGATCAAAAGTCATATGACGCCGAATGCCTTGCCGTACTTCCCGACGGCACGCAGACGAAAGCGGAAAGCATCGATCTGGATCAGGCGGGCATCTACGAACTGCGTTACAGCGCCCTGTGCGACGGCGCGCTGTATACCGACGTGCAGAGCTTTAAGGTACAATATCCCGCCTATTATTACAATTCCGACGGCACGAGCGTCACTTACGGAAAGGGGAATTTTGCAAGCGGCATACACGGCGACGGGCTCGTGGTGCGCCTTGCACAGAACGACACGCTCACCTTCACGCATCTGATCGACGTGAACGACATCACGAAGGACGTGACTCTGTTTTCCGGTTACATCACGCCCGATACGCGCGGCGTGGAAGACTTTACGCGGTTCTACATCACGCTGACCGATTCGGAAAACCCCGATATTTATCTCACCCTGATGTATTGCAGTTACATTTATGACAGTCAGTCGGGCGGATGGGCGTATTCCTCGGCGGCGGGGAACGGTCAGCAGTTTACGGGGCTGCATCCCACCGACGGGCTGCGCATAGACGACGGGTTCGGCGTGAACAGTTACGCCACATTTGCCGCTTGGCGCGCGGGCAGCAATATCCCGTCCGATACATACCTCGTAACATTCCGCTACGATCCCGAAACCAAGATCGTATACAGCAACGGCGACAACGGCTACAACTACAACACGTTTGTCATCGATCTCGACAACGCCGAATATTTCCACACGCTTTGGCAGGGGTTCCCGAGCGGCAAGGTGCGCCTTTCCGTTTCGGCTGGCAATTATTCGAGTTTTACCGCCAACTTCTGCGTGCTGAGCGTGTTCGGTCTGGGCGAAGAGGGCGAACTTGCCGACGATTCGAAAAAGGTGTTCTACGATAGGGAAGGCCCCGTCGTTACGGTAAACAGCGCCCATGCGGACGACATGCCCGTCGCGGTCGTCGGGAAGGATTACCCTGTCCCCGATGCCACCGCATACGACGAATATGCGGGCGAATGCGCCGTCAAGGTTTCCGCGTGGTACAATTACGAGAGCGCGTCTCCCGTGAGCGTTCCCATTCGCGACGGTAAAATATTTATCGGCAGGCCGGGCACATATGCGCTCGTTTACAGCGCGCAGGATAAACTCGGCACGCCGGGCGAAAAGATCTGTTGGGTTACCGCCGACGATTCGCCCGAAACGCTCACCTTGGAACTGCCTTCCGATACGACGGCGCACATGGGCGAATTCTTCACCGTCCCCGAACCGCTGCGCGTCAGCGGCGGCAGCGGCGACAAGAGCGTTACCGTTTCGGTCACGTCCCCTTCGGGCGCCGAAGTGCTGCAAAAGAACGGTTTTCGCATAGAGGAAACGGGCAAATACACCGTTACTTATACCGCCGTCGATTATGTGGGGCAGCAGGTGTCTGACAGTTTTACAGTCACCGTTTCGGAAGAGGATTCGCTGCAACTCGATACGCAGCCGGTGTTTTACCCTCTGTATGTATCCGGGGCGACCTACCGCCTGCCCGAGCTCAACGTTTACGTGTACCGCAACAAAACGCTTTCCGTCGAGCCTTGTACCGTAAAGGTTACCGACGGCAACGGCACGAAGGAATATGCCGCGGGCGAAGAGTTTGTTCCCTTCGTCGAAAGCAACGGCGGCGAAATAACTTTCGAAGTTTTGTACGGCGGCGCGGGCGGAACGAGTTTCGGCACATATAAGGCGTCCGCGATATTGGCGTATCAGGAAAACGAAGAGTACGGCGATACAGAATTTTCCGAATCCAACTACTTCTTCGGTACGGGCTTTGAAAAGTCCGCCTCTTCCGACGGCATGACTTTCAGAACGCAGGAAAATTCGTTCGAATGGACTTTTGCCAACGCATTGCTCGCAAAGAATTTTGCCATATCCGTAGCGGATGTGAGCAACGTTTCTTCCGATGCGGCTATCCGCATCACGCTGACGGACGCGGGCGATCCGAACAATACAGTTTCGGCAATCTTGCAGAACGACGGCAGCGTCACTTATTTGAAAGTGGGGGATGTTACGGTGCAGTTGGGGTATGCCTTCAACGATACCGGCGATGTTGCCGAACTTTCCTTTAACGGAAACAGCTTTTACTACGGCTCTGCGGCGTATCCCGTTTCCGAGACGGACGCCGGCGCCGCGTTCGAAGGGTTTTCTTCGGATAAGGTGTTTTTGACCGTTTCGTTTACCAACACGCGTGCGGGCGCAAGCTATACGGTCAGGTCGATCGGAAATTACAGCTTTTCGGGCAATTACGAAAACTTCTCCGTCCCCGAAATCAAAATAGCGGGGAATTACGGCGGCGCACAGCAGATCGGCACCGTTTGTACCCTTCCCGCGGCTTACGCATACGACGTTTTCAGCCCGATGATCCGTTTCACGGTCACCGTGCGCAAAAACGGCTCCGTGATGCGCGATAACGACGGACTGCTCCTCGAGAACGTGGATCCTACAAGGGAATACAGCATCACGTTGAACGAATACGGCAGGTATTCCGTGCAGTACTCCGCCGAGGCATACGGATTCGAGGCGCTCAGAGTCAACGATTATACGAGCTACGCCATCAATGTATACGACGACGTTGCGCCCGTCATCACTTACAAAACATCTTATTGGAAAGAGGTGAAAGTGGGCGACGAGATGCGCCTTCCCGAATACACCGTCAGCGACAACCTCGAAGGTGAGCTTTTGGTCAATATTTATATCCGAAAGCCCGACGGCAAGCTCGAAAAGCTGACGGAAGGCGTCTACACCGCTACCATGCAGGGCGTTTACGAGTTCCGCCTTATGGTAACGGATGCGGCGGGGAACGTCACGATGGACCGTTTCCCCGTAACGGTAAGCTGAAAGGAGACAAGTATGAACAGAAAGATATTCACTTCTTTGATCTGCATATTGCTTTCCCTTTTTATGGCGTTTGCCGCGGGCTGTGCGAGGAAAACGCCCGAAGTCACCGAATCGGCGCAGAAAAGCCCGCTCGAAAATACCCTGCACGACGTTACCGTGACCGATTCGCAGAGGGAATTTGTGGTGAATGCGGGCAAAGAAAACGCGTCTACCCAATACAAATTGCTCGTAGGCAGCGGGCTTGCGAAATTGCGTGCGGCGAACTTTATCGCCACCACGCTGAGCACCGCCACGGGCGCCTCGTTTGCGATCGTCGAATATGATCCCGAAGGCGAGCTCGCGTTCGGCAGGGAAAGCAAATATATCGCCATCGGGTGCGACGAACTGTTTGCGGATGCCGGACAGAGCATGCCCGATGCGGATCTCGGTTTCGCGGGGTATTACATCGTATCTTACGGTGATTCCGTATTTATTCAGGCAGATCTCGACTACGGCTATCAGCTCGGTGCGCTCGCCTTCCTGCGCGCGGCGGTAGGGTACGACATGATCGACGAAGACTGCCTCGTATTCGACAAGAGCGGCGAAACGCTGCCGGATATGCGCATCGCAGAGCGGCCGGATTTCGACTTCCGCAACTACACGAATTGGATGACGGATAACAAACTGTACGGCATGGGATACGATACGAGCGTATCGTTTATGGGTGTGAACGGTGTGGGGTTCCACAACTGCCATCAGTATCTGCCGCCCGATAAGTATTACAATTCGGCGGATCCGGAAAACTATCATCCGAAGTGGTATTCCGAAAATTCCACTTACAGGCAGCTTTGCTATACGGCGCACGGCGATGCGCAGGAATATCAGGCTATGTTGGAAGCCTCGTTCGAGGTGCTGAAAAAGACGGTCGACGAAAACCCCGAAAAGAACATCGTCACCTTTACGCAGCTCGACGCGCCTTACTGCTGCGAATGTTCCGCCTGCAACGCCGTCGTCGCAAAGGACGGCTCCATATCTGCCACGATCATACGTTTTATGAACGACCTCGACGATATGTTGCAGGAATATCTGAACGGCGAGCGGACGGTCATCCTGTGCTTCTTCGCATACCATACTTCGCTCGAAGCGCCTTCCACGACGGTCGAAGAGGATCCGACGCTTAAGTGCAACCCGAACGTGTGCGTCATCATCGCGCCCATATCGGCGAATTATACCATCGCCCTCGACGAAGGCATGAACGAAGCATATGCGGAAGGCTTTTCCGAATGGTCGCATTATGCCGACAAAATCATGGCGTGGGTATACGAATGCAATTACCATTGGTACCTGTATCCGTATAACACATACTCCTCGATGGTAGATACCTACTATTTCTTAAAACAGAACAATGCGTTTTACATTTACAACGAAGGTCAGCGCATCAACAAGAACGTGCCCTGCTTCGGGAAATTCAAGGAATACCTCGACGCAAAGGCGCAGTTCGACGTGACGGTGAATTACAACGATCTCGAAGAAAAGTTTTTCAGCAACTACTTTTTGGACGCCGCCGACGTGATGAAAGACCTGTTCGATCAGATCGTGCAGTGGGAAACGTATTTGGAAACGGAAAGCTCTTTCGGGCTTGACGGCGGCATCTATCAGGAAGTTGCCGACGAAAAGTATTGGCCGCGCGGCCTGATCGAAAGTTGGCTCGGCCTCATCGACAAAGCGTATGAAAAGGTGGAACATTATAAAAACGAAGATGCCGCTCTCTACGAAAAACTTTGCAAGCGCATCAACATCGAATCTATCTTCATGCGGTTCGTGCAGTGTACGATACTCAGCTATACTTATTCGGCAGACGCCCTTCAGCAGATGCGCCAAAGCTTCAAGGAAGATTGCGCCGAGCTGAGCATAGTGGAATACAGGGAGCACGAAGGCGAACTTACGGCGCTGTATTCTTCTTGGGGTATTTGACGGCAGGGGGAAAGAAAAGATGACGAAAAAGAAAAAATTATTGATTATCTTGATCCCCGTCGCAGTCGTCGTGTGCGCCGCGGCGATCATTCTCGGCGTGTACTTCGGCACGAGGGGGAGCAAGCTGCCGCCTCTCGAATCACAAGACGGCGAACCGTCGCTTACGCTCACATCATCCGAAATGACGATGGATCTTTACGAAGAGACCGCCCTGTACGCGCAGACAGAGAACATCACGGGCGAAATAAAGTGGTCGAGCACGGACGCGTCCGTCGTATCGGTAGAGGGCGGCACCCTCACCGCGGGCGGCAAAACGGGCACGGCGGTCATCAAGGCGGAGGCGGACGGGATATCCGACGAATGCACCGTCACGGTGCAGGCAAAGAGCATACCCGTTCTGTCTTTGTCCGACGAAGTGGTCACTCTGAACAAAAATTTCCCCGACGAAGAATATGCCGTTGCGCCGACGCTCCTGTATAACGGGCACGACATCACGTCGGGCAACGAATTCCATTGGGCTGCTGCCGACGGCGCGGCGGAAGATATCGCGGAGTTTTCTCAGGGGCAAAACGGCGAGGCTCTGTTTAAGCCGTTAAAGACGGGCGAAACCAAATATCAGGTATACGTCACATTCGGCGATACCGTACTGTTCGGCGATGTTTCCGTCAGCGTTATCGAATTGGAGCAGGTACTGCTTGTGGACGGCATGCGGCCGGCGCAGGGCAGTTATTCGGTGCAGCTGCAAACATACGGGGGAACGGAACAATGTTCGCCCGCGGTGGAGGCGTACAACCTTCTTTCCGGACAAAAACAGCCGCTTTCCGTAACTTGGACGCTCGAAGAGGGCGAAGACTGCCTGCAAGTTTCGGGCAATTCGTTCATTGCGCTCGATTCGGGCACGGCCAAAGTGAAGGGAACCTGCACAGGGTACGACGACATCATCGTCAACATCGAGGTCATCAAGCCGCAGTACTCGCTCGCGGGCGATCCCTCTTATGTGTTTGAAACGAGATCGCAGTCAGCGCAGAGTTTCTCCTTTGCGGATGCGGGCATGGTCGGCGAAGTGAAAGACGTCTTCTACGACGGCGTTTCCGTTCTGCAAAACTACAACGAAGGCTCGCACACGCTCACGCTGAACGGGGCGGCGTTCCCGCAGGCGGCGGCAAAACTCGGCGCGCAGTCTTTGACCATAGAAACGGATAAGGTGTATTACAGCGTTCCGTTCACCCTTTATACGCGCATCATTCGGCAGGCATCCGAGCTCGACGCATTGAAGGACGAGGCCGCCGTGCCCGGCAAAACCGCACAGTACGACGGGTATTACGTCCTCGGCGCGGATATCGAATACAGCGGTGCGGGCAATATCCTTGCGGGCAGCAATACCGCGTATCTCGACGGCAACCAATACGGGTTCATGGGCGTATTCGACGGCGACGGGCACGTTATTTCCGGTTTTTCCTCGACTTCGCCGTATACGTCCTTCTTCGGCGTAACGCTGCACGCAAAGGGCACGATCAAAGACGTCGCCTTTACGGACGTATCCATCGGCAGTACGGCGTCCGTCATATGCGTCAGCCTGTACGGCACGTTGGAAAATATTTATATCCGGTTCAATTCCGTCGCAAGCGACGCAAACAGCTCGGCGCTGTGTGCAAGTTGGCAGAACGGTGCGGCGCCTTCCATCAAAAACTGCTTCTGCGATTACAGCGACTTTGTGCTCGACGCACCGAATTATTATCCTACGACAAAGCAATATTCGTCTACGCACACGGTGTACTGCGTCGCGAACGGCAATTATAAAAAATCGGACGCGAACGGCGCGAGCGCGCTGAACGGTACCCATTATACGGGATATTTGGCCTTGATGAACGATGCGGCGGCGCAGCGGGCGATCGCCGGGTGGGACAACGAATATTGGAACACCGAGCTGAAAGTGCCCTTCCCCGCGCGGCTGTACGACAGCGTGCTCGCGGACAGCGCTCTCCCCATCACGGTAAACAATCCTACCGAAACTATCGACGGCAAGCTGTATATATCCGTATTCGACGGCGAAGAGCTCAGCCTCAATTTGGACAGTTACCGCTATTTGGCGGTCAGGATCCCGCAGGAGATGGCGGAAAAATCCTTCAAAGTGAACGGGTTTGTCGTCAGCATTCCCTCGCGCGAAAGCGTGGAAGGCGGTGTGGCGGGGCTGTATTCCATCGAAGTCTATTCGCTGTTCAACGAAAACAATAAAATCACGGTGAACATTCAGGTCAAAGAAGCGAACAACGTCCTTTACAACGGCGGCGAAGCGTTCGAATTCGATTTGGATATCCTGATAGACGAAAGTGCCGAAGAGGGCGAAAAGACAGCCATGGTGAACGAAAACGCCAAGGCGGAAATAACGCTCGACGCCGATTACGGCACCATCGAAAGGATACTCATCGACAATCAGGAGCTTTCCGACCTTTCCGGATTCTCTCTTGCGGGGAATAAACTCACGATCGATGCGAAACAGTTCGGCACCGCAACTTACGGTGAAAAACAGCTGCGTATCCTTGCCGTCAAAGACAATACGGAATACCTCATCACCGTAAACCTGTTGTTGATCTCCAAGCGCATAAACAACGCGGAGGAACTCGCCGATCTGAGCGCATACGCTTATCAGGGCAATTATGTTTGGGACGGGTATTTCGTGCTCGAAAACGACATCGATTGGTCTGACGGCGGCGATCTGTTCGCGAGCAAAGACGCATTCGGCGGCAATGAAGATCTCGCCGCGGAGGGCGCGCTGTACGGTTTCAAAGGCGTATTCGACGGCAGAGGACACACGATCGTCGGCTATGATGCGAAAACGCATTTGGGCGGGTTCTTCGGTTCCACGCTCGGCACGGGAAGCGTCGTGAAAAACGTGTCGTTCGTGCATGGCAAGGTGACCGCGCAGTATGCGGGCTTCCTTTCCTTCTATGCGTTCGGCTCCGTCGAGAATGTGTATATTCAGATAGACAGCGTTAGCGACGCAGCTTGCGGCGCGGCGCTCGCGGGCAAGTGGAGCGAAAATGCGCAGGCCTCTTTCAAGAGCTGCTTTATCGATTACAGCAGGGCGCAGGTACACGCGCCGAGTTATTATCCTACGACAAAGCAGTGGGTTACGTCCGATACGATCTATACCTTGATCGGCGGCTCGAAGGGCGCCGATTGGTTGGACGACCGCAACGGCTCCTTCTATGCGGATGCGGCATCGCTCGCGGCGGATTCGGCTGCGCAAAAGGCTTTTGCCTCATGGGATGCAAGTTTTTGGAGCATTGAAAACGGCGTGCCTTGTGCAAAAAGCGCAATACAGTATCTTTCCGACTAAACTGTATCGGGGGCGGCGGCGCGGATATGCGCCGCCGCTTTCACAAATACGAACCGAATGAGAGGAATAACGATGCCGAACATTTACGAACAATTATTGAAGGAGTTTTGCGACGCGCTCATTTCGCTGCAGGACAAGAGCCAAGACAGGGCGTTTCGCGGAGGTATTTACTGCCGTGCCTGCAAAATGATACACGGCAGGTGTCCCGACGCCGTTTACGGGCTGACCGTCATAGCAAAGCGTTCGGGCGAAAGCAAATATCTCGACGCGGCGAAAGAAGTGTTCTGTTACGGGAACAATATGCTTTGCACCGACGGCAGCCTGTATAACGACGCGCAGGCGGAGTGGCGATACACGACCACCTTTCATGCGATCGCCGTTTTAGAGGCGTTGCGCGCGGGTGAAGGGCTGTACGATGCGGAAACGGTAACGGCATTCAAAGAACGCGCGCGCGGCATGGCGGAATGGCTGTATGCGAATCTCGACGAAAATTCTCCCGCGAATATCAATTATGCGGCGACGAACGGGCTCGCTCTGGCGTTGGCGGGAAAGGCGTTCGGAGAAGAAAAATATCTCCGCCAAGCGGCGCACCTCGTGGAATATGCGATGCGCCACATCACGCAAAACGGGCTTTTATACGGTGAAACGAAACCACACGGCCGCACGTCTGCAAAGGGGTGCTTTGCGGTAGATATCGGCTATAACGTCGAAGAAACCGTGCCCGCATTGGTCAAGTACGCGAAAGAAATGCAAGACGAACGGCTTGTGGATCGGTTGGAAGAGGTCGTCAGGGCGCACCTCGCGTTTATGCTCCCCGACGGCGGATGGGACAACAGTTTCGGCAACAGGAACAATAAGTGGACGTATTGGGGTTCGCGCACGTCGGACGGATGCGCGCCCATGTTTTTGCTTTTGGCAGAGCGCGATCCCTCTTTCGCGGAAGCGGCGCTGCGCAATACGCAGCTTTTGCGCCGATGCACGGTCGACGGATTTTTGTACGGCGGACCGGATTATCACCGCCACGGCGAATATCCCTGCACGCATCACCTGTTCGAACATATGAATTCCATCGCTTATGCGTTGGAGCATACCGACGAAAAATATCTTGCCCCCGCGCGGGTACCGATTCCCGCCGACGGCACCGACTTGTTTGCCTTTTATCCCGAAATCAAAACATATAAAATGGCAAAGGGGGATTGGTCTGCCACGATCACCGATTACGATTTCGACATTTCGTTCAGCGGCCACGCGACGGGCGGTACGCTTACGGCGCTGTATCACAAAAAGGCGGGACCGATCGTCATGGCGTCCGTTACCGACTATGTGCTCGTCGAGCCGACGAATATGCAGCAGGCGCTTGACAGGCGTTCGCACAGATCCTTGGTGCCCCGTTTTCGGGCGGAACGGAAGGGGAAGACATATCACTCGTCCTATTTTACGGGGGCGGAAGTTACAGGGCGCGGCGGAGCTTCGCACTCCGTTGCGGCGAACACCGGGCTCGCGACGAAAGAGGGCGAAAGGCTCGAAGGCGCGTCGCCGCATATCGTTTACACCCTTTCGGAAAAAGGGATGCGTATCGGGATCGACGGCGCCGCAGGCACGGAGTTCGTGCTGCCGCTGATCTGCGGCGAACCGAAAACGTTCGCCGGGACCTTGCAGGGCGGAGAAGAAATATTTTTCCTGACGGGCGGATTCATCGCGCGCGAATTTATAATATTGCCCGATAAAAACGGTCGGGCGGAAATAGAGATAGCCGTTTCGGAATGCTGATGCCTGCGGCGGTGGCATTCGGTAAATGCAAAGGAGCGAAAGATGTATCGTTTTGAGGGAGAATGGATCACGGCGGAGGAGTTCGCAGAGCGCAAACCCGTATCGCCGTACAGAAACGTTTACGACGGCGCAAAAGAGACTGCGCCCGGCGCGCCCGCCGACGTGCACGTTCTGTTCCGCAAAAGGGCGGTTTGGAAGGGCACGGGCAGGGTATATTTGTATTTTTCGGCGGACGACTGCGCGAAAGTTTATATAAACGGGCGTTTTGCAGTGCAGGGGCCCGCTCCGTGCTATCCTTTTCATGCCTATTATATCCGAAAGGATGTTACCAAATATATGCGCGCGGGGGAGAACGTCCTTGCGTTCCACACTTTGTATCAGGGGCTCGTCAACCGCGTATGGGTGAGCGGCGATATGCGCCACGGGCTGCTTTTCGACCTCATTTGCGAAAAAAAGATGCTTGCGAAGTCGGACGAAAGCGTAAAGGTGCGCATACATAGCGGCATTACGCCTCTTTCGGTCGTCGGCTACGATACGCAGTTCATGGAAAAATACGACAGCCGCGCGCCCGAAACGGATTTCGCGTCGCCCGCCTTCGATGACGGCGCTTGGCGCACCGCGCAGAAAAATATTTACGCAGATTATCGCCTGTTCCCGCAGCCCGGCAAGCGGCTTGCATTTCAAAAGATGTATCCCAGATGTGTGGGCAAAATACGGGAAGAAACGGTTTACGATTTCGGGCGCGAATTTGTGGGCGTACCCGTGATCGAGGCGGAAGGGGAGCGCGGAACGGAAATAGAGATACGTTGCGGCGAAGAGCTGAATGCCGACGGCAGCGTCCGCTACAAAATGCGCTGTAACTGCGAATATAGGGAATTGTGGGTGCTTTCGGGCAAAAAAGACAGGTTCGAACCGTTCGATTACCGAGCTTTCCGATACATGAGCATAGTGCGCCCGCGCGGTTGCAGGGTGCTTTCGGTATGCGGCGCGGCGCGGCACTATCCATTCCGGCTGAAAGCGGAATGCCCGTACCGGGAGGGCGCCTTGCGCAGAGTATTCGATCTTTGCGCGGATACTTTGAAATACAGTTTGCAGGAAGGGTACCTCGACTGCCCCACGCGAGAAAAGGCGCAGTACTTCGGCGACGGCGTTTGGTCGGCGATGACGCATATCGCGCTGACGGGTGACGCGTCGCTCTATAAAAAAATGATGGAAGAGTTCTTCGAGTCCGCACAGATATTGGAAGGCGGAACGGCGCTCGGGCCCTCTTCGCTCGTGCAGGCGATCGCCGAGTATCCGCTCATGGCAGTCATTTCGCTGTTCGGATATTTCTATTTTACGAAGGACGGAAAATTTTTAACGTCGAATAAAGAGAAGGTGCGCTCCGTTTTGGAGTCTTACCGAAAGCTGTATGCCGCGGAGAACGGATTGATCTGCGTCCACGACAGGTGGAATGTGGTGGATTGGCCCGAAAACGCGCGCGACGGGTACGATTTTGACTTGACGCAGGGCAAAACCGTCTACGGTTTTCATAACGTTATCAACGCGTATTGGGTGATCGCGCTTTCCGTGTATAACAAGCTGTACGGAGAATATCCGTTTGCGGGAGCGGAAAACGCTGCGCGGGCGTACAGGGAACAGTTTTACTTGCAAGGTGAGCACCGCTTTATCGATTCCGCCGGCAGCCGCCATACCGCATTGGCGTCGCAGATATTCGGGCTTTTGACGGGCGTCGCCGCCGACGCCGCGGCGGAAAGCATTGCCGAGGAAATGATTCGCAAAAAGCGGCTTTCGCGCAGCAACCTGTTCGTTACGCCCGTCATGTTTTATTGGCTGAAAAAAACGGGGAGAAGGGAATTGCTCATGGAACTTATCGCGGATAAAGGCGCTTGGCTGAATATGATCGCGGAGGGTGCGACCACCGCGTTCGAGTGTTTTTCTAAGGAAAATAAGGCAAACGCGTCTTTGTGCCATACGATGTTTGCCTTCCCCGCGCTGTTTCTTATTTAATTTAAAATAGAAGATGTAAAAAGGGCTGCGCGCCGATTTGTTCGGCGCGCAGCCCTTTTTTTTACCGTTTTTGCGGTCGCAGACGGCAGGCAGAGCGGGTATTCCGACGGCGTGAATCTGTGCGATATGGCGCTTTTGATGCAAAGCTATGGCGCCGTTGGCGCGCAGAACCTAGACGGCGGCGGTTCTTCGACCTTCGTCACGAAAAATGAGGACGGCACATTGAGCGTAAAAAATAGACCGAGCAATGCAAATAACGCGCTCCGCGCCGTAGGCGATTGTTTGGTTCTGGTCCGTAAAGGTTAAGGCGCCGGCAAATATTTCTGTACGCAGGCATTATTTCGGTTACGGGTATACAAGGCGGCGTAAATAGCCGGTGTTGTAGTTAAATGTATTTTGAACAACCAATCAGATACTGTAAGGAGGGGACGGATATCATCCGTCCCCTCTTCCGCAATTCAAAAAATCGTAATTTTTGACAATATCGGCGTAAACAACGGCATTGCGCTTTACAAAGGGTTGCTTTATAATATAAAATGTATAAAAATGCTTACATAAGGAGCAAAAAGGATGAAAACTGTGAGACCGGGCGTCATGCTCGACTGTTCGCGCGGTGCGGTGTACGCCGTTCCCGCCGTCAAAAAGTTTATCGACGTGCTTGCAAAAATGGGCTACGGCTCTCTGCAATTGTATACCGAAGAGGTATATACGGTGGAAGGGGAGCCGTATTTCGGCTATATGCGCGGAAGATATTCTCCCGAAGAGCTCAAAGAGCTTGACGCTTACGCCGCAGGGCAGGGGATAGAGCTGATCCCCTGCATCCAAACGCTTGCGCACCTCGGCGGGCTTACGCGCTGGCCGCAGGCTTACGGCGATATAACGGATACCGCAGACATATTGCTCGCGGGAGAAGAGCGTACTTATGCGCTGATAGATAAAATGTTTGCGTCATGTGCGGCGAATTTCAAAAGCCGCCGCATCAATATCGGCATGGACGAGGCGCACTTTGTCGGCCTCGGGAAATATCTCGATAAGCACGGCTATGAGAACCGGTTTGAAATTCTGGCAAAACACCTTACGCGCGTTGCGGAAATTGCAAAAAAATACGGTTTCCGCCCGATGATGTGGTCGGATATGTTTTTCCGCCTTGCCAACCACGGCAATTATTATGTGGAAGAGGGGAAGGATGTGCCGATAGAGGAAGTTGCCAAACTCGTTCCCGAAAACGTAGACCTCATTTATTGGGATTATTACAGCCGCGACGGCGCGCATTACGACAGAATGATCCGCGCGCATAAAAAATTCAAAAACGGATTGGTATTTGCGGGCGGCGCATGGTGTTGGACGGGTTTTGCGCCCTGCAACGGATTCAGCATAGAGGCAAACCGAGCGGCGGTCGCTTCCTGCATAGAACACGGTGTAGACAATATTTTTATCACGGTTTGGAAGGACGACGGTTCCGAAAGCTCCCTGTTCAGCGTATTGCCCGCGCTTTTTGCGGCGGCAGAGTTTTGCAGGGGCAATTTCGACGATGCTCTCATCCATGCCCGTTTCAAGGAAGTGTGCGGCATGGAATGGGATGAATTTTTGCGTATAGGGCTGCCCAATCTGTCTGCCGGGAAGAACGAAATAACCAATCCCTGCAAGTACATGCTTTACAGCGATCCTTTTTACGGTATATTCGATTATACCGTTTTCGAGGGCGGCAGGCTCATGTATGCGCAGGCGAAGGCCGCTCTCGAAGAGAGTGCCGGGAATGCCGAATACGGATATATTTTCCGTACCCTTGCAGACCTTTGCGGCGTTATGGAACTCAAATACGACCTCGGCGTCCGCACGCGGGCGCTTTACAGAGAAAAGAACATGGACGGGCTGTGCCTGCTTCTGAACGATTACCGCGAATGCGAGCGCAGGCTGAACGCGTTTTATGAAAGTTTCCGAGCGCAGTGGATGCGCGAGGCGAAAGGGTTCGGCTTTGAAAGGCACGATATACGCATCGGAGGGCTGATGCAAAGGCTGAAAAATTGCAGCCGTCTCTTGGAAGATTATCTGCGCGGCGAGATTGACTGCATAGAGGAGTTGGAGCAAGATATTATCGCAGACGGCGAAAAGGGAAAGACGATCTGTTTCAACAATTGGCTGCGGACGGCTACCATCTGCAATTCGTAATAAGAAAAAGGGCGAAGCGCCTGTTGCGCTTCGCCCTTTATGTTTGCCGCGCCGTTTACGGCGCGGCTTTTGCTTGTTCAATCGTCGTCATCGTCATCGTCTTCATACCGATCGTGGTCTTCAGATGAGCCGTCTTCGAATACATAATGGTACTGTCCTCCGCGGATATACACGCGGAAACGCACCTTCTGCCCGCCGATCTCTCCGCTTGCGGAAAGGATCCGCTCGCCGTTTTCGCTTTCCTCTTTAAAAAGCAGCGTGTCGCGCACGCCTTCTCTGTTGATGGAAAGAAGAAGTTCGAGCTCGCCCTCTTCCGATTCGTATTCCACCGTCGTGCGCTCGGCAACGCTGCCGTTTTCGTATACGGTGTAAACGTACTCTATTTCCGTTTCGGCGTCGCCCGTTTCGGTTTCCGACTCTTGGCGCACGTCTATATACGAATTTTCGCCCGTGTATGCCTTGAAGTACAGTTCAGATTCCGCTTCGCCCCGCTCGGATTCCGTTTCGTAATTGCCTTCCACAGAATATTGCCCGCCTGCCGCGATGAGGATCCCTTCGATGGAATAGCTCTCCTGCGTTTCGTCCTCGTCCGTTTCGCTCCCGCGGAAGATCTTATTGTAATACAGCGTATAGTCCGCGCCGCCGCCGGATATCCCCGAAAGGTGTACCGTCATGCCGAAATCGTACCCGTCCGCGCCGGCGATCGCCGTTTCGGAAATGCTTTCCTCGCTCAACAGTCCTTCCACGAGCGCCATATAGCGATTCACCGTTTCTATGTGCGTTTCCTGCGCGGCGTCTTTTTGCGCGAACGAAAGGAGTTTGACGCCGCTTGCGCCGCTTTCGCCCGGAACGGAAAGCAGAGCCCCTACGGACGCGGCGCCGTATGCGTAAAAGGAATCCGCGTCGGTTATATCGGCGAATTTGCCGCCGCCAACGCCCGTCTTGCCCCGCCCGAGAAAAACGGGCAGGAAAATCGCCAAAAACAGTGCGGCTGCCGCAAATACCGCCGCTGCGGCGATGAGGAGCGTCTTTTTGTTTTTCTCCGCTTTTTCTCCGCCGTGCGCATAGGCGAGGGAGCGCTCCGCCTGTTCCATGCCCAGCTCGCGCATGATATTCTGTTTTACTTTTTTGTCCGGCAGAACGGCGTTAGCCTGTTCCGTCAGCAATTTTTTCACGTCTTTCATGCGCCGTCCTCCTTTTCAAGCTGCCGCCTGAGTTTTTTGAGCGCCTCGTTGTTTTTCCATGTGACCGTGCCGATGGGTATGCCGAGCATTTCGGCGACTTCTCTCCGCTTATAGCCGGAAATTTGGCACAGCATGAGTATTTCGTATTCGTCTTCGGCGAGCACCCTTGCCGCAAGGTCGAAAATATAGGGGATGTGCGCCTCGCCCGTACCGAACTTGTACGCCTCTTCTTCGAAGTCGGTGGGCACTTCCCGCCTGTGTTTTTTCAGATGATTGAGCGCGAGCGATCTTGCGATCGAACACAGCCATGCCGTAAAATTCGTGCCCGCCGTATACTGCGCCAGCGAAGAGATCGCCTTCACGAAAGTTTCCTGCAAAATGTCTTCCGCGTACATTTTATCGTGCACGATATACAAAATGGCGAAGTAAGCGGACTTGTGGGTGTGTTCGTAAACGCAGTCGAACGCGCGCGCGTCGCCCTCTTTCAGGCGGGCGACCATCCGTTCGAGCTTTTCGTTTTTCATCTCACTTCCATTATTATAACAATCCGAAAGGGGCGGATTGTTGGTTAAATATGATTTTTCTTTAAAAATATGATAACAATAAAACGCTTTTCCGTCAAGGCGTTGGGAGAAAAAATAAAAAATAAAAAAATTTCGGATTTTTTCCAACAAAAATGCAAAAAACGATTGTTATATAAGTGAGGCGGAAAAATTCCGGATATTTTCCGCCGAAACGAGATAAAAGGAGAATTTTGGAAAATGAAAAAATTACTTACGGCGTCGGCTTTGGCGTTGACGCTTGCGTTAGGGCTTGGGATATCCGCCTGTTCCGACGGCGGCAAGGCGGAAGGGAACGGTACGTTCGGCGATCTGACGACCGCAGAATCCGTCTACGGTTTCAGTGCGGCTTCGGCGGGCATGCTCATATCTTCGATGAACGGCGGCGCCCCGGCAAAGAGCTTTTCGGCGGTGGCGCTCTCGGCAGATACGTCCGTTTCGGAAGGAGAGAGAGCAGATCTTTCGGAGCTTGATAGCTATATGGCGCTCGTGGAGAGCCTGCTCAGCGAAGGCGGATTCACCTCGTCCGTGACCGCGTCCGAGCGGGAGGGGTATGCGAACAAGATGACGGTAGCTTACCGCGACATAGACGGCAATTCTCTCGGCTATGAAATGTATTACAATGAAACGGCACTGCCTGCGGACGACGATGACGACGATGATTATTTCGAGGACGAAATGGAAGAAAATTACGCCATCGAGGGCGTGTTGGTCATAGAAGGCGCCGACTATGCCGTGCGCGGCACCCGCAATGCGGAGAGCGAGCGCGGCGAAAGCGAGAGCGAAACGGAATTCCGCGTCACGCTCGGCGAAGACCGCTATATGTATGTGGAACAGAGCGAAGAGCGCGAAGGGGAGGAAACGGAGCAGGAATACACCTATTCCCTGCGCGAGGGCGGTTCGCTCGTCGAGCGCAGTACCTTCTCTTACGAAACGGAACGCGGCGAAACGGAGCTGAAAATGACTTCATACAAGGGCGGGCAGAGCAAAATTTTCTATTTTGAAAAGGAGAATTACCGCGGCGAAGATGTCGTGTTTATCCGCGTCGGAAACAATCAGAGCGCGCAGGGATATATCGTGGAAACGGTAACCGACGAAAACGGTACGCGCTATGAATATATTCCCGTAAACGGTCGTTGAAAAAGTTAAAAAGAGAGCCGCTTTCGCTGCGGTTCTCTTTTTTAGTTTAGCAGCTCCGCGCGGTAAATTTGGGAAAACGCTATGCTTTTTTTGCGGCGCGTGGTATAATGATGTGGAAAATTTTTTTCGGGGTTTGCGAAATGATCTATCAGAACATCGAGTTTTTCAACATAGCGGAAATAAAGTACGGACGCCTGAGCCGTTTCCCGTTCGGCGTGGTAGACCGCATGCAGGTCCCCGTGTTCGGCGAGGACGGCAAACAGACGGATATATATACGGGGCACAGGGGGAATGCCCTCGCCATGACGGGCGCGGAACTTCGTTTTGTGGCACAGGCACGTTCCGCCGTCGTCCGCTTTGCATGTGACGGACCTTTGCGCGTCACCGTTTACTGCGGCGATTTTTACCTCTCTTCCGCGCTGTATCCCGCGGGGGAGCATAGGGTATCCTTCGAGCGTCCCGCCGCGGCGGACGGCGTTGCGAGGGAGCGCTGCGGCAGGTTTTCGCCCTTTGTGTGGCGCGTTTGCCTCGACGGGATATGCAACGTGCGCTTTCTCGGGCTGGATGCGGAAGGCGAAGTCCGTCCGCCCCGCGAAAACGAGGCGCCGCGCTGTAAACTGCTTGCCTACGGTTCGTCCATCACGCAGGGATTCGTAACGCCTTATGCCCGCCTCAATTACATAAGCGCGGCGGCGGAGGCGCTCGGCATAGATATCTTGAATAAGGGCATCGCCGGCGGGTGTTTCTGCGAAAATGAAACGGCGGAATATCTGTGCGGAGAAACTTTTGACGCCGCTTACATAGAGGCGGGCACGAATATCGCGGACAGACCTTTCGACGTCATAGAAGAGCGTTTGGGAGGCTTGCTCGACAGGCTGTGCGGCGCTTTCCCCGATAAAAAAATATTCCTCGCAACGCCCTTTCCCGCATTTTCCGACGTAAGCGCGAGCGCGCCTTTTTATAAGGAGAACTTCGCAAAGACGCGCAAGGTCATTTCCGAGCGCGCGGAAAAATATCCGAACGCCGTTTTGATAGATGCGCACGCCCTTGCGGATAAAGATTATTATCTTTCCGCAGATATCCTGCACCCGTCCGATTACGGGCACGTCATGATCGGTTTGAATCTGGCAAAGGCGCTATCGCCGTATATCGGCAAACGGTAAAAAAATCAAGGCTCTGCCCGGTGGGGCAGAGCCTGTGTTTTTCCGCACGGCACCTGTGCCGCTTATTTGTCGTATCGTCCGGTTTTGAGCTTTACGTTGCGCCGTTCGATCTCTATGATCCCCTCGTCCGTCATGCGTCGAAGTTCGCGCACCATGGCGCTGCGGTCTACGCATATGTAATCGGCAAGGCTCGTCTGCGAAAAGGGCAGGGTAAAGTAAGAATTTCCGTTTTTTGCCGCCGCCATGGTAAAATAGGCGAGCAGCTTTTCCCGCGTGGTGCGGCGGCTGAGTATTTCTAAGTGTTCGGAAAGCGCCTGCGTTTTTTCGCTCATCAGCCTGACAAGGTTGGAAACCACGGTGCTGTGATGCGCGCACGCCTTTGCGCACCGCTTTACGATATGTTCGTAATCGATGTACAGAATGTCGCTGTCCTCTTCCGCCACGAGAAAAAAGCTCGCGTCCGCCCACGCATAGCCGAGAACGTCGCCGAACACGCCCCCTTTGCGCAGCTGTTCGAAGATCGTCCTTACGCCGTTGATGTCCGTTTTGATAAGGTCAACGTGCCCGCTCTGCACCACGGCAACGCGCTCGTGCGGCATGGGGATCTCTTCCCCTCTGCGGTAGGTGCGCGTCACAGTTTTAAAGCAGACCATCATCGCCGCATATTCTTCCCGCGAAACCCCGTCGAAAAGCGAAGTGACCGTGTTCTCCATTTTTCTTTCCTCTGTTGCATTTGCAACATTAATATACAGCATAGAGAAAAAAAAGTCAATCGCCTTGCCGCAGAAAATAGAAATTGCGCCGCAAAAAATTCTTTGCAACGCGCGGCGGTTATGATATAATAGGGCTATGATAGAATTTTACGGAGAAATATCCCTTCCCTGCAAAAAGAAGGCCGATAAGTTGAGAAAACGCTATTACGCGGTCTGGACGGCGGTACTTACGGTAATCGTCGGGGCGCTCGCAGTGATCGCCGGGTTTACGAACGGGCAGTACATCATGTTCACGGTGTTTGCCGCGCTGCTTCTGGCGCTCACCGCGCTTCTGTTTTTTGCGCCTACGTCGAAATCGCTCGCAAAGGAGCAGTGGCTTTTCCGCGTGCAAATCGATATTGAGGAAGGCGTTTTGAAGTTCACGCAGTACGCAGGCGGGCGGGAGATCGCCAAAAAGCGCGAGCTTGCACGCGTGCGCAAAGTGGTTAAAGACGACCGCTGTTACATGCTTTATGTGCCGAATGCGGGCAGCCTCGTCATATGCCAGAACAATCTGCTCAAAAAGGGTACGTTCACGGAGTTGGAGGCGCTTTTTGCGGGAAAACTGTACAAAGAGAAAGAGCCGAAAGAGGGGAAGGACAAAAAAGAAAGAGAAATGAAAGAAGAAAAATAATTTGAATAAAAAAGGCGCCGCGGCATATTGCCGCGGCGCGCCCTTTTACAGAAAATGTACCCGTTCCACGTCGTAAAATCCCTTTGCGGGGGGATCTTCGTCGGGCACGCCCACCGCCACGATGGCAACGGGCACGCCGTCGCAGCCGATCACTTTCTTCACTTCATCGGTGCGCGGCTGCGTGGGGTAGCATCCGCACCAGCAGGCGCCGAGGCCGAGCCCTTTTGCGGCGAGCAAAATGTTCTCGACCGCCGCGCCGCAATCCTGCGGCCAATAATTGTGGCGGGGCTGCAGGTCGGGCCTGCCGCACACAACGATCGCCCAACTTGCCGTTTCCAACATACGGCAGGCGGGGTGCGCCGCCATGAGCGCCGATTTTACTTCCTCTTTGTCGCTGCAGTAAAATTCCCACGGGCGGCTGTTCACCGCGCTGGGAGCGTGCATCGCCGCATCCAAAAGTTTTTGAATGCTCTCTTTGGCTACGGGCGCGCCCTTTTTATATTTGCGCACGCTGCGGCGCGCATAGATCGCTTCGAATACGTCCATTTTCCTCTCTCCCTTTTTTCGTTCTTATACATATTATAAACGTCGGCGCGCCCTTTGTCAACGGGTAAAAAGGATTGAATTTTGCCTCGGTTTATGGTATGATGTTAAAGAGAAAGTTTGCATAGGGAGAAAAGCCGTGCTCAAAGAGGGCGAAACGATCGAGGAACTGCTCGAAGGAGATTTAAAGATCATACAGAACGCATCGTTCTACCGCTTTACGAGCGACGCGGTGCTTCTTTCGCGCTTTGTAAAGGGCAAAAAGCGGGACGTTGTGGCAGACTTTTGCGCCGGCAGCGGCATCGTGGGGCTGCATTTTTTTGCGCTCAATCCGCACATATCCTCCGTTACGCTGTTTGAGATGCAGGAAGAGCTTTCCGATATGAGCGCGCGCTCCGTTCTGCTCAACGGGCTGAAAAATTTTACCGCGGTGTGTTGCAGGATACAGGATATCGGGCGGGAATACGACGATAAATTTTCCCTCATCCTGTGCAATCCGCCATATGAAACGGGCGGCTTTGAAAACGCCGACTACAAAAAGGCGATCTGCCGGAAAGAGATCACCGTAACGCTTGCCGAGATCGTAGACGCAGCTTATAAAAAACTTAAATTCGGCGGCAGGTTCGCGCTCGTGAACCGCGCCGACAGGCTCGCCGAAGTGCTCTATGCGATGAAGGCGCGCGGCATCGAGCCGAAACGCCTGCAATTCGTGCGCGGCAGGGCGGGCGCAAAACCGTATCTGATCCTCGTCGAAGGCACGAAAGGGGCAAAAGAGGGCATAGACATACTGCCCGACGCCGTAAACGTAAAAAATTAAAGGAGAAAGACGCCGCTTTGCGGCGCGCCGCACTGTCATGGTCACATTTGTCGCAACGCCGATCGGGAACCTCGGCGATATCACCCTCCGCGCGCTCGACGCGCTCAGGGAAGCGGACGTCATTTTCTGCGAAGACACCCGCCATACTCTCAAACTGCTCAATTATTTCGAAATAAAAAAGCCGCTGCTTTCCTGCCATAAGTTCAACGAACTTGCCGCGGCGGAAAAGGTGGCGGCTCTCGCCGCCGAGGGCAAAAACGTTGCGGTCGTTACCGATGCGGGCACGCCCGTCATATCCGATCCCGGGAACATCCTCGTCAACGTACTGCGCGAAAAGGGCATACGGTACACCCTCGCGCCGGGTGCGTGCGCCTTCGTGGCGGCGCTCGTCTTGTCGGGCTTTCCTGCCGAAAAATTTGCGTTTTTAGGCTTTTTGCGCGGCAAAAGAGGGGAAAAGAAGGCATTTTTGCAGGAATACGCCGATTTTCGGGGGACGCTCGTTTTTTATTCCGCTCCGCAGGATACGGATGAGGACATCGCCCTGCTGTACGAAACGCTCGGCGAACGGGAAGCCTGCGCCGTGCGCGAGATCACGAAAGTACACGAAAGCGCGGAATATTTCATGCTTTCAGAAGGGCTTGCCGGTGAAAAGCGCGGGGAGTACGTCCTGCTGGTAAAAGGGGCGCAAAAACGGGAAAATCCGCTCAATTCGCTGTCCGAACGCGACCATATCGCGCACTACAAGGCGCTCGGCATGAGCGAAAAGGATGCGCTGAAAGCCGCCGCAAAGGATCGCGGCGTTTCCAAAAGCGAATTGTATAAATTCACGATCAGGGAAAAGGAGTAATAATTTTCTTTTTCGGATAAATTTTGCAAAGGGGGTTGACAAACTGCCTTTCCCGCCTATATAATGATGATGAGGATCGTTTCGATCCCGAAGGAGGTCATTATGAAGGAAATGTGGTCTAAAAGCTGGAAAAAGGTGCTTATCTGGGCATGCGGCTTTGTGAGCATCATTGCTTTTGCGGTCGCGGGCGGCTATGCGATCGTTAAGGGGGAGGACGAAGGCATCAGGCGCGCGGCAAAGCAGTGTTTCGTCGTTACGCTCATATTTTTGGCTGCAGACGTGATCGTCAGCATTTTGAGCAGCATCGCCGGGCTTGCGTCTTCGGCAGGGATGTACGACGTATTGGGGTGGCTGAATTTTATTTTGCTCATCGCAAAAATAGGGATTTATGCCGCGGCGATCATTATGACGCTCGTTTCGGGCAAAAATGAAACTTCCGCGCCGCGGACGGACACGGAAGGAAAGTCGGAAAAGGCCGAAACGGAACCCGCCCAAACGCAAACGAACGACGAAACGGCTGAATAAGTTCCGTAAATGTTTACGGAATTTGTGTGAGAAAATTTTGATATTTGCACCCCGCGCGGAGCACTGGACGGCGCTCCGCGCGGGGTTTTTATAATTCTTCTTCGATATGTCTGCCGCACACGGGCAGTGTGACGTGCGTAAAGCCGATTTTTTTGAGCGTTTCGGAAACGATCTCGCGCTTTTCGCCAATGCGCGTTTCATCGTGTGCGTCGGAAGAAAAGATGACTTTTCTTCCGCCTAAGTCAAAATATCTCTGCAAAATGTCGGTATCGGGGATAAAGGGGCTGCCCGCAGTTTTTGCGGAGGAGTTGATCTCTAAAATTTTATTTTTTGCGATGATTTTTTTTAGGATCGCGTCCAAAATATCCGAAAAGTCCCGGTAGCGCAGCTTTGCGTCGGCATATTTTGCATTGCGCGAACAATAACCTATATGCGCAACGACGTCGTATGGGTAAGGCGCGTCCAAGCTTTCCAAAATGCGGAAAAGGTAAGCGTTATAGGCAAATTCCTTGCTTTTACCTACAAAAAAATCGGGGAAATAGCAGTCCTTTCCGAGACAGGTGTGCACGCTGTTGATGATAAAATCGGGCGAATATTTTTCGGCTGCCGCGCAATATTTTTCCTGCGCGCGGGAAGAATCGTCGTAAGCAAATTCCGCGCCGACAAGAAAACGAATTTTCTCTCTGTATTCGTTTTGCATGGCGCGTCCGCGCGAAAAATAGGCGTCCGCATCGATTTGCCGCACTTCCTTGCCGCCGATTTTTACATGTTTGGCCACATAATCGTAATCGAAGTG
>CALVST010000007.1 GCA_944359365.1 uncultured Clostridia bacterium
CCCTTGTAATACTGTATTTTGTCGGCATAAGCCACGGCGATGCCCGCGCTCTCCTGCCCCCTGTGCTGCAGGGCAAACAGTCCGTAATACGCGGTGTGCGCCACATTGCGCGTTTCGCCTGAGTATACGCCGAAAACGCCGCACTCTTCGTGCATACAGTCGAACGGCGCTTTCAGATCTCTTTCGTACATAAAAGAGCGGCTCACTTGTTGCCGCCGGTGAGGCGGGCGAATACTTCTTTGTATGCGTCCTCTACACCGCCGAGATCTCTCCTGAATCTGTCTTTATCCAATTTTTCGCCCGTGGTCTTGTCCCAGAAACGGCAGGTATCGGGAGAAATTTCGTCCGCAAGGATGATCTGCCCCTTGAATCTGCCGAACTCGAGCTTGAAGTCGATGAGGTCGATGTTGAGGGCGGCGAAAAATTCCTTCATGACGTCGTTGACCTTGAACGCCATGCGCTTGATGGTCTCGATCTCTTCGGGGGTGGCAAGCTCCATGGCGAGCGCGTGATAGTCGTTGAGAAGCGGATCGCCGAGCTCGTCGTTTTTATAGCTGAATTCGAAAACGGTCACGGGGAGCTTTTTGCCTTCGGGCACGCCGTAGCGCTTGGAAAAACTGCCCGCCGCCGTGTTGCGGATGATGACCTCGAGGGGCACGATCTGCACTTTTTTGACCGCCGTTTCGCGGTCGGAAAGCTCCTCGACGTAATGGGTGGGGATGCCGTGCTGTTCCATGATGCGGAACATCATGTTGCTCATTTTGTTGTTGATGACGCCCTTGCCCGCGATCGTGCCCTTTTTGAGCCCGTTGAACGCGGTAGCGTCGTCTTTGTAGTCCACGATGACGATGTCGGGATCGTCCGTCGCAAACACCTTTTTCGCCTTGCCTTCGTAAAGCTGCTCGCCTTTTTTCATCTTATTTTACCTCCGATGATTTTCGCAATCGTTAAATATTTTTGAGTTCCGCCTGCAATGCGGCGTCGTCGGCGGCGATCTTTTCCGCCATCTGCTTTTTATAGCCTTTGAGTTTTTCCGCGATCTCAGAATAGCGCAAAGAAAGAATTTGCAACGCCAGAAGCCCGGCGTTTTCTCCTCCGTTCACCCCCACCGTCGCCACAGGGATGCCCGAGGGCATCTGCACGATGGAAAGAAGGCTGTCCAACCCGCCCATCATATCCGTCTTGACGGGAAGACCTATCACGGGCAGTGCCGTATATGCGGCGATCACCCCGCCGAGGTGCGCGGCTTTGCCCGCCGCGCAGATGATGACTTCCACGCCGTTCTTTTCCGCGTTTGCGGCGAACTCGTGCGCCGTGTCGGGCGTGCGGTGTGCGGATATGACGCGCACTTCGCATTCCGCGCCGAATTTTTTGATCACTTCCACCGCAGGTTTGACGACGGGAAAGTCAGACTTGCTTCCCATAAGGACTGCGACCTTTGCCATTTTGTGACCTCCGTATATAATCCGAATCTTTTTGCGCATACTTGCCGAGAGGGACGAATATGCTTTTGTTGTATATCATAGCTGCGGTATATATCGCCGCAGTAAACCTATACGGGTTTATGCTCGTAAAAACGCAGAAAAAACGGCGCGACGAACGGGGCGAACGGGCGGCGTCGGCGGATGCGAAATTGCTCATCGCCGCCCTGCTCGGCGGCGGAGCCGCAATTTATACGGCAATGTTTTTAACGAAGTTCCGCACCGACAGCATGCTTTTGATGATCCTCGTACCCGTAATTATCGTGTTGAATTTTTATCTGTTTTTTATCCTTTTCAGGAGCGGCATACCCGCGCTCGCTTTTTAGCGTGCCCTGCCGGTTCCACCGGAAAAACGCCGCATATGTCACGGATAAATTATACCACAAACTTTACTTTTCAAAAACTGTTTGCAGGTACTTTTCCGAAAATTTTACAGGCATTTTTTGCCCGCGGCGGCGCGGGCGGGGCAAAAGTAAAAAAAGGACGGAATCCCCGTCCTTTTTTGCATTTTCATTATTCTTTTTCAGCCGGTTTATCGGCACCGTCTGCCGCCCTTTTAAGCTCGGCGTTCTCTTTGAGGAGATCGCGTATCTCCGCGAGCAACTCTTCGGTCGTGGGCTTGGGCGGTTCGGCGGGAGCCGCCGCCTCTGCTACGGGCGCGGCTGCAACTTCCTGCGCTGCCTCCCCGGCCGCCTGCGCGGGCTCTTCTCCTTTCACTATTTTTTGTTTCAATACATCGGCGCCCTCTTTCAGCTTGCGCTGTGCGTTGCGCACGATGCGCAATACGGTAAATATGACGAACGCGTCGATGAGGAACGTGAGTATCGCCATAATGAGATTCCCGTAATTGAGCGTTACCTGCTCTATTTCGCCCGCCTCGTTTTCAAACCGACGCAGTACGACGACTAGCTCGCTCATGTCTTCGCCGCCAAACAGCAACGTGATCAGCGGTTTAATGATGTCGTTGACCAAACTGTTCACGATTGCCGTAAACGCGGCGCCGACTACGACCGCGACCGCAAGGTCTACGATGTTGCCGCGCGATATAAATGCCTTAAAATCTTTCCAAAACGAGCTTTTTTTCTTCTCTTTTTTCGTCTTTTCTTTTGCCATATTCAATTCTTCTCCTCATAAATTATAAATATCTGTTTAAATTTTCCATAAGAAATTTCACGACGCCGTCCTCCTCGCTGTAACCGATGACGCCCGTTGCCATCCCTTTGAGCTTTTCGTCGGCATTTTGTACCGCATAGCACTCGTCTGCTTCGCGGAACAGATCGTAATCGTTGATCCCGTCGCCGAAAGCGACCAACCTTTCCGCACCCAACAGCACTTTGAGCTGTTTCGCCGCCGCGCCCTTAGAGGTACTTCTCGGCATGATCTCGCACCAATAATCCGTCTGATACGTTTCCTGCTCGTAAATGCACTTCATGTCGAGGCTGTTTTCCACCTCTTCGTGCAATGAGTCGAGATCCTCCTTCCTGCCGATACAGTTAAAATAAAAGATGTCGTCGCCTACAAGTTCTTCGCGCACCTTTACGGGATGCAGGCGAGGATCTCCCTTTCTCCTTTCGAGATACCGCCTTACGCCCGCCGTTTCCTTTTCCGCCACCCATGAAACGCGCTCCGTTTCGCCCTTAAACGAATAGACGAGCGGCCATACGTCGTGCCGGGCAAACAGTTCTTTCAAATAGGACAGCTGTCCGCGGTTGAAATGGTTGTTGTACAGCATTTTGCGGCTCCACGGTTCCATGACCACAGCGCCGTTATACAAAATAACGGGCAGGATCTGCCGAAGCCCCCAACACGCTTTTGCCGCAGAATTGAGCGAGCGTGCCGTGGCGTATGTAAAATGCAGTCCTTTGTCTATAAGTGCATTCAAATGTTCCAAACTGTAAGACGAAACGCGCTCCTGCAAAGTGAGCAGCGTACCGTCCAGATCGGATACGAACAGTGTTTTCAAATTTTCACATCTCCCGCCGAATATGCTTAGCCCTATATCTATCATAGCATATTTAGGTATTATTTACAAGACAAAAGAGGCATTTTCGATGAAAAATGCCTCTTTTTATTCTGTACTTAATATTTTTGCGCACGACCGCCGAGCAATTCCGCCAAAATCCTTTGCTTAAAACGAGAACTTTCCCCGTATGCGCGGGGAACGGGATCGTTTTCGGAAATATCCGCAACGACTTTGCCCTCTTCGAGCAGCACCGCGCGGTGCGCAAGCATATACGCCTCTTCCGCGTCGTGCGTGACGAATACCGCCGTGCGCTTTTCCTCCTGCCAAAGGCGGCAGAACACGTCTATCAGCCGTATTTTGAGCGCCGTATCGAGCGAAGAGAACGGTTCATCCATCAGAATCAGCCCCGACGGGTACGCAAACGCGCGCGCTATGGATACACGCTGTGCCTGCCCGCCCGAAAGCTCGGCGGGGTACGCGTCCTCTTTGCCCGAAAGTTCCACCTTTTCGAGAATTTCGGAGATCTTCTTTCCGTCGGCGTTTTTGCCGAGCACGAGCGCCACGTTCTGTTTTACCGTGAGGTTGGGCAGAAGCCGCTCTTCCTGAAAAATATAAGAAATGCGTTCGGGCACGTTCCCGATTTTCCCTTCGTAAGGCGTAAGCCCCGCGAGCATGTTCAGAAGCGTCGTCTTGCCGCATCCGCTCGCGCCCAGAAGGCAGGTGATCTTCCCCTCTTCGATTTCAAGGGAAAAATTTTCGTAGACGGGCGTGTTCGCGTATTTTTTTGAAACGTTGACGAGTTCGATCATGCGCCGCCTCCCTTGCGGGTTTTCCCCCTGCCCTTTACCCACACGTCGGTGATGCGGGTGAGATTTCCGAGCGCATACTCTATCAGCCCGCCGAAGACAAGCATGAGGATGGTGACGGCAAACAGTTCGTCTATACGCGAATACATCGACGCGGCGTACATCAGCCCGCCGACCGATCCGAACGTGCCCGCCAATACTTCCGCCGAGATCATCACTTTCAGCGTGAGGGATATGTTTGCGCCCGTCTGTGCGAAAATATCCGGCAGCATGAGCGGAATATAAATTTTGCACAACTTGTCGCGCCGGCTCACTTTATAAACTTCCGCCATTTCGATAATTTTTTTGTCTATGCCGCCGAAAGACGCGCAAAGCTGCGTATACGAGAGCGGGAAAATCATCAGAAAGGCGACGACGGTCGGAGCGACTTTCGGCGACGTCCAGATAAGCAGCATCAGCGTGATCGCCATTGTGGGCAGCGTGCGCAAAACGCTCACGAATGGCGCCAAAAAGCGGCGGAATTTGTCGCTCAAAGCGCTCAGAGAGAGGCAGACGAGCGAAAGCGCGAACGCGACCGCCCACGAGTACAGGGTGCGCAAAATCGTCGCACCGAACGCGCGCCAAAACTGCCCGTCGATGAGGTTTCTCCCTATTCCCGTGACCGTATCGACAAAAGACGGGATGACGTAATCGTTCCTGACGGTATAATATGCGATCAGCCATCCCGCCCACATGACGATGACGGCGAGAAAGGAAAACGCGATATTCAGTTTTTTGCCGCCGAATCGCGTTTTCATGGTTCTCCTCCGTCCGCGCATTTCAAAATCTTAAAACTTACTGCGCATTATAAAAGAATGCGTCTGCCACGTTAAACTGCATTTTGGGATTGACGGCAGTGATCTCCGCGAGGAAGTTTTTGACCTCTTCTTTGCAGGACGCCGCGCTTTCAAAGCGCACCGCGCATTTTTCGATGACATTCTTTGTCAGATTTTTCGCGTTGAACGTGGGCGTAGATCCTTCGGGCAGATGGGAAGCCACCGCGCTCACGACGGTCTCCGCCGAAGTGGCATCCGCCGTCAGCCACGTTGCGTTCGTCTCGACCGCGGCGATAAACTGCGTAACAAACTCCGCATTGTTTTCAATGAAATCCGCCTTGGCGACAAGCACCGCCTGCGGATAGCCGCCTTCCCCGTACAGCGCCTGCAAGTCGCCGACCTGTTCGAGCGCCTCGATGCTGCCCGTCTTTGTGGATACGACGGGTTCCGCCGCTACCATGTAGTCGTAAGGCGCGTCCGCCACGATGTCGCTCGCGGGATTTGCGATGTTTACGATGCTCACGCCGTTCGCGGCGGGCTTTGACGCATCTTCGATAACGGTATATTCGACATTTGCATTATGCAACACGATCTGCAAAGCGAAGCCGACAAAGCTCTGCAATTGGATACAGCCGACGACTTTGCCCTCCAACTCTTGCGCGAGGTTCTCATTCGTGAGTATGGTCCGATATTTTTCCGATACGATGTAGATATTGCCGTGCGTGACGGTGCCGAGCATCTTGTAGTTTTCGCCCGAACCGAGTGCCATCGCCGCGGCGTTGACGGGCAGAACGCACAGCTCCGCCTGCGGGTTTTCTCCCGTAACATACGTCTGAATAGTGTTCGCATTGACGACGTTGTAATTCACGGTTTTGTCGCTGCCGAACTGCATCTCGTCGCCCATCAGCTGCGCCAGCGCGAGTGCGGGCGCGCCGTCGGGCGCATACACGTCTATGCCGTCCTCATCCGAGCAGGCGGCAAAGAGCGCCGTGCCCGCCGTAAGCATGAGCGCGGACAAGACGATCGCAAAAAATTTTTTCATGATACGACTCCTTTGAAAATTTTTCATTTAAACTTTGCGAAAGCAAAAGAGAGGCTCAATACTTTGAAAACAGCGTTTTCGCGGTAACCCCTTCCAACATGCCGAGTTTGCCCGTGAGCGCGTTGACCGTTTCCTGCGGCGCGTCGACGACGACCGAAAGTACGGACACTTTTTTCGCACGGTACGGTATGCCCATCCTGCCCACGACGTATTCGCCGAACTCGTGCAAAAGCGCGTTCAGCTTATCCGAACAGTCGGTGTTTTCCACGATGACGCTGACCACTGCCAACCGCGTTTCAGACATAAAAAACCTCCCTTTCGCACCAACGCAAAAAGGAGGACATGATCCCTTGAAAAAAAAGGTATATGTATCTCCCCTTTGCCGTCGGGCGTACCCTTCGACTCAGGTTTAAATTCCGCTCTATATTATATCCGTTTACCTTGGAAAACGCAAGCATTTGCGGGGCATAAAACCAAAATTTACGCGCATACTGCGGATATGAAAAAGCGTACCCTGATTCTGACAACCGCCGCGGTATGCCTTGCGGCGTCGCTCATGCTCATCATCAA
Organism: uncultured Clostridia bacterium; assembly: GCA_944359365.1. Classification (GTDB taxonomy): domain Bacteria; phylum Bacillota; class Clostridia; order Christensenellales; family Borkfalkiaceae; genus Borkfalkia. Next base: position 6,678 of record CALVST010000007.1, read on the forward strand.
TTTTTCCTTCCGCCGCGCCGCCGAACCCGCATTCCTCAGCGACAGGTTTTCCGCGGCGTCCGTCTGCGCCGTGCGCGAACCGACCTATGAACATATGCGCGAACGGATCAAGGAATATAAAAAATACCGCGAACAAATCGGCAAGGACGCCCGCGCGCAAAAACCGCTCCGCCCCGAACGGATGCTGCGCTTTTGCTTCAAAATATAAACACCGGAACATGAAAAGCGCCGCGCATATCCGCGCGGCGCTCTTTGTTTTTACAGATTTTTCAGAATATCGGCATAAATGGCTGCGTCTTTATCCAGAAAAACGTCGAACACGACTTTGACGTCGTAGCCCGTTTCCAACAGCCAGTTCCTGACCGCGCCGACGGCGATCTCCGCAGCCTCGTCGTTCGGGTAACCGAAAACGCCCGTGGAAATGCAGCAGAACGCAATGCTTTTCAGCCCCATTTCCTTTGCAAGGTTCAGGCAGGATACATAGCAGCTGCGGAGCGTTCTCGCGTCCGCCTCGGTCGGCTTGACGCCGACCATCGGGCCCACCGTGTGGATGACGTATTTTGCGGGGAGATTATAACCGAGCGTGATCTTCGCACAGCCCGCAGGCTCCGGCTCACCCTGCATCCCCATGATGCGCGAACAATCCAGCCGCAGCTGTACGCCCGCACGGGAATGGATCACATTGTCGATACACTTATGATGCGGAATAAAACAGCCGAGCAGCGCGCTGTTCGCGGCATTCACGACGGCATCCGCCGCCAAGCGGGAAATATCACCCTGCCAAAGGGCAATGCCGTCCTTAAAATCGAGCGTATCGACGGAAACGACGCCGTTTTCCAACGTTTCCGACCAAAAAAGTTTATCCTGTATTTCCAAAAAACGGGCGCTTACGGGATTGGGCAGGCGCTGATTCAGATAGCCCCATATCAGGTCGCGCTTGACCTTATACGGATAGCTGAACGCCGCGATCTCGTTGCGCTCTTCCAAAAGCGTACCCAGCATTTCGTCGCATATGGCGCTCTTTTCCGTTTCGGAAAGTATTAAGGGCGGTTTCGGCTTGTAAGTAAGATCGATGACGTTTTTATAATCTGATAATGTGAGCATTGACCGAAACCTCCCTTTTTATTTTATTTTCTTTTCAGCGCGCCGCGTTGAAGTTGATAAGGCAGCCTTTCAAAATGATATTCCGCTCGTCCTGCGTCAGTGCGCCCATACCGAGCTCTATATCCTTTACGTTGCCGCCGCTCAAATGCTTTGCGGGAATTTTATCCGCGCCCTCGCGGACGTATCTGTCTATATTTTCTATATAAATATAGTCGCCCACCTTGAATTTCAGTTTTTCCGCCGTGAAGGGCAGCATGCCCCAGTTGATGAGGTTACTGCGGTAGCGCTTGGTCGCGTATTCCTTGGCGATGTTTGCAATGCCGCCGAGCACGCGCTGGCAGGAAGCCGCCTGTTCGCGAGCGGAGCCGTCGCCCGGTTTGTTTGCGATCACGCAACTGCCGTAGATCGTCCCCTCTTCGGCGATGTTCAGCTTTTCCACTTTTTTGAGGACGTGTTCGGGAAGTTTGCCCGTTTCGCGGCGGATCTCTTCGTCCGCCTTAACGTCCTTCGCCCTGCCGACATATGCGGGATCTTTGCGGGAAAGCGCAAACTCCGCGAGTTTCAACGGGTTGGAACGGTAGGAAGAAGTTTCGCCCGAAGGGATCAGCTCGTCCGTCGTGGTGACGGGATCGTCTATGACGCTGACCGCCTTGATGAGCACGTTCCTTCCGAGCGGTATCATCTTCGGCCAATCCGCAATGTTCGGGCCGTATATGAGTTCGGCGTCTTTGTTCGCCTTGCCCGCCCCCATATAGACGCGGTTTTTGTATATTTCGCCGTCGAAGAAATATTTTTTGACTTTTTTGGTGTATTCCGCTTCCGTGGCGGGCGTAAGATAGCCGCCGTTCGCAGCCGTCGCGGCGATGGAACGCGCGTCCATGAGCGCGACCGCCGCAAGCTGCCCTGCCGCGGGTTTGCTGCCCTCGCGGCTTTCAAAGTTGCGCGTCGTATGGCGGATGGAAAGCCCGTTGTTTGCGGGCACGTCGCCCGCGCCGAAGCAAGGACCGCAGAACGCCGTTTTGACGATGGCGCCCGCATCCATCAGCCCGCCGATATAGCCGTTTTCGACCAACGCTTTGTATACGGGCTGAGAAGAAGGATATACGCTGAGCGAAAATTCGCCCGTTCCGGTGGATTTGCCTTTGAGTATTTCATACGCTTCGGCTATGTTTTCGTACATACCGCCCGCACAGCCGGCTATGATGCCCTGATTTACATATATCCTTCCGTCTTTGATCTTGTCGGTCAGGGTGAAGGAATCGTCCCCTTTGAGTTTTCTGCCCGCAGCCTCTACTTCGGAAAGGATCTCGTAAGGGTGCTCCAAAAGTTCGCGGATGGTATAGGCGTTGCTCGGGTGGAACGGGAGCGCGATCATCGGCTCGATGGTCGAAAGGTTGATCGTGATGCCGTAATCGTAATAGGCGGGTTCGGAAGGTTTCAGTTCCTTATAGTCCTTTTCCCTACCATGGATGCGGTAATACTCCCTCGTCTTTTCGTCCGTTTCCCAAATGGAAGAGAGGCAGGCGGTCTCCGTCGTCATCACGTCGATGCCGTTGCGCACGTCCATGGAAAGGTTTTTGATGCCGGGGCCGACAAATTCGAGTATCTTATTCTTAACGAACCCGTTTTTGAACACCGCGCCGCACAGGGCGATCGCCACGTCCTGCGGGCCGACGCCCTTTTTCAGGTTGCCGCGCAGGTACACTGCGACCGTTTCGGGGCGCTTGATGTCGTAGGTCTGATTCAGGATCTGCTTGACGAGCTCGGGGCCGCCCTCGCCCACCGCCATCGTACCGAGCGCGCCGTAGCGGGTGTGCGAGTCGCTGCCGAGGATCATGCGGCCGACTCTGGCTTCCATCTCGCGCATATACTGGTGAATGACCGCAAGATGGGGCGGAACGAAGTTCGCACCGTATTTTTTCGCCGCGGAAAGGCCGAAAACGTGGTCGTCCTCGTTGATGGTGCCGCCGACCGCGCACAGCGAGTTGTGGCAGTTGGTGAGCGTGTAGGAAAGAGGGAACTCTTTCAGCCCGCTCGCCTTCGCCGTCTGTATGATACCGACATAAGTGATGTCGTGCGAGGCGATCGCATCGAATTTGATTTTAAGGTTTTCCTCGTCGCCCCTGTTATGCTCTTTCAGGATGCGGTACGACATGGTGCCCTTGCGCGCCGTTTCCTTTTGCGCAGCCGTAAGAAACGCCTGATTTTCCTTGACAAGCGCGCCGTTCATGTAGTAACAGCCGCCGCGGATGAGTTTGATCATGCTCTCTCTCCTCTTTTTGTCGAATATATGAATTATTATACCGCACAGAGGCGGTTTTTGTCAAATGCTTGGGCTTTAACTCTTTTTTCCTTTGCGTTTTCTGATCTCTTTAACCGTTTTTTCAAAGCCGTTTTCTTTCGGAACATAAAAAACGGAACCTTTCAGACTGTCGGGCAGGTACTGCTGTTCCACCCAGCCGCCGTAATCGTGCGGGTATTTATAATTTTTGCTCTGCGACTTCGTCAGCCTGTCGCCGTAACTGTTATCTTTGAGATATGGCGGAATATTGTCGTCGCGCACTTCGCGCGCCGCCCTCTGCGCCGCGCCCATCGCCAAAACGACCGAATTTGATTTTTCGGCCTCACAGACGTAAACGATGGCGTTGCTCATGGGGATGAACCCCTCGGGCGCGCCTATCCTTTCGAAGGCGGTCAGCGCGGAGACCGCCACCACGAGCGCGTTCGGATCTGCCATGCCTACGTCTTCGCTCGCATGCACCACAAGGCGGCGCAGTATGATGAGAGGATCGCACCCGCCTTCGATCAGCCGGAACGCATAGTACAGCGCGGCGTCTGCATCGCTGCCGCGCAAACTCTTGCAAAAGGCGGACAAAAAGTCGTAATATTCATCTTCATTGTAAGAGAGTGCCTTTCGCTGAATGGACTGTTCCGCATCGGCAAGCGTCACATGAATGCTCCCGTCGGCGGCGGGCGGGGTGGTGAGCACCGCAAGCTCCAAAGCGTTGTAAGCGGTGCGAAGGTCGCCCGCGCTCATGCGGGCGATATGTTCGAGCGCCTCTTTGTCCGCCTTCGCCTTATAGGCATATAACCCCTTGCGCGAAGTGAGCGCCTTTTCCAGCGCGCCCAGGATCTCCGCATCGGAGAGGCGCTTGAATTCAAACACGCGGCAGCGGGAAACGATCGCGGGAGTCATCGACGCATACGGATTCTCCGTCGTAGAGCCGATGAAGATGATCGTTCCCTGCTCGATCGCGGGAAGGAGCGAATCTGACTGCGTTTTATTGAAACGGTGGCATTCGTCGAGCAAAAGATATGTCTTTTTGCCGTACAGCTTCAGGGCGTTTTTCGCGTCCTCTACCGCCTTTTTAACGTCTGCGACGCCGCTCTGCACCGCGTTCAGCTTGACAAAATTCCCGTGCGTGGTGGACGCGACGATATGCGCGAGCGTCGTTTTGCCGCACCCGGGCGGCCCCCAAAATATACAGCTGCCCAATCGGTCCAGCTTGATGGCGCGGCGGAGAAGGCTCCCTTCCGAAACGATATGCCCCTGCCCGACAAACTCATCGAGATTATTGGGGCGCATTTTGTCCGCGAGCGGCTTTGCGCCGTATTCATTGTTGTTCAGGTCGAATAGATCCATTGTTTTTCCCGCGGCGCTTGCAACCGGCGCTATTTTTCCATTAGTTTTTTTATTTTTTCCGCATTCTGCACGCCGCAGGCGTACCCTGCATCGTAAACGGATTGCTCGAATTTGAAACGATACTGGCTGATATCCCCCATATCCGGTTCGAGCCAAAGGTCGTAATATTTCCGCGCGGAGCGCTTTTGCGTGGCAGTCTTTGCCGCGTCCATAATATCGTAGGTGCGCATGATCAGTGAAACGACGTGCGGCACTTTGTCGACGGGGCGCACGCCGCCGAGCACGTCCACGGCGACCACCTTGTCCGCACCCATGTCTTTCACCTGTTTAACGGGCACGCGGCACAGGACGCCGCCGTCCGTCAAGAGCATGCCGTCCTTTTCCACGGGGCGGAACACAGTGGGCATGGAGCTGGACGCGAGCACCGCCTCCACCACGTTCCCTTCGGAAATGGTAACGAGTTTCCCGCTCTTCAGATCGACCGCCACACAGCTGAAAGGTATGGGCAGGTCGGAAAAATCGCAGTTTTCCAAAAAGCCGGACATCATTTTGCGCACCTTCGTCCACTTCATGAGCCCGAGTTTCGAGATGGGCGCAAGCCCTAAATTTACGATATCGGAAGCCTTCAATTCGCGCACGATATCCAACATTTCGGAAGGTTTCATCCCCTTACAGTAGCACGCGCCGACGATACTGCCCATAGAAGAGCCTGAAACGAAGTCGGGGCGGATGCCCGCCTCGTCCATAGCCTGCAAAAATCCTATGTGCGCGATGCCCCGCGCGCCGCCCGCACTAAGCGCGAACCCTAATTTCCCGTTCATATTCCTTATACTCCGTCCATAAAATTATAGTATGAGCAAAACCATGCAACGGGCAGCCCTGCCGAAAAAACATAAAAATGCCGCGCGGTTTGCCGCCGCGGCTTCGGCGGCGCTGCTTTTTATTCTCGTTTTTATCGCCATTTCCCCGAAAAGATATGCCGACGCCTGCCTCGAAGGACTAAAGACGTGGCTGCTTTTCGTGGTACCTTCCCTGTTTCCCTTTTTCGTGTTCACGTCGCTGCTCACAAAGCTTGGCTTTGCATCGAAAGCCGCGGGCAAGCTTTCCCCTCTTATGGAAAAGGGATTCCGCCTGCCGGGCACCGCCGCATACTGTTTTCTGATGAGCGCCCTTTCCGGATACCCGGTAGGCAGCCGCGTCGCCTGCGATTTGGCGGAAAACAGCATGCTCGAAAAAAAAGACTCGACCTTCGCGGGTGCGCTGTGCTCCACCTCGGGGCCGATGTTCGTGATCGGAAGCGTGGGCGCAGCAATGTTCAGAAGCGCCGCCTGCGGCGCCGTACTGTTCGCGTCACACCTGACGGCCGTCATCGCCGTGTCGTTCATCGCGGCGCGTTTCCGCAAAAGGGAGAACGCGCCCCGCGCCCTGCCGCCCTTGCGGAATGCGGACAACATCCTTTACGAAAGCGTTTACGGGGGCGTCGTATCCATTTTGTGCGTGGGAGGGTTCATCTCCCTCTTTTATGTACTTTCGGAAATGCTGTCGGCGGTAAAGCTGCTCGCCCCGCTCGCGTGGCTGTTTGAAAAAATGCTCTCCCCCCTCGGCGCACAGGGCGCGGGGATAGCGTTCGCGGAAGGACTTTTAGAGGTTACGCACGGCTGCGCGGCGCTTTCCGAAACGGGAACGGCAACCCTGCCCGCCGCGGCGTTCCTGATCACCTTCGGCGGGGCGTGCATCCTCGCCCAACAGCTATCCTATCTGAAAAGGGCGGGCGCAAAGACGGGCGCTTTCCTGCTTTTTAAACTCGCACAGGGAGTTGCCGCCTTCTTCATATGCCTCGGCCTGTGCGCGCTCTTCCGCTTATGACGGCAGCGGAAAAGTTCCGCAGGCCTTTCAATAACAGCCCAAAAGGTTGAAATTTTTCGTATATTCCCGCAGGCGCGCCAACACGACGCGCACCGCCTCGTCCGCGATGTTCCCTTCGAATTCGATGAAGAAACAGTATTCTCCGGGAGAGTTTTTGATGGGGCGCGATTCGATTTTCGTCAAATTGAAATCGAACGCGGCGGGTATTTGCAGCATTTTGAGAAGGGAGCCCGGTTCATGCGGGCAGGTCGCCGCAAAGTATATGCGCGAAGAATGGGCGGGCAGCGCCCCTTCTCCCCGCCGTATGAGCAGAAAATGCGTGTAATTCTTCTTTTCGTCTGCAATGTTATCCGTCAGGAAGGAAAAACCTTCCGCGCGGACGTGCGCGCCGACGATCGCCGCGTCCGCGGCGTTTTCGATATGCGACACGCCTTCGGCAGTAGAATCGGTGAACACGACTTTCGCCTCCGAAAGCTCCTCCGCCAAAAATTTTCCGCACTGCAGGATCGCCTGCTGATGCGAAAACACCCGCTTTATATCGGAAAGGCGCGAGCCTTCCCTGGCGATCAGGCGATGCTCAATTTTCAGAAGATACTCCCTGACCGCAAACAGCTGCGGGTTCGCATACAACAGATCGAGATTTTGCGTAACGGCGCCCTGCAAGGTGTTTTCGACCGGCAGGACGGCCCCGTCCGCAACGCCCCTTTTTACCAGCTCCGCCGCTTCGTAAAAGCTCTTGCACGGGACAAGCTCTGCCTGCGGCATGAGCGCGCGGGCAGCGAGAGAGCTGTAACTGCCGTCCGGTCCCAAATAGGAAACTTTCATGTCTGCCTCGCTTATACTTTATCCGCCACGTCGAGGATCAGCCGCTCGGTATCCGCCCAGCCGAGGCAGGCGTCGGTGATGGATTTGCCGTACACGATATCCTCTTTCTGGCAGCCTTCCTCTATAAAGCTCTCGATCATAAAGCCCTTGACGTACTTTTTGAAATCTTTGTCGTACAGGCGGTTGTTGAGGACTTCCTCCACGATGCGGATCTGCTGTTTATACTGTTTGCCCGAATTGGAATGGTTGGTGTCTATGATGATCGCGGGGTTTTCCAGCCCCGTTTTGGAATAGCTTTCGATGACCTTCATCACCGTTTCGTAATGGAAGTTCGGAATGTCGTTGCCGTAACCGTCCACCGCGCCGCGCAGCACCGCGTGCGCGAGCTTATTGCCCGTGGTGCGCACCTGCCAGCCCTGGTATTTGAATACCTGCCCGCCGCTTTGCGCCGCGTAAATAGAATTGATGAGCACGGGGACGGAGCCGCTCATCGGGTTTTTGATGCCCACAGGCAGATCGATGCCGCTGGAAACGAGGCGGTGCATTTGATTTTCGCTCGAGCGCGCCCCCACCGCAACGTAAGTGAGAAGATCCTCCATATACGCGTAATTTTCGGGATAAAGCATCTCGTCTGCCGCGGAAAGTCCGCTGACGCCGATCGCGTCAATGTTCAGCTTGCGGATGGTCAGAATGCCTTTGAGTATATCTTCCTTGCTCTTCGGATCGGGCTGGGTGAACATCCCCTTGTATCCGACGCCCTTCGTGCGCGGTTTGTTCGTATAAATGCGCGGGACGAGCACGAGCCTGTCCTTCACCTTTTCGTTGAGTTTCCCCAGCCGCTCCACATAATCGAGCACGGGTTTGCTCTCGTGCGCGGAACACGGTCCCACGATGATGAGCAGTTTATCCGTTTCTCCGCGTATGACTGCGGACGCGAGCGCGTCGCGCTCGGCTTTGATCTTTTTCAAATCTTCGGGAAGGGGGTGCTCGGCGAGTATCTCCTCCGCCTCGGGGATCTTTTCTTCTCTGTTAAACATTTCCTTTCGCCTCTTGCAGATATTTTTTCATATCCCCCCTTATCTCTTCGGGAACGTATCCGTCTACGTTTTTACCGAAGCGGAGCGCGTCCTTTACGAGCCCCGAACTTATGTGCAGGTATTCCTGCCGCGTGGGAAGGAATACCGTTATCATCTCTTTATACATATCCACGTTGATGTAGTTGAGCTGCGCCTCGTAATCGTAGTCGGTGCCGTTGCGGATGCCCCGCACATAAAAACGGACGCCCTCGCGGCGAAGAAGGTCCACCGTAAGCCCGTCATACGACAAAACGCGCACGCGCGGATATGCCGCGAATACCTTTTGCAGCATCGCAAGGCGCTGCTCTTCGGAAAATAGCGGCTTTTTATTGGGGTTGATGAGTATTGCGACGATCACCTCGTCGAATATTTCCAGGCACTTCATGACCACGTCTTTATGTCCCAGGGTGGGCGGATCGAACGTGCCCGCAAACAGACATTTTTTCATGTTTTTCTCCTTAACGCGCGATCGCCCGAACACTGTGCGCTTGCGCTCAGTCGGGCGAAAAAAAAGTAAGATACGTCGCGCCGTATTTGCGCTCGTCGTACTTGACGAGCCCCGTTTCCCCTTCGAACGGCCTGTCGCTTTCAAACACCGCGACGCCGCCCGTGTTCAAAAGGGAGCGCTTTGCGATGATGGAAAGCGCGTCGCGACCGAAAGCGCTTTTGTATGGCGGATCGATATAAATGACGTCGAAAGTGACGTCTATCGTATTCAGCAGCTCCCGATAATCGAGGTTATAGATCTTCGGTTCCACTTTCAGCGATGCGCAATTCTTTTTGAGCACAGCCAGACTGTCTTTGGAAACGTCGTTGAATACGACGAGATCCGCCCCGCGCGAGATCGCTTCCAACCCGATGCCGCCGCTGCCCGCAAACAAGTCTAAAACGTTCGCCCCGCTGATCTCGGGGGCGAGGATGTTGAAAAGGGATTCCTTCACCCTGTCCGCCGTGGGGCGTATGTCCATGCCCTTGAAGGCGGCGAGCGTCTTTCCCCTGTACTTTCCGCCGACGATCCTCAATGCTTTTTTGCCCCCTTCGTCTTGGAAATATTTTCCGCGCGCTGCTCGAGAGCGAATTGGCGGAGCTTTTCCTTATTGCCGCCGAAGATGTAAGCCACCCCCGCGACGACGATCTGCACGGCACAGGGTATGAGCGAAAACAGAATATTTGCCGACGTACTGATAGACATGGGCGGCCAAAATGCCCATCCCGCGATCATCGCATAGGCAAGGCGCGCGCCTCCGCTGCCCGTGCAAAGGTCAACGATCACGAAAATAAAAGGGATCAGGCAGACGAATGCCCCGATGACGAACCCCTTATAATCGCGGTATTCCTTGGCGGGGGCATACGCGTCTTTGCCGCCCTCCGCGGTCATCCCCGCGGGAAGACCTGCGCGCTTTCTGTCGCCCGCGACCTTCATTTTATAAGCATATTCGCCCGCCGAACGGATGAGCAGAAAGCTCGTAATGAATGTAAGTATAATGAGCGCGAATGACAGAATGATCCGCAGTTCCTTTATCTCTATCGCGACACAGGCGAACATCGTCATGCCGAACATAAGGTTTATAAGGAAAGGCGAAACCGCCCTGCGAAGGTATTCTAAAATACTGCGCCCTGCTCTTCCTGCTAAATTTGCCATGTTTCCTCCTTTGGTCCGCGCAACAGTATGCGCTTGTCCGTCACGAGCGCATCCAAGCGGATATCGTGCGGCTCGTGCGGCACTCTTCCGGTCAGCTGAAAATCGTAGCACAACCCGACCTTAAATATATTTTTCCCCGAAAGGAACCTGTCGTAATACCCGCCGCCGTACCCGAGGCGGTAAAACTGCCCGTCCGCCGCCAAAAGGGGCAGCACGCACACATCTATCTCTCCGAAAAACGGTTCCCCGCCCGGTTCGTAAATGCCGAACGCGCCCTTTTGCAGAGCCTGTCCTTCCCAACGAACGGCAAACATCTCTTTGCACTCGGTGCGCGGCAGATAAACTTTTTTGTTTTCCGCAAGCAGGCGCGCCAAAATGTTGCCCGTCGCCGCCTCGCCCGCAAGCGCGTTATATACGAAAAAACTGTCCGCTCCGACTATTTTCGGTACGGAAAAGAAATGCCTGCATATCGCATCGTCGCGCAAAGGCCTGTCCTTACAGGCGGCGCGCAGCGCCTTCATCTCCCCTCGAAGCCGCGCTTTTTCGGCGCTCGCTCCTTCACCCGACATAAATTTTCACCGCCCTTTTGCCCGCATTCACGAGCACCTCATAAGAGATGGTGCCGTTTACCGCCGCCCGTTCGTCTGCGTCGGAAAGCACGCACACCTCTTCGTCTTTTTCCAATTTCTGGGGATAAAGAAAGGCGTCCATGCACAGACTGTTGATGTTCCCGATGCCGCCCTTGCGGAAAAAACCGTCCGCATAGCCGCAGCGCACCGCAGACATGACGTCGCCCTTCTCTCCGCCGTATGCGCCGTACCCGGCGCCGCCGCCGTCGTACTTGCGGCTGCAAACGGCGCTCGCATATACGCGCATCGCCCTTTTCAGCGGAAGTGCGCCCGCAAAACCGCCGGGCAGATACCCGTAAAGCCCGATGCCCGGGCGGACCATGTCGAGCGCGTAGCGCTTATCGGCGAGGATGCCTCCCGTCGCGGCGATGTGCTTTATCAGCGTTCCGAACGAGCGCTCCGCCCTTTCGGCAAAGGCACAAAAACGCTCGTACTGCCTTTGCGTGGCAGAAACGTCTTCCGGCATATAAAAATGAGAATAGATGCCTTCCGCGCGCACATTGCCCGAACGGGCACGGGCGCAGAAAGCGGAAAACCCGCACTCGTCGAAACCGAAACGGTTCATGCCCGTATTTACCTTGATATGGCAGCGCGCCGTTTTTCCGAGTTTTTCCGCCGCGCGCGACAGCAGCGCAAAGTCCTCCTCGTCCCCCACGGTGAAGATCAGCCCCGCCGCGATGCCGCGGACCGCCTCCTCTTCCGTAAGGGCGGGAACGAGCACCAAAATATCCGACGGGCAGGCAAGGCGCAGTTTCGCTCCTTCGTCTACGAGCGCGACCGCAAAACAGTCTGCAACGCCGCGCAGTGCGCGGGCAACTTCCGCCGCCCCGTGGCCGTATGCGTCCGCCTTGACCACCGCGCAGAGCCGCACCCCCGCCGATGCGCGGAGCGTTTGCGCGTTTTCCCTGATATGATCCAGACGGATGACCGCTCTGTTCTGCTGCATACCGCACCCCCTGCCGAAACACTGCCCATTATATGCGGGCGCGCAGGCAAAATGTGCGGACTGAAAAATACTACCCTTTGATTATACCATAAACGCGGCGTATTTGCAATTATTTTGACTTTTTCGGCCGCAAAATAAACCAAAACACCGCAAGCAGCTGCAGCGGCGCCGCCGCAACGAAAACCAGCCATATCCGCTGTACGTTCCAGGAAAAAAAGACGGCAAGCGCGCTCGTCCATATCAGCCCCGAAACGGCTGCAAAGACCGAATACCTTCCGCTCCATAAAGCCGCAAACACGGTCAAAAGAATAAATGTTGCGGGCGCGGCGAATACGAATGCGAGCCAAATATCGCCCTGTACACCGCATATAGACAAGAGCACATATACCGCCGTGGCGACCACCCAGACGAGCGCGCACGAACAGAGCGCCCACACGAGGCGGCGCCTGCCTTCCTTTGCGCGCGGCGGCTTTTCGCCTTCGTGTTCGGTGACGAGATAATCGAGCGACACGCCGTACAGTTCGGAGAGCGCTTTGAGCACGGCGACGTCGGGAAGCCCTTCGCCCCGCTCCCATTTGGATACCGCCTTATCGGAATAATTGAGTTTTTCCGCGACCTGCAGCTGCGTCAGCCCCGCCGCCTTTCGGCAGCGGACCAAATTGCGCGAGAGCGTCCCTTTCAGTTCGTCCATAGTACTATTATAACATAAACGCGGCGCGATGCAATGCGCAAAAAGCGGTTTTCTGTAAAAATCATGTAAAAATTTCAGCCGAAAAGCGGCGCTCTACTCTGCGTAGAGCCGCAAAAAATCGCTCTACCTCGCCGGGCAAAAGGGTGGAACGCCCGCGCCAAAAAGTTACTTTACATAGCCGCGCCGCCGCAGTATGATAGATCTGCGGGCAAAAAGGCGCGCACATCGGCGGCAGGTGCCGAAAGGAGTTCATTATGCAGATAAAAATATCTCAGAAAAATAACGCCGGAGAGAAAGTCACCCTTTTCGGCGATTCCATACCGAAGGGGCTTTATCTGGAAGGCGCGAAAATACGGCGCATCCGGCGCTGCGCCGCAGATACCGTTTCCGCACGCTTCGGTTTGCAGCTCGACAACCGTTCTGCCTTCGGCATGACTTTGGCAAAGTGCGTCGGCAAGGGCTATATTTCCGAATTTATCGGCAACGCAAAGCGCGGGGACATTCTTGCCATATCACTTGGCGGGAACGACTGCGACTACGATTGGGAAAAGGTTGCGCAGGATCCCTTCGCCTACCATACGCCGCGCACGCCTCTGCCGCTTTTCGAAGAACTTTTGGAAAAGCTTATAAGCGATCTGAAACGCGCGGGGATACGCGCGGCGTTCACTTCCCTGCCGCCGATCAGTTCGGAAAGGTATTTCAAAAACGTCATCTGCGCGAAGGCGGACGGCGCGGAAGTGATGAAATTTTTTGCGGGCGACGTGACGAACATCGCGCGGCACCAGGAATGTTACAGCAACGCCGTCGCAAAGGCGGCGCTTACGGGCGGATTCCCTCTCATCGACTGCCGCACGGAATTTTTGATGAAGCCGGACTTTTTGGACTTTCTTTCCGATGACGGCATACACCCCAATCAGGCGGGGCACGACCTGATCGCCGAATGCGTCATACGGCAGGCGGAAAGACTGCTGCCCGCAAACGGGCAGCGTGCGGAAGGATCGGCTTGACCGTCCGCTCCGTTTCCTGCACGACGCAACGGCAGACTTGCGGCGCAAAATTTCAGCAAAATACACAGCAAAAAAACCGCCCCGAAAGGCGGTTTTTTTCATGCCGATAAAGTTTATTCGAGTTCGAAAGCGCCCGTATACAGCTGGTAATAAGTGCCGCGCTGTTCGATGAGCTGTTCGTGCGAACCGCGCTCGATGATGCGTCCGTGGTCGAGCACCATAATAGCGTCGGAGTTCTGAATGGTGGAAAGCCTGTGCGCGATGACAAAGACCGTTCTGCCCTTCATCAGCGCGTCCATACCCTTCTGCACCAAAGCCTCGGTGCGGGTATCGATGGAAGAGGTCGCCTCGTCCAATATCATGACGGGGGGATCCGCGACCGCCGCGCGCGCGATGGAGATGAGCTGTCTCTGCCCCTGCGAAAGGTTCGACGCCTCGTGGCGGAGCACTGTGTTATAGCCCTCGGGCAGGCGGGTGATGAAGTCGTGCGCGTTGGCGAGTTTCGCCGCTTCGATGCACTCCTCGTCCGTCGCGTCAAGTTTGCCGTAGCGGATATTTTCCATGATGGTGCCCGTAAACAGGTTGGTATCCTGCAAAACGATGCCCATGGAACGGCGCAGGTCGGCTTTCTTGATCTTGTTGATGTTGATGCCGTCGTAACGGATCTTGCCGTCCGCGATGTCGTAAAAACGGTTCAGAAGGTTGGTGATCGTCGTCTTGCCCGCGCCCGTCGCGCCGACAAAGGCGATCTTCTGCCCGGGCTTTGCATAAATGCTCACGTTGTGCAGAACGATCTTATTCGGAACATAACCGAAGTCCACGTCGAAAAGGCGGATATCCCCTTTCAGCTCGGTATAGGTGACGGTGCCGTCCGCCTGATGCGGGTGGCGCCACGCCCATTTGCCCGTGCGCTCGGCGCTCTCGGTGATTGTGCCGTCTTCGGCGATGTTCGCGTTGACGAGCGTAACGTAGCCGTCGTCCGTTTCGGGCTTTTCGTCGAGAAGTTCAAAGATACGCCCCGCGCCCGCAAGCCCCATGACGACCGAGTTGATCTGCATGGAGACCTGCCCGATGTTCAGCGAAAACTGACGGGACATATTCAGGAAAGACGCGATGACCGCGCCCGTAAACGCACCCCACCCCGTTACGGAAAGGTTGCGCGCCCCGAAGAGCACCAAAAGCCCCGCAACGATGGCGACGAGCACGAATGCAAAGTGCCCGATGTTCATGACGGCAGGCATCAGAATGTTGCCGTATGCGTTCGCCTTGTCGGATGCGTCGCAGAGTTCGTCGTTGATCTTGTCGAACTCTTCCTTTGCGCGCTCTTCGTGGCAGAACACTTTGATGACTTTCTGCCCGCCCATCATCTCTTCGATATAGCCTTCCGTTTTGCCGATGACTTCCTGCTGACGGATAAAGTGGCGCGCGCTCCTGCTTCCGACGAATTTGGCGACGAGCGCCATCATGGCGACGCCGAAGAACACGACGAACATGAGCCACAGGCTGTATAACAGCATGATGACAAAGAGCGCGATAGCCGCTATGCACGAATAAAACACCTGCGGTATGCTGACGGAAATAAGCTGACGCAATGCGTCGGTATCGTTTGTATAGACGGACATGATGTCGCCGTGGGTATGCGTATCGAAATAACGGATAGGCAGCGACTGCATTTCCGAGAACATGTCGTCACGGATGTGGCGCAAAAAGCCCTGCGTGACGATGGCCATGGTCTGGTTGTAGAAGAAGGACGCGCACAGCGCCACGATATACATCAACCCCATTCCGCCGATGATATAAAACAGCGTCTGGCGAAGCTCTTCGAAGGGCGTGCCGTGCGTCAGCGGGGTTATGATCTTATCTATAACGAGCGTAAGGAATACGGAAGAACTGATACCGGAAGCCGCAGTGACCGCTATGCAGACAAACACGGCGATCATTCTGCCCTTGTAATAATGGAACAGATAGGAAAGCAATCTGCCGAGCAGCTTAAAGGTGTGTATTTTCGGCTTTTTCTGCACTTCCGTCGTCTGTTTGACCGTCTCTGCATTACTCATGCGCCTCACCTCCCTTTGCTTCTTCCGCAGCGTTTGCGTTGCCTATTTTATTTTGCGAATAATAAACTTCCTGATAGATCGGGTTATTTGCCAACAGCTCTTCGTGCGTGCCGATCGCGTCGATCTTGCCGCCTTCCATGACGATGATCTGATCGGCATCCTGCACGGAGGATACGCGCTGCGCGATGATGATCTTCGTAACGTTGGGGATCTCTTCGCGGAAAGATTTGCGGATCATGGCGTCCGTCTTGGTATCGACGGCGCTCGTCGAGTCATCGAGGATAAGGACTTTCGGATCTTTCAGCAGGGCGCGCGCTATGCAAAGGCGCTGTTTCTGCCCGCCCGAAACGTTCGTGCCGCCCTGTTCGATGTATGTATCGTACTTTTTCGGGAAAGCCTGGATGAAGTCGTCCGCACAGGCGAGCTTGCATACGCGCAGCATCTCGTCGTCGGTCGCATCCTCTTTGCCCCAACGCAGGTTGTCTTTGATGGTGCCCGAAAACAGCACGTTCTTCTGCAAGACCATCGCGACTTTATTGCGCAGCGCCTCGAGGTCGTAATCTTTCACGTTGACGCCGCCGACGTAGACCGCCCCTTCCGTCGTATCGTACAGGCGGGGTATCAGGTTGACGAGCGTGGACTTCGACGCGCCCGTACCGCCGAGGATACCGATCGTCTGCCCCGATTTGATGTGCAGATTCACGCCGGAAAGCGCGAATTTTTCTGCATTTGCGGAATATTTGAAACTGACGTTATCGAACACGATGTCGCCGTCTTTGACTTCCTTGACCGCGTTTTCGGGGGAAACAATGTTGCTCTTTTCGTTCAGCACCGCAACGATACGTTCGGCAGACGTGCGCGCAATAATGATCATGACGATGACCATGGAAAGCTGCATGACTGCGGAAAGTATCTGCGACGCGTACATGATGAGCACGGTAAGCTGCTCTTCGCCGACGGGGTTGGCGGGATTGCGCGCCGTAAGGAGCGCCGCAAGCAAAAAGATGAGCAGGAAGGAAAGCCAGATGCAGAACTGCATGACCGGCCCGTTGATCGCCATGATGCGTTCGGCAAGCGTGAAGTCTTTGCACACGTCTTCGGACGCCGCTTCGAACTTTTTCTTTTCAAAATCTTCGCGCACGAACGATTTCACGACGCGGATACCCTTGATGTCCTCTCGCACGGAGCGGTTCATGTTGTCGTATTTGTGGAACACCTTTTCAAAGATCGGGTGCGTTTTGAAAATGACGACGACGAGCACCGTGGCAAGCACGGGAACGAGCGCGAGGAACACCCACGATATCGTCACATTGACCGAGAACGCCATCGCAAGGGAAAAGATGAGCATGAGCGGGCAGCGTATCGCAACGCGGATGATCATCATGTACGCCATCTGCACGTTGGTGACGTCCGTCGTCTGACGCGTCACGAGGCTCGAAGTCGAAAATCTGTCGATGTTGGCAAACGAATAGTCCTGTATCGCGTAATACATATCTTTGCGGAGATTTTTTGCAAAGCCCGCGCTCGCGCGCGCCGCAAACCGCCCCGAAAGCATACCCGTGATGAGCGACAATATCGCCATTGCGATCAATATGCCGCCATACACGAGAATGGTCCGCATTTCCACGCCTTCCGCCCCGTTCACGCCCGTCGGACTGATCTTTGCGATGAATTCCATGATGACAAGCGGCATCAGGCATTCGAGGATCACTTCGATGGACACAAAAATGGGGGAAAGTATGGACGGCTTTTTGTATTCGCGTATACTTTTCGCCAAAGTTTTGATCATATTTATCTCCTTTAAAAATTATACCGTGACAGTTCTTCCGCGCGCCCTGCGCAGCGGAACGCCTAACCCTGTTTTTCCATTTCGGAAAGATTGTGTTTGAAGCGGGCTATATAATCGAAAAAATCGTCGAGTTCGCGCTCGGTAAAACCGCGCGTCATCCGCTCTTCCGTCCTTTCGACCTGTGCCTGTATCTGCCGGCGCACCTCTTCGGCATACTCGGTGAGAACGATCTTTTTCAGCCGCGCGTCGTACTCTACAGGCTCGCGGCGGATCAGCCCCGCGTTTTCCATCGCCTGCATGCCCTCCGTCACCGTCGAGCGGCGGATCTTGAATTCGTTTTCGATATCACGCTGAAAAATATCCCTGCCAGCGTTCCTGAACAGAAAATTGAGCACCCAAAACTGGACGCCCGTCAATTTCCCGTTTTCGCCCGCGGCGGGGATATTCTCGATCGCCCGATCGATACGGCGGCTCAGAGATTTGACCGCATAGCCGATATGCCTTTTATCCATCGCTCCCTCAAAAATTGTTAGGTTATCTAACATTATAGCCATTTCATGAAAAATGTCAACGGAATAGCGAGGGTAAAATATGTATTTTTTGTGAAAATACATACCGCTGCCCGCGCCCTTTCGATTTATCTGCCCAATTTATGAAAAGAGCGGACGGGCACATTGACAAGGCACGAAAAAAAAGCTAAAATATTATGTCGATAACGACAGATAAGGCGGCTTTCCCTTATGAAAAAATTTCCTTTCGAACAATCTGTTTACGTCTTTTTATCGCTTGCGGCGGTGGGCGGTTTTCTCGAAGCGTATACATACCTTCTCCACGGCGGCGTGTTCTGCAACGCGCAGACGGGCAACCTTGTCCTTTTGGCGCTCGCCCTGTTCGGCGGCAGGTTCTCTTCCGCCGCGCACTACCTGTTCTCCATCCTCGCCTATCTTGCAGGCATTTTTGTATCTGTGTTCCTTTCCCGGGCGCTCAAAGGCACGCGCGCGCACGTCGTCGTTACCGCCGCAGAGCTTGCCGCGTTCATAGCCGTCGCATTCATCCCCTCGGGCGCGTCCGATTGGTATACCTACGTTTCCGTATCCTTCATATGCGCCCTGCAATACAATGTGTTTACCGTGTGCCGCGGCGCGGCGCTGAGCACGACCTTCTGCACCAACAACCTGCGGCAGGCCGCCATCAATTTATATAAGGGCGCAGCAGAAAAGGACAAGACATCGCTCGCCAAGAGCGGCATATACGCGCTCGTCATACTCTTTTTCGCACTCGGCGCGGTTCTGGGCGCTTTCGCGTCGGAAAAACTGGGCAACTACTCCGTTTTATTATGCTCGGCGATACTCCTGCCCGTATGCGTCCTTTTGGTCGCCCGCGGCAATCGCCCCGCACCGCCCGCGGATAACGGCGAAAACGACGGCAGCCAACAGATCCAGCCGCAACACGAAGATTGAACGTATACGAAAACGGGGTGTTCTGCTTGCGGAACACCCCGTTGCATTTAACGATATCGTTTTATCTTGTCGATCTTCCCTTGACGAGGAAAGGCTTATGCGTGTCGCGGAAAGCCGGCATCTGTTCTTCGCCGCCCGACAAAAGCCCCAACATCACGTTCGCGCCCGCCTCGGCAAACGCCTGGCTGCCCGCGTCTACCGTGGTAAGGAACCGCGGCATTTTCAGCATCTGCTGAATATTGTCGAACCCGACGACGCCGTAATCCAATCCCGCCTCCAAACCGCGCTCTTCAAGCGCTTCGGAAACGACGAACGCGATGACATCGTTATAGCATACGATGCCGTCGATGCCGTCGCGGACGATCTTTTCGATCATGTCCGCAAAATCACACTCTCTGATATAAAAGATATGTTCGGGAGAAAGCTCCTTGCCGTTCTCGGCAAGCGCCGCGGCAAGCCCTTTTTGACGGTCGAGGCACACTTTAACGTCATGCCAGCTCCCCACATAGGCGATCTTCCTGTAACCGCGCGAAAGCAGATGCTCCCCCGCGATCCTGCCGCCGCACTCCTCGTCGGCGTCTACGCCGATCATGCCGTAAGGCGCACCGTCCCGCCCGAATATCACGAACGGAATGCCCGAATTTTTGATAAACTCCACCATGTCTTCGGCAGGTTCCAGAAAGGACAGGATGCCGTCCGGCTTTCTCGCCATAACGCTGCGCATTAACTCGTAATCAATATACGGCGAACGGTCATTGTTCGAAAACATGATGCAGTTATATCCCTTTTCTTCAAACCGCTTGGAAATGATATCGGTCGTATACGCATAGAAAGGGTTCACGAGGTCGTCGTACAAAATGGCGACCGTGCGCGTAGAGCCGCTCCGCAGCCCCGAAGCGTTCATGTCTACGATGTAGCCGAGTTCCTTGCACGCCGCGTTGACCTTTTCCTCCACTTCTTTGGTATAATACGGCTTTTTGTTGAGCACGCGGGAAACGGTGTTGACGGACAGCCCCGTCTTCTCCGCGATATCCTTCAATGTGACCTTCTTTTTCGTTTCAGGCATGATCCCCCTCCGCAAGCTTTCCCTTTTCTGTACGAAAACGTCCTTTTAAATAAACGTTCATCTAATATAGGTTAACACATTTTCGCCCAAGTGTCAACAATTGGAAAAAGTTTTCGGGAGGGAATGGCGCAAAAATTTTTTTATTGCCGGATGAGAAGGTAAAAAACGGTTGCCGGAATGCGCAGCGAGCATTCCCGCAACCGTTTTGAATCCTCTTTTTGAAGTACGCGAACGAACGTGCGAAAGCTGCTTTCACGCTTTATTCGCCCAACAGTTTCGCCGCCGCTTCGTCTGCGATGAGCACGCAGTCGGGATGCAGCTGCAACACCGATGCGGGAACGCTTTCCGTTACGTCCCCTTTCACCATCTTGCAGACGGCCTCCGCCTTGTTTGCCCCGCTCGCCAAAATCAGCACTTTCTTCGCCTGCATGATCTGCCTTATGCCCATCGTAAATGCCTGACGCGGCACTTCGGAAATATCCTTGAACAGGCGCGCATTGTCCTTCACGGTGCTTTCGGCAAGGGTGACCACATGCGTTCCGCTGCCGAACGGCGTGCCCGGTTCATTGAAAGCGATATGCCCGTTGCTGCCGAGCCCCAAAAGCTGAATGTCGCGCGGGAGCGCCTCGAGCAATGCGTCGTAGCGCGCGCACTCCGCCGCCGCGTCTTCCGCCATGCCGTTCTCGATGTTCGTGCTTTCGGGAGCGATACCCAAACCGTCGAACAGGTTCTTGCGCATGAAATATGCGTAGCTTTGGTCGTGCGTCTTGGGCAAGCCCTTGTATTCGTCCAGATTCGCCGTTCTGATCCCGGAATAATCCGTTCCGTTCTCTTTATGGTCGGCGATCATATTTGCATACAACCCCAAAGGAGTGGTGCCCGTCGCAAGCCCCAATACCGCACGCGGATTTTTGCGGACGACTTCCAACATAATTTCCGCCGCCTTCGCGGAAAGCTCTTCGTAATCTTTCGTTATAATGATCTTCATAGTACTTTCCTTATAAAAATTTCTTTATCGTCTGTGAAACGGCGTTTTTGAACCGTTCGATATAGCCCGTAACGTATTCGGCGATATCCGTCTTTTCGTCCATGAGCGGGGTAAGATCCATCGCGTAATTCAGCCCCATATAGGTGTCGCACGCGTGGCTTGCCGAGAACGTGGCATTGGCGAGCCGCCGCCCTTCCGCCGCGAGTTCGTAACGCTTGCCTCCCTCGATCTGACTGTCGAACACGCCCGAAAGACACTTTGCGATGTTCGGGTGCGCGCCGCAGTCCATGAACACCTTCTCTTCGTCACACATCCAATCGAGATCTCTCCAAACTTCGCAGCCGAACACCTTTTCGGGGCGCTCGTCCTCTTTGAGCATGCGCAGCGCCGCGATGACTTTCAGCGCCGTAGCGATGTGCGTGTCGTGCTTATCGGCAAGGTTGTGCGTATACAGATATTTCGGTTTTGCCGCGCGGATGATCTCCGCAAGTTCGGCGGCGATGCTCTCGTTTTCGGCGTCTTTCACCTCTTTGGAAGGATGCGCGAGAAGAATTTGGAAACTGTATTCTCCGACGAACGCCGCTTTTTTCTGTTCGGTGATGCGGATCGCCTTCATGTCGTCGTCGGTGAAGTCGGCATACAGCCCGCTGCGCGGACTGCCCGCTCCGTCGGTGACGACCACGCCGCCGAACCACTTGTCCGCCTTTCCGAAACATTCGGAAATGGGCGCATACGCCATAAACTCTATGTCGTCCTGATGGGCGGAAATGGCGAGATGCGTCGTGCGGGCGATGCCCTCTTTTTCCTTTTCGCCGTCGGGGATGAATACGACGGCTTTATCGTTCAAATGCATTTTTCTGCCTCCTTTTATCGCTGATATCCGAAGGGGATACAACCCGTTTTTACTTGAAATATGCAGGTCTGTGAAATTTTTTGCAAAACGTAGGCGAAAGCGCGTACAAAAGCTGACGGCGCTTATTCGGCTTTTTATCCAAGCGGAAGGCGTTGAATTTCATCTTTTCCGCGTCAAAGCCTTCCAATGCGGAAACGGGAAGGACCATCTCGACGCGGTATCCCTCTTCCGTCAGCTCTGCCTTCGCGGTAAAGGGCGGTTCCTGCTTGGTCAACTGCGGCTTTTTGCCGTTTTCGTTATATATGTGGCCGTAGAACCGCACGCCGAAGGGAGAAACTTCCAACTCCTTATAATTTTTAAGGTCGCCGTCGGGAGAGATGAACACTTCCACCGCGTCCGCCTTCCAAATATCGTCGTTGTCTTCGGTGTAGGGGCTCAAGATGTCGCAGTCCTTTACATCGAAATAAAAGCGCAAACAATCCTCTTGCAGTGTGTAACGGAAACGGCATTCGCCGTTTTCTTTCCCCTTCCTGTTCTCGGAAAGGCTGTAAATTTTATTTTGTTCGAAAGCCGACATTTCAGTGCCTCTTCATTGCTGCATCCGTCATTTTGTCGAAAACGGAAAGCATATCGTCTACAAGTTTGAACTGCGTGTGCGCGCGGTCGAGGTTCTGCTTCGGGCGGTGCGTTCTGAAGTAGGTATCCCCTTCCAGATAATCGGTCAGAAAGCGCATGCCGCATTCGTAAGTCATGAGCACGGCGCCGAGCGGCAGTCCTTTTTTCTCTTCGTCGGTTATAGAATCGCCTACGGCGGACAGATACCCGTCGAGATAGGTTTCGTACAGATCGAAACGGAAATTGACTTTGGAAAGATCGGGCTCGTCTTCGGCGGCGGGGTTGCACCCGAAACGGATGCTGTCGCCGAAGTCGTAGCAAAGGGAACCGGGCATGACCGTATCGAGGTCGATGACGGCGAGCGCCTTGCCCGTCGCATTGTCGAGCATGACGTTGTTCAGCTTCGTGTCGTTGTGCGTAACGCGCAGAGGAATTTCGCCCGAAGCGATCTTATCGACCAGCTTGCCGCACAGGTCTTTATGGGCATTCACCCAATCGATCTCCTTCTGCACTTCCGTTTTCCTGCCGCAAACGTCCTTTTCGACGGCGCGCAGAAAATTCGCATAGCGAACTTTTGTATTATGAAAATCGGGCAAAACTTCGTAAAGCTGCGTTGCGTCGAAGTCTGCAAGCAATGCGGCAAAACTGCCGAACGCGACCGCACTTTCATAAAAGTCTTTGGGATCGCGCACGACCTGATAAGAGGTCGCGTTCTCTATGAATGCATATACGCGGAAATAATTTTCGCCGTCAAAATAATACGGCTTTTTATCCTTCGTGCGGATCAGCGTAAGGCATTCGCGCATGGGATCTCCGCCGCGCTTTTCCACGCTTTTGCGGCAGAACGCCGTAACGAGTTCGATGTTGTGCATGAGTTTGTCTACGTCGGTGAACAAACGGTCGTTGATGCGCTGCAATATGTAATGCACTTCTTTCCCGTTATCGTTCACTGTCAGCTTAAAAGTATCGTTGATATGCCCCTCACCGTAACGAATACAGGAAACATACGCCCCGTCTATCGCAAATTTGCCCGCGATCGCCGCGAGATCGAATTTTTCGTTCATTCTTTCCTTCCTTTGCCGTGCCCGGCATATCTGCCGCCGCACTGTTTTTTATTCTCCTTATTATATCCGTTTTTCGGCGCGCATGTCAATCTAATCGGCACCGCCCCGAAGGAAAAAATAAATTTTGTAAATTTCCACAAAAATATTAAAACATTTCGCCGCTGTCCGACTGTTCCGTCCGCTCTTAGTAAAAAAACCGCCCGCGCACAGTACGCCGCAGACGGTTTTTTTCAATTTTTATTGCGCTCCACGATTTTCGCCTTCACGGGATATACGCTGTTTTCCGTTTTGATGATCTCCCCTATCCTGTCCGCGCAGATGACGCCTTTATAAGGATTTTTCACCGAAATGATCTCACTCTTTACGTCTGCCTTTACGTCGCTGTACTCGAAGGCGAGGTCGCAGTCTTCCATCGTACAGTCGATGAGCGTCAGTTTTTTGCAGTAACAGAAGGGCTGCGTGCCCTTGATGTGGCAGCGCACGAGGGTGAGGCGTTCCGAATACCATGCAAGATATTCGCCGTTCAAAACGCTGTCCGTCACGGTTACGTTCTTTGCGTGCCAAAAGGCGTCTTTCGTGTTCAGCTCGGAATTTGCGATGCGCACGTTTTTCGTATATTGGAAAGAATACTTGCCCGCAAACTTCATTTTTTCGGCGCGGATGTTTTCGCTTTCCAAAAAGGCGTATTCTGATTGGATATCCCCGCCCTCTATATTGATATTTTTGCACTTCCAGCCGAATTCGGGCGAATCCGCGGCTACGTCTTTGAGGCGGATGTCGGCGCATTCGCGCAGCGCCTTGATGCCGTTCATTTTGCAATCGCTTATGGAAACGCCCCTGTCGTACCAAAGCGCGGCGCGGCAGTTTTTCGTCATTTCGCCGCCCCGTATCGTAATGCCGTCGATATGCCAGAAAGGATAGCGCAAGTCCATAAAGCAGTTTTCGGCTATTACGTTGCGGCTCTCTTTCAGGGCAGATTCGCCGTCTTCGGGACCTTCGAACCGGCAGTTTTTTACGATCACGTCGCGCGAGCCGTACAAATCTCGCTCACAGCCGAAACGCTTGTTCTCTATGATATCCATGCTGGCTTTCTCCTTTGCATACCGACCGGAAACCGTCTTATATTCTTCGGTTATTATATCATGCCCCGCGCGATATGTCCATTGTTTACCCATGCTTATTTTTTATGAAAAGATATACCCCGCGCGCATATTCCCGAAAAAAGCCGCGAGCATATCCGCAAAAACAGTATAAAAAGGGCGGGGCAATCGCCCCGCCCTTCCCTCGGAAAGATCATTCGATCTCTATCCTGTGCTCTTCTTCCCTCTTCGGCGTTTCCTTCGGGATCGTAACGTTCAGGATGCCGTTTTCGTACTTCGCCTTGATATCCTCTTTGCGGATATCCCCGACGTAATAACTGCGTTGGCAGGAAAAGCTCCTTTCACGGTGGATATAGTTATCCTTTTTGTCGCCGTCCTTCTTCTCGTTCTTGCTCGCCGAGATATTGAGATAGCCATCCTTCAGATCGATGTGGATATCCTGCTTGTCAAGTCCCGGCAGCTCCACTTCCATCTGATAAGCGTCGTCCGTCTCTTTGATGTCGGTGCGCATATATTTCTGATGCCTGCCCTTGCCATAGAAGGAAGGGAAAAAGTCGTGCATGGCTTCGTCAAAGAAGTCGTAATCGGGATAAAAGCTGTTCCTGTTCGTAAGTTCGTTTTTCATAATAATCATCTCCTTTTCTTCGGAGAGGATGTCAGCACTTGATTTATATGAGTGCTAGCACTCTCTTTCAAATTCTGCTAACATTATAGTCCTTCTCTTTTCGGATGTCAACTGTTTGAAAGAAATTTTTTCAAAAAAAAATAAAAAAATTTCTCCCCGCGGATATGCGGGGAGAAAGCCGTTCTTTTGAATGCTCAAAGAGCCTTTTTATAAATTTCGAGGATCTCTGCAGGAGAGGTCTTGCGGGGATTGCCGCCCGTGCAGGGATCGATGAAGGCGTCTTCGGAAAGCTGTTTGAGCTGTTCCTCTTTGATGCCGAGCTCGTGCAGTTTCTGCGGGATGCCGATCGCCTTGGAAAGCTTGCGGACCGCCTCGATCGCCGCGTCGGCAGCCTCCTCTTCGCTCATTCCCTTGATGTCGACGCCCATCGCGCGGGCGATATCGCCGAATTTTTTGAGCGCGGCAGGTTTATTGTATTCCATAACGTAAGGCAGAAGGAGCGCGTTCGCAACGCCGTGCGCGATGTCGTAGCGCGCGCCGAGGGGGTGCGCCATGGAGTGCACGATGCCGAGCCCCACGTTGGAGAACGCCATGCCCGCGACGTAAGAGCCGTAAGCCATGCCCTCGCGCGCCGCTGCGTTCGAACCGTCTTTGACGGCGGTTTCAAGGTTTTCCGCGATAAATTTGATGCTGTTCCAGGTCATCAGATCGGAAATGGGCGTAGCGCCGGGGGTGATGTACGCCTCGATCGCGTGCGTGAGCGCATCCATGCCCGTCGCGGCGGTCAGCCCCTTGGGCATGCTCATAAGCATTTCCGCATCGTTGAAGGCGATGATGGGGATATCGTTGGGATCGACGCAGACGAGTTTCCTGCCCGCCTCTTCGTCGGTGATGACGTAATTGATGGTAACTTCCGCCGCCGTACCGGAGGTGGTCGCAAAAGCGATGATCGGGAAGCTCTTGTTTTTGGTATCGGCAGTGCCTTCGAGCGATTTTACATCGGCAAATTCGGGATTGGTCGCAATGATGCCGATCGCCTTTGCCGTATCCATGACGGAACCGCCGCCGATGGCGATGATCACGTCTGCATTGCTCTTTTTGAACTCTGCCAACCCGCACTGCACATTGTGGATGGTCGGGTTTGCCTTTACGTCGTCGAACAGGTCGTAAGCGACGCCCGCGCCTTCGAGCACGTCGGTCACCTTTTTCGCCACGCCGAATTTGACGAGGTCTTTGTCGGATACGACGAACGCCTTTTTCATGTTGCGGCGTTTGAGTTCGCCCACGACTTCCTTGCGGCAGCCCGCACCGAAATAACTTGTTTCGTTGAGAATCATTCTTGCCATATTGGTTTCCCTCCGTTTGATTTTATTCGTTTGTCCACATTATACCATATTGCAAAAGAGATTTCAACCGTAAAAAACAGACTTGTGTTGCGAAAAATACAGACGAAACTTGACATCACAATCGGATGCGTATGACGAGTCGCCCCGCCGCCCACGACGCGCCGATGCTTCCGCCCATTTTTTCCACGAAAAGCTTTGCGATGGAAAGCCCCAACCCCGCGGAGCCGCGCGCGTTTTCCACCGTAAAAAAGCGGTCGAACAGGCGCTTCGCGCTCACCTCGTCGAGCGAGGACGCCGCGTTTTCGAAGGTGTCCGTTTTCCTTCATCGTGACGCAGAAGTCGCCGTCGGAGTAGCGCACCGCATTGGATATGACGTTGCCGAACACCCGCGCGAGCGCGTCTTTGTCGGCTATTCTCACCACTTCATTTTGCGGGATATCGATGGAGGGCGAAATGCCTCGCTCCTCGAACGCGGCATAAAATTGCGTGAGCGAATCTTCGAGAGCGGCGGCAACATCCACTTCCGCAAGGACGGGTTCCGTTTCGTCGGATGCGGCGACAGAATAGGCGAGCAGCTCTTCCGTCAGCCGCCGCATCGCGGAGATGCGCCCCTCTATCACGGAGAGATACTCCGCCTGTTTGGGCGTAAGGCCGCTCTTTTTCAAAAGCCCCGCATAGCCCGCCGCGGAAGTGAGCGGCGTCCTCAGATCGTGCGATACGTTGGTAACGGCGCGTTTGAGTTCCGCGTCCCCTTCCCTGTATTTTCTGCCGAGCATGATCGTTTCGTCGAGCGTTCGGGAAATTCCCCGCGCGAGGCGGCGCACAATACCGTCCGCCGAATCGGGCGAGATGGGCGCGTTGGACTGTTCGGCGAGCTTTTCTTCCGCCTGTTCCGCGATCTGACGGACGGACGCCCGCAAAAGTATGATTTTTACGATAAGCCCCGCGCAGACGAGGGCGAGCGCGAGCGCGCCTACGGCGACTTCGCCGTAGATGTCTGCCTCCGTCTTCGACAATATTTTAAATTCCTTTATCCCCAGCCCGCGCTCGAGTATATAGGGCAAATTTTCGGTATCGTCTACGGTGATGCGCACGCTCTTTCTGCATGCCTCTTCCAACTCGCGCGCCGATATCTCTTTCAGGAGCACTCCCTTTTCTATAAAACCGTAAGCCGTGGCGAGTTTGGAAAGCTCGCCGAGGATATGACTGGATATAAGGATGGTAATGCCCCTTTCGCGATTGAGCCGCAACAGAAGTTCCCTTACCTCTACGATGCCCTGCGGATCCAACCCGTTGGTCGGCTCGTCGAGCACGAGCAGGTCGGGGCTGCCGACGAGTGCCGCGGCGATTCCGAGGCGTTGGCGCATGCCGAGGGAGAAATTGTGCGCCTTCTTTTTGCCCGTATCCACAAGCCCTACATATTCCAGCACGGAAGGGATGATCTTTTCGTCCGCGCCGAGCGCAGTGCAGCGCACCTTTAATTTTCTTCCGCGGTATACTCGGGAAAGACGGATGGCGTTTCGATGATCGCCCCCACACGCCTTCGCGCCGCGTCGATGCCGCGCGAATCGTCCCTTTTCCCGAACAGCACATAGCTCCCGCCGCTCTTGCCCGCAAGCCCGCACACGATGCGCATGAGCGTAGTTTTACCCGCGCCGTTGCGCCCCACGAACCCGTAAATTTCGCCCCGCGCGACGTGCAGGCTCACGCCGTCTACCGCGCGCGAATGCCTGTACGCCTTTGTCAGGGCGTCCGTTGTCAGAACATATTCCATTTTGTCCGCTCCTTTCCGTTATTTGCCGAAAGGCAGCCGCGCCGCCTATGCCGCGCTTTCCGCCCCTTCGGCACAGATATCATAGCGCGGATACATAAATTAGCGGCAAATAAATTTTTAAGGGCGTATTAAGAATTTCCGAGTTTTTCTTTTGCGAAGCGGAAACCGATGCCCCACACCGTTTCGATATAATTTTCGCCCGACGCCTCTTCCAGCTTTCTGCGAAGATTGGAAATGTGCACGCTGACCGAAGACTCCTCTCCGTCCGGCACGAAATTTTCTATATAGTCGAGCACGGCAGGCTTGGAAAACACCTTTTTCGGATTTTCCACAAAAGCGCGCAATATGGCGAACTCCGTTTTCGTCAGCCGCACGGGCGCACCCTTTGCCGTCACCTCGTAGGTATCCGTATCCATGACTATACCGCCGAGGGCAAGGCTTTTGCCGCCCCGCCCGATGCGAAGCTGTACCCGTATGCGCGCCAAAAGTTCTTCGGAATCGAACGGTTTTGTGATGTAGTCGCTCGCGCCCTCGTTCAGGTTTTTTACTTTGCCGCCGACGTCTGCCTTCGCGCTTAAAATGATGACGGGGCAAATGTCTTTCGCACGCTCCAACACCTCTTCGCCGCTCGCCCCGGGCAGCATGAGATCGAGCAGAATGAGATCGGGCCGGGCGCGCTCTAAAAGAAGGAGCGCCTCGCTCCCCGAGTAGGCGCGCACCGTTTCATATCCTTCGCCCCGCAAAAGTTCCGCGAGCATATTGCCGATGTGTTCGTCGTCCTCGACGACGGCGATCTTTTTCATAAAAACCTCGTGCCGCAAAAGCCGCGGCATTTTTTTGCACATTATACCACGCGGCACGGCGCAAGGCAAGAAAAGAGCGGGCGCGAATATCGCGCCCGCCCGAATCTTAACGATTTCTTTAAACTTATGTCTGGCAAAGTACTGCTTATACGCTGCCTTTACCGCCGCTCAATACGCCGCCGGGCGCTTGTTGCGGTAGGTGCAAAAACGGATGGTATAGCCGTTTGTTTCGAGAGGCTCACCCGCTTCAACGCATTCCCAATCGGGGTGCTCGTCGAGGTTTTCAAAAAAGACCTGCGCCCCGCCGTCCGCGTCGGCTTTGGTCGCGATGACTTCTTCGCAGTACGGCAAAAGCGTCCTGTACATCATCGCCCCGCCCACGACGAATACGTCCTGCGGGAGGTATTTTTTAATTTCGCAAAACAGCTCTTCCAAAGACTGTACGACGGTGCAGTCTTCCCGCTTTTCGCCGCCCGGCCAGAGCACGATGTTCGTGCGGTTTTTGAGCGGCTTGCCTTCGGGGAAAGACAACAATGTATTGCTCCCCATCACCACGACTTTGCCCGACGTGGTTTCGCGGAAGTGCTTCATATCCGCGGGCAGGCGGAACAAAAGGTCGTTGTTTTTTCCTATGCCCCAATTTTTGTCTACTACGACGATCGCCTTCATTTTATCTCCTTTTTACGCATTTATGTCTGACATAGTACTGCATTTACCCCAAAAAATCAGATAGCAACGGGGATTTTATCGGTAAATTCGCAGTATTTATACCCTTCCAAGGCAAAACTGTCTTTCGTGAACGAATAGAAATCTTTTACGTTTTCGTCCACGATCAAGCGCGGGGCGGGATACTGCGGATTCTGAATGAGCTTTTCCACGATGGGAACATGACGGTCGTAAATATGCGCGTCCGCGACGACGTGCACGAGCTCCCCCGCTTCCAGCCCCGTTGCCCTCGCGAACATCATCAAGAGGATGCTGTACTGCACCACGTTCCAATTGCTTGCGGCGAGCATATCCTGACTGCGCTGATTGAGTATGCCGTTGAGCGTATTGCCGGTCACGTTGAACGTCATGGAATAAGCGCAGGGATACAAGTGCATATCTTTGAGGTCCGCCACGTTGTACATATGCGCGATGATGCGGCGGCTTGCGGGGTTGTTTTTCAGATCGTACAGCACCTTGTCTACCTGATCGAATTTGCCTTCGGGGAAGTCGTATTTTATGCCGAGCTGATAGCCGTAAGCCTTGCCGATGGAACCGCTCTCGTCCGCCCAACTGTCCCAGATATGCGAGGAAAGGTCATGGATGTTGTTGCTCTTTTTCTGCCATATCCATAAAATTTCGTCTATCGCGGATTTGAGATAGGTGCGGCGCACGGTGAGGATGGGAAACTCTTCGCGCAGGTCGTAGCGCGATACCTGCCCGAATTTTTTAATGGTATGCGCGGGCGTGCCGTCCGCCCAGCGCGGACGCACTTCCCTGTCGGTATCCCATGTTCCGTTTTCCAAAATGTCTTTACAGTTTCGGATAAAGATCTCGTCTGCCCTGCTCATTTCTTCTCCTCGCTTTCCGCCGCCCTTATCAGTTCTTCGGGCGGCATGTCAAATTTTTCGTTCTTATAAAAATACTCGCGGTCGCGTTCGCCGATCTCGCGCAGCACCCTGCACGGGCTGCCCACCGCGACGACGTTCGCAGGGATATCTTTGGTGACCACGCTCCCTGCGCCGATGACGGAATTATCGCCGATGGTGACGCCGGGCATGACCGCCACGTTCGCACCGATCCATACGTTGTTGCCTATGTGCACCGAACAGTTGAACTGCATGACGCGCTCGCGCAGCTCGGGCAAAATGGGATGCCCCGCCGTGGCAATGACGACGTGCGGCCCGAACATCACATAGTCGCCGACGTAAATGTCGGCATCGTCCACGAAGGTCGTGCCGAAGTTCCCGTACACCTTTTTGCCGAGATGGACGTGCCGTCCCCCGAAATTGCTGTGCAGGGGCGGTTCGAAGTAACACCCCTCCCCCGCCTCGGCAAACATCTTTTGAATGAGCTCCGTGCGCTTTTCGCCCTCGCACGGGCGCGTCTGATTGTAGTCGTACAAAAGTTCTAGGCACTTTTGCTGTTCGCGCATGATCTCTTCGTCCGAACAGACATAAACGAGCCCCTTTTGCATCCTCTCTTTCTGCGTCATACCCTTCTCCGTATCAAATTTTTTTATCTGTTTCCGCGAAGGAGCACCCTGTCGAGCGCGGCTTCCCATGCGGAAAGTTTTTCCGCGCGCGCCGCGTCGTCCGCCTTGGGTTCGAAAACGGTCGGCGATTCGGCGCCCTCGGCAAGCGAATCCAAATTTTTATAAAATCCGCAGGCGAGCCCCGCAAGATACGCCGCGCCGAGCGCAGTCGTTTCGGTCACGGCAGGCCGCTCAACGGGCACGCCGAGCATATCCGCCTGAAACTGCATCAGAAAATCATTCGCGCTCGCGCCGCCGTCCACGCACAGCCGAGAAATATCCGCGCGCAGATCCTGTTCCATCGCATGCACGACGTCAAAGGTCTGCAACGCGATCGATTCGAGCGCGGCGCGCACGATGTGCGCCCTGCCCGTGCCCCGCGTGATACCGTAGATCATGCCGCGGCACTCGGTATCCCAATACGGAGCGCCCAGCCCCACGAACGCGGGCACAAAACTTACCCCGCCCGTATCCGGCACGGAAAGCGCGAGCTTTTCAGACTCCGCCGAAGACAAAATAAACCCCATTTCGTCGCGCAGCCACTGCACGACCGCCCCGCCGACAAACACACTGCCTTCCAGCACATAATCGGGTTCACCGAGAGAGGCGGAAAGTGTCGTTACCAATCCGTTTTGCGAGCGCACGGCGCGCTTTCCCGTATTCATGAGAAGAAAACAGCCCGTTCCGTATGTATTTTTCACGTCGCCCTCTTTCACGCACCGCTGCCCGAACAGCGCCGCCTGTTGGTCGCCCACCGCGGCGCAAACGGGAATATCTGCCCCCAACCACTTTGCCGTAGCTTTGCCGAAATTTCCGCCCGACGGCAACACCTCGGGGAGCATACACCGAGGCACGCCGAAAAGTTCGCACAGCGCTTCGTCCCACTGTTTTGTATGGATATTGAAGAGCAAGGTGCGAGAGGCGTTCGTATAGTCGGTCGCGTGTACGCTGCCCTCAGTCATCAGCCATATCAGGTAACAGTCCATCGTGCCGAACAGAAGTTCCCCTTTCTCCGCGCGGCGGCGGGCATACGGAACGTTGTCCAATATCCATTTGATCTTCGAGGCTGAAAAATAAGCGTCTACCGTCAGCCCCGTGCGCTCGTAAATAAACTGCCCGCGCGTGTTTTTGAGCATTTCGCAAAATTCCGCCGTGCGCCTGCACTGCCATACGATGGCGTTGTATACGGGCTTGCCCGTGAATTTATCCCACACGACGACCGTTTCGCGCTGATTGGCAATACCTATCGCGGCGATCTCATCCGCGCGCACGCCGCCCGAAGAAAGCGCCTCGCGCCAACTTTCTACGACCGAATGCAAAATATCGCGCGTGTCGTGCTCCACCCAGCCGGGACGCGGATAGCGCTGTTTAAATTCCCGCTGTCCGCCCGAAACGCGCCTTCCCTGCCCGTCAAACAAAATGATGCGCGAGCTTGTCGTCCCCTGGTCGAGCGCCGCAATATATTTTTTCTCCATTCTATCCCCCCCCTGTATTTAAAGCCGTATATCAGAAAGCGTCTTTTTCGAGTTTCGCCCAACGCCGCGCAATGAACCGCATCCGAACAGAAAGCGGCAGAATGCGAGGCACGCAGGCAATGAATTTGTTCCAAAAACCCGGGCGGCAGACGCGCTTGTTCTTTTTTACCGCGGCAAGGCTCTTTCGGGCGACGTATTCGGGCTTTTTCGCAGACAACTTTCCCCACAGCCCCTGCCCTTCGATATCTTTACACACGTCGGGGCGGGTATAGATGCCGCCCGGCTCTACCGCCGTCACCTTGACGCCCTCTTTTTTGAGTTCGAGGCGAAGGGAAGAGGAAAAGCTCGAAAGCGCCGACTTCGTGGCGCTGTAAACGGCAAAGTACGGCATCGGATACACGCCGGAAATACTGCTGATATTGATAATTTCCAACCCCTTTTCCCTGCGCCCGAGCACAAAACGCGTCACAGAGAGCGCCGCCTCGAGGTTGACGCGGCACTGAAAGACGAGTTTTTCGTCGGTATATTTTTCGAAAGCCTTCTGAATATCCGCGCCCGCCACATTGATCAGGCGGCGAAAGGTCAGCCCGATCCCTTCGATGTGCGTATACATCGCGCGGCGCGAATTTTCGTCGGTAAGGTCTGCCGCAAAATACTCTATGCGGCAGGCGGGGAATTTTACAAGGATATCCGCTTGCAAGGCGGAAAGTTTTTCCTCGCTCCTGCCCGTAAGAAAGAGCGCGCCCTCTTCTGCGCAGGCAAAGGCAAAGGCGCGCCCCACGCCGCCCGTGGCGCCGCTGATAAATGTGAAATTGCCCTTTTCTTCCGCCCGCATTTTGCCGCTCCTCTTTTCTTCCCTTTATTGTACCATAAAAACATGGCATTGTAAAGCGCGGCGGCAAAATTGCCGCCGCGCTTTTTGCGTTATGACATATTCACTTGTTTTTCGGGTTGCGGGAAGTATTGTCCTTTTCCTTCTCGTTCTCGTCGGCGCCGTCCTTCCCGGAAAGCGCCTTTGCCATTTCAATGAGTTTATCTTCCGAAAGCTCCTCTTGCAGGGAAGACAATTTTCCGTAAGCCAGTTTATCGTGATGTATCGTCATCCGGTATATGCCTCATAAACGGTAGCATCGTTCTTTTTGCGCAGAAGGCAGGCATTCACGATCGACATCGCCAAAGTAAATACTGTAAAGATCAGCGCGCAGATCGGCGACGCGCCGATCTTGGCAGGAGTTACCGAATCGTTGCACAAAACAACGCTCATCACGAGATACGCAATGGATACCCCGAAAGATATGCCCGAAAACACGCACGCCGCCGTGCGGCAGGAACCGTTCCTTTTTACAATGCCTTTCGCAAATGCAACCATCGCAACGGCAGTCAAAGCGAACACTACTACATACAGGGCGAACACGACCGCCGAATCGACCAACATGGTATCGAACATGGAAACCACCGTTTCATCGGCCATCATTCCGATCGCCGCGAGAATACCGAGGAACATTGCGGGCGCCGACACACCTGCAGAAGAACGCCCCTCTTCCATAGCCATCACGTTTAACGGCAACAACACGACCGCCAAGAATGCAAGCAACAACCCTGCCGCCTGCAAAGCATAACCGAGAACTTTTTCTTTTTCCGATTTGTTTCCTATAATGATATGCAGGACAGCGGCGCCCGCAAGCGCACAGGAAACGAGTATGATATTTACGATAGGTCCTGCGCCTATCGCAATTTTCATCTCCCCACCCGAGTCGTTTACATAAAAATTAAATATCTCCTTTATAAAGATCATAAGCACGAGCGAAAGCACTGCGGGCGTTATCACATATTTGCTCATGGCAATTTCACGCTTGCCCGTCATCGCGCGCACGAAAGCGACGGTGCCCGCTATAAAGTAGCCGAGGCAGATCAATATGATCGCACCGACAGACGCTGCGCACAGCCCCGCCATCAGATAGAGGGATATTTCAAGTTCGGGGAAGTAATTTTCCCCTGCCGTTCCCATCGACGCCAACATATCTTTCATTTCTTGAAATATATCGACCAAAAAATAAAACGAAGTCTTGTTCATTGCGACAGCTCCGCTCTCTCCGTTCACCGAAGCCGTCATGGAAAAAGTAACGAAAAACGAGCAGATAAACAGAACGCAGAGCGCACCGTAAAGCAGGCTCTGCTTTATGATCGCCATAACGCGATTCGCGCGCATTCTCGCCGCCGTCCTTCGCTCGTCGACGGCGCTCGCCGCAGGCGCCGCCGATGCGTTCATTGCCGCAGGCGCAGGCGAATACCCCGGCATTGCTGCCTGCAGGCGCACCGCCGTGCCGCACTTGGGGCAAAAATTCCCTTCGAACACTTCGCCGCACTTATTGCAGACGACCTTTCCGTCCTGCCGCTTGCCGCAATAGGTACAGTAGACCGCGTCTTCCGCGATTTCGCGACCGCAACCGGGGCAAACCTTTTTCCCGTCTACGCGCTCGCCGCATTGCGGACAAAACTTTGCGTCGTCCGCAAGCTGAGCATCGCACTTGCCACAATTCACCATTCTCTCCTCCTATAAAGTTTTATAAAATCATTATAGCACAACGTTAACTTGCTGTCAAGCCCGCCCCCCCCCCGAGAAATTGCGCAATTTACTGCACAAACCCTCGAGAAAGCGCAAAATCGTTCACTAAACAAAAACATAATAATAAATCAGCATTAAAAAAGCCTGCACGAGCAGGCCATTTTTCTTGCGACAATATATCGGTGCGCCGTATAAAGATGCCGCCTTTCTAAGAGCGGCGCAAACGCAACACTTTACCGAGGCGCTCGGCAAGCACCGCAGCAAGCACGCACAGGATAAGATCTTTCGGCATGAACAGAATGTTATTCACGAAAACGGCATGCCTAAGCCCGTCTATATGCATATAAAATTTCCAGATGACCGCAAAATAAGGAACGCCGATCAGGTAGTTCGCCAAAAAGCCAGCGACAGCCGCAACGAGCGCCCTCCGAAGGGTGAGTGCATCCTTTCCTCTCACCATGCCCGCCGCGAACGCCGCCGCAACGAACCCTATAATGTACCCGAAGGTGAGCTGCAATACATAGGCAAAACCGCCTCCGTCCGAAAACACCGGCAGTCCCAAAAGCCCCATGAATACATATACCGCCACGGAAATTGTGCCCCATTTGGCGCCGAGCAAAAGCCCGGCCAACACCGCAACGACCGTCTGAAATGTGAGCGGTACATACGGTATGGGGATGCGGATAAAGGCGGATACGATCATCAGTACGACGAACAGAGCACATTCCGCAAGCCGAACGGTAAAAGACCTGTTCCGCGTTTTCGCCAAATTTTTATCGTTTATGTCTGACATATTACCTTATTTATACCCGAAAAACACTGTCTGATTCGGCTTTTTACGCAAAAATAAGCAAGATATCAAGTAGAAACGTCCTTTTCAACTTTCCGTGTTATAATAGCATAAACGCGCACGATTGTCAACCGAATTGATTTATTTTAGGATACAATTATCATGAAACACTGCCTTTTGTTTTTCGCTTTGCCATAAAAACGGCCCCGCGCCGAAATCGCCGCGGGGCCGGAAACATTCTATGCTTTGTATTTTTGCGTTCCGCCCTGCCGTTTACGGCGTTACGCGGTTGATGTCGCGAGGGAACATGGACGCATAGCGGACATTCTTGAAGCCGAGCAGGTGCATGGTGATGCGTTCCAAGCCCAAGCCGAGCCCGCCGTGCGGCGGCATACCGTATTTATGCGCCATAAGATAGCTTTCAAAGTCGTCGGGGTTCATGCCGCGCGCCTTCATTTTGGCGACCTGCTCGTTATAGTCGTGTATACGCTGACCGCCCGTCGTGATCTCTATGCCGCGGAACAGAAGGTCAAAGCTGAGCGTGTAGTTCGGATCTTCCGGATCGTCCATCGCGTAGAAAGGGCGCTTTTCGGAAGGATAATGGGTAACGAACAGAAAGTCGGAGTTGAACTGCTGTTTCGCCCACTTTCCGAGCAGTTGTTCCTCTTCCGGCTCGAAGTCGCGGTAGTCGGTGATCTTCTTTTTGAATTTTTTGGTGATGATCTCTTTCGCGTCCATGAACTTCACGAAGGGAATTTCGGTAATTTCGGGAAGGTTCACGTTTAACAGGGCAAGTTCGGGCGCGTAGTCTTTTTTGAGCAACTCCATGATATATTTGAGCGCGACCGTTTCCATGTTCATGATGTCGTAAAAGCTGTCGATAAAGCCCATCTCGAAGTCCATGCTGATATACTCGTTGAGATGGCGCGAAGTATCGTGATGCTCGGCGCGGAACACCGGCCCGACCTCGAACACCCTTTCGTAAACGGGAACGAGCATCTGTTTATAAAACTGCGGGCTTTGCGCAAGGAACACCTGCTTGCCGAAGTAATCGAGCCTGAAAATATTCGCGCCGCCCTCAGCGCCCTGCGCGTTGATCTTGGGGGTGCGTATCTCGGTAAAATTCTGTGAGAATAAAAATTCGCGGAAACCGCGCGCAATGCCTTCCTGTATTTTGAATACGGCGCGCTCTTTGGGGTTACGAAGAGTTACGGGGCGCATGTTCAAATTCAGATCGAGCGGGATATTGTCGAGCTGTTTTTTGTTGATGACAATGGGCATCTGTTCGGCGGGCGAAGACAATACTTCGATGCCGTGTATCTGCAATTCATAGCGGTCGTCGCGCGTCTGATCCTTTACGATCTTACCCGTGATCTTCACCGCGCACCCCTCTACTACCTTTTCGTCCATACGATAGTCGGAAAAATCGGGGGAATACACGCACTGCACCACGTCGCGCGCGGTGCGTATGATGACAAAGGCAAAGCCCGTCATCTCGCGGATGCGGTGGATCATGCCCTTGCATGTGACCACTTCGTCCACATGCGCGGGGAAATCTTTATACTCCACGCAGGTCTTGTTGATCTGTCCGTCTATTTTTTCCATATTGCATACCTCTTTATCGTCGTTCAATTTATTTTAATATTTTGCGCGCAAAAATGCAAGCGAATGCGCGCAGTTATCCGCACCGAAATTACGGTCGGCGAAGCGCCTTCGGATATTTGTTTTTCATGACGTTTCCGCCCGCCTTGCCAAGTCCCAAAGCAAAGCCCCGCCACGCGGCGGCGCACCAACCTTTATCGCAATTTGCAGGCACCTCTTCCCCGCGCAGGAATTTCGCCGCGCTTTCGTCGGAAAGCACGTTTACGTTGCAAAAATTATCCCTGCCTGCCGCAAGGGCAAGCGCGTGCGAAGGCTCGAACCTGCCGTTTACGGCCTCTCCGAGGCGTATGCCCGCGCGCAAGACCTTTAACCCTTCGAGGGAGAACAGCCCTTCGGGCACGAGATACAGCGCGTTGCCGAACATGAGCAGCTCCCCTTCGAGCGGGCGCTTGAAAAACTCTTTTTCGAACGCCCTCCACAGCGCCGCCGATTTTTTATCCGCCGCCGGGTTTTGCCTGCGCCGCAAAAAGCGCTCTTCCCCTTCCTCTTTTTCCTTTTTGAAGAGGGCGGCGAAGTGTCCCTCTCCGCGGACGCGGTGCGGCCAGAGCTTGTGCTCGCCCGTGAGGGTGAGCGCGCACTTTTTCGCAAGCCAAGCCGCGTTGATTTCGTCTTCCTCCTCCGAAAAGGTGCAGGTGGAATAGACGAGGCTTCCGCCCGGGCGCAGCATTTGCACGGCGCTTTGCAGGATCTTGCGCTGCCTGTCCGCACACATGCGGACGTTTTCTTCGCTCCATTCGGAAAGCGCGGCAGCCTCTTTTCGGAACATTCCCTCGCCCGAGCAGGGCGCATCCACGAGGACTTTATCGAAATAGCCTGCAAACCTTTCTTCCAACGACGCGGGATCGGCGCACAGCACTACGGCGTTGGAAACGCCCATGCGCTCGATATTTTCGGAAAGCACTGCCGCGCGCGCGGGCACCTTTTCGTTGAGCACGAGTATCCCCTTGCCCCGCATATCCGCCGCGAGCTGAAAACTTTTCCCGCCGGGCGCAGCGCAAAGGTCGAGAACGCGCTCGCCCGGGCTTGCGGCTAGCAGGGGCGCGGCGCACATGGCGCTCGGCTCCTGCACATAAAAAAGCCCCGCGGCAAAGGCGGCGCTTTTGCCCGGCTTTTCTTCCTTGATATAAAAGCCGCCGGCAGCCCACGGCACGGCGCCGTCCGCGGGCAAAAATTCGCCTGCAAGAAATTCTTCGGGCGATATTTTCAGCGTGTTTATCCGCATCCCCTTTACGGGCGGCAAATCCATACAGGCAAAATACTTATCCGCGTCGGGCAAGTCCCTTTTTATTCGGCTTACATACGCTTCGGGCAGGTTCATTCTTGCTCCGCCCAGAGAAGGCGTTTGAATTCCGAAAGTTTGTATATTTCGTTTATGGCGCCCTCGTCGTACATTTTATGCGCAGCGTCGCGGCGGACGGAGTCGTC
Organism: uncultured Clostridia bacterium; assembly: GCA_944359365.1. Lineage (GTDB taxonomy): Bacteria > Bacillota > Clostridia > Christensenellales > Borkfalkiaceae > Borkfalkia. The sequence continues at coordinate 45,804 of CALVST010000007.1, forward strand.
GGCATCGTCCTCCACGAACACGTTACAGCCGCCCAGCTTCATCGAATATCTGCCGCCGCGCGCGACGATCGCCTTTACGAGCCGCTTTGCAAGGGGCAGATCTTCTTCGATACTGCGGGAAAAACTGAACCGTCTGCCCTTGAACTCGCGCGACTGCGGCTTTTGGCGGTAACCGAACACGAAATTGTTGAATTTGGAACGCTTTTCCCCTTTTTCGCGCTTTGCCTTCGCCTTATCGCTCAAAAATTTCGCGCGCGCCTGCGACGAGCAGTTCCTGAACTGATAGTCAGCGATACTGCCGGGGCGCACGGAACATTTTTCCAGAAGTTCGGGCAAAGTGCACCGCTCCTTTTCGCACATCGCTTGGGCGATCTTCATGGTCGCATAAGCGTCGTCTGCGGCGCAGTGCGGGGTATACTCCACCTCAAAGATCTCCGTCAGCGCTTCCAAGCCCGCCTGACGGTCAAAGGTGTTCGTCATAGCCATATACAGCACCTGCGTATCCGCAAACTCGAAGGCAAAGGAAGGCAGTTTGTAGCGGCGCGTTTCGAGGCACAGATATTTGACGTCGTTGACGGCGGCGTGGCCGAACACGAGCTTGTTGTCCCCTTCCAATAATTTTTTTATCTGCGCATAAAAATGCGGGAACGGGGGATATTTTTTAAATTCCGCGTAATCGTAAGGGAGGACGATCCCGTCGCCCCCGCGGTCGGTTAAATGAAATTTGCCGTTGGGATTGATGAGGATATCCTCTTTTTTGATGATATTGAATTGTTCATCGCACACGCAATATCCGAACACGCAAATTTTTGCCACGTTTTTATAGACGCAAGCGCATTCGATATCGAAAAAAACATACTCCATGAATGCCGACCGAATCTTATGTTAGTTCTTAAACATTATAACACAACGCGGCGGCTATGTAAAGTTTTTTGCCCGCCCGCCCGAACCTCCCTTTACAAAAATTGCGCGGCGTTCTCATGAATTCCCCTTACATTTTTCTGAAACGTATGTTAACAATTTGTATATATCGGATAGGTTACAACGGCATTGGTGTACCCTTTCTATTCCTATTCGATAGAAGTTGTGACGCAGACAATCGGGGTGTTACCTATGCGGGCGCATCCCAAAAGATGCGCCCTTATTTTTTTGCGGCGGATTTGAATTAGGAAGGAGAGAATCATGTACTACTATGTCAAAAACTCGTTGGATGAGAATGCAGTAAAAAAGCAATTTTTTCAAACGGTACTTTCAAGCGGAGATGCTGACAAAGGATTCCTCGAGCACATCAAAAACCCGGCAAATATACAAATTAAGACCTCCGTCATGTCCCATGCCGTTGCCGAAGTACAGTCTTTTGTTTATTTTTCATACAGCGATAAAAATTATTACACCTATACAAGCGGTTATAACGCCCGTCTGCGCGGAGACACCGTTTATATCAACGAAGAAAGGAGCACGGGTTCCTATCGGTCGAACGAGTCGGACCACGCAGACATTACGAAAAAAATCGTATACAAATACGTTCGCGGCAATATCACCTACGCGGCAAACGATCTGACTTTTTCCTATACACGGAACGGCCCCGTTTGGGCAGCGCCCGTAACGACGCCACGCGCCTTGGACGAATACGGCGAATCCGAATTTATCAAAAGCTGTTGGAAGCAGACGAAATTTTCCGACCTCTCCTCCTGCGCGAAAGAGATAGCAAGAGCCGTGGAAAATTCTGATTACAAAAAAGTATACGACGACGAATTGAAGGCATACCGTTCTGCCCTGCAAGACAGCAACAGCGACGCAAAGCGCATCAAAAAAAACAGGACTGCCCGCTCTCGGGCAGTCCTGTTTTTTTGCAAAACTCCTTGCCTTTTACGCGCCCTTGATGCGGGCAACGTCTGTATTATCCTTCTTTTCGTCTTTGAGCTCGCGTATGGGATGCGCCTTTTCTTCAAACCGGTAATCCCTGCCCGCCTTTTTGATGCTCTTTTCTATGACCATATGGCTCGCCATCGTGTTTACGTTGCCCTGCACCTCTCTGTTGTAGGAGAAGAAACGATGCCTGTCGGGCAGTTTATCGACCTCTTCAAACGTTTCCGCATTGCCCGAAAGGCGCACGCTTTTGAGCACTTCGCGCACATATTCCTTCTGCGGCGTGAACTTGATGAGTTCGGGGAATGTGCCGCCCTCGGGGAAGAGCTGCTGCCAGACCTTTCCGTCGTACTTTTCCAACAGCTCGCAGGCATAGCGCAGGTGCGAAAGCTCTTCTTCGAAATGCATGAGCCAGATATCTTTGACGCGCGCGTCTTTTTCGTCCTCGTAGCACGACCAATATAAATAGCATTCGGTATACTCGTGCATGACCATGCAATCGAATATGCTGACGGTGGGATCGGAAAGGCACCCGTACCCCGTAACGTGCTGCTCCTCGATCATTGCGATTTCGGAATACAGTTTTCTGCCAAGCTCTGTTTCGTGTAGGTTTGCGATGTTCAGATAATAGTTCATCGTCTGTTGTTCCGCCGCCGTTATGATGCCCACGTTCAGCCTCGTTATGGGATCGTTGAGAAAATTATTGATATAAAAGCGCACGTCGTCGTAAGGGTGGCGGGGTTCGGAAACGGTGGGCCTTCCCGGCATGATCTCCGTATAACTGCCGACGAGCTTTTCCGCGTGCACGCCGCGCTCGAAGTTCAAAAGGTCTGCATAGCGGTACAGGTGATCGAAGTCCTCTAACAGCGCAAAATCCAGCTGATGCTTGACATATTCGTTCTTTTCCCTCTGCGCGAGTATCGCGGTAAGGTCTACGGCGAGCTGTTCGTAACCGATGGTGTGTTCGAGCGCTCTCTCGTTTCTCGGCTTTAAATTTGCGATACGCTTTTGCTGCTGCTGTTCGCCGCGGCGTATCATCGCCATGGCGCGGCGGACGTCGTTGTTGCAGCAGTGGCGGGAAAAGCGGTGGGTATTCCAGATCGCCTCAAATTCCGTGCCGTTCATCAGGATGATGCGCACGCGCGTATACGGATCCACCGTTTCTTTGTCATACGGCTTTACGTTGACGCTCTTCCAATTTTTGTAGATTTTTTCGATGGGTTTTGATTTTTCCGAAAACGGATTCATAACAGGCCTCCTGTTTTTTGAAATATTATGCACGCACACCCGATTTTTTATGCTGAAAATTTGCAATCCGCACCCCTTTTGTGATAAAATAATAGAAGATTCGGAGAAAACCATGCTTGGAATTATCATCGCGATGCAAAACGAGGCGGACACGCTTCTGCGTTTTGCGCAAATACAAAAAGAATACACGCTTTGCGGCAAAAAGATATCCGAAGGCCGCGCGTTCGGACATGACTTTACGCTCGTGCTTGCGGGCGTCGGCAAGACGAACGCCGCCGCTGCCGCCATGCTTGCCGTTTGCAAACTCGGCGCAGACAAGCTTTTGAATTTCGGGCTTGCGGGGGGCATATCGCCGCAGGCAAAAATCGCGGACATATTCCGCGTTACGCGCGCGGTGCAATACGACTTTGACCTGAGCGAAGTGAACGGCACGCCGAAGGGTACGCTGAACGAATATGCTTCGCCCTATCTTCCCCTTGCGGACGGGCAGAGTGCCTTTGCAAAAGCGACGCTCGCCACGGGCGACAAGCTCACCGGTTCGCCCGCGGATATCCCCTACTTACTATCGCTCGGCGCAGACCTGCGCGACATGGAAGGCGGCGCGATCGCGCACGTTTCGCGCTTTACGGGCGTGCCGCTGTATGCCTTTAAGGCGGTTTCCAACAGAACGGGCGAAAACAGCGTTTCCGAATACAGAGAATTTACCGAGCGCGCCCTCGGCGCACTCGCGGACAATATGCAGAGGATCATTAAAGAGATCGATGGATAAAATACCTTCCTTTCAGAAAGACCACAACAAACTCATGCCCGGGCTGTATATGAGCGTCGCAAAGAACGGCATAGCGACCTTCGACCTTCGCTTTAAGCGCCCCAACGAGGGCGACTACATCGCTCAGGCGGCGCTGCACAGCATAGAGCATATGCTCGCCACCATTCTGCGCAACGGCGAACACAAAGAGGACATCGTGTACTTCGGCCCCATGGGCTGCCGGACGGGCTTTTACCTGCTTACGACGAACATGGGATACGGCGAAACGCTTGCCATGCTCAAAAATGCCTTTGCCGAGAGTTTACGCATGGAAGAAGTTCCCGGCGCCTTAAAGAACGAATGCGGGAATTACCTCGAACACGACCTTGCAGGAGCCAAAAGGGAGTGCGCGGCATATCTTGCTCTGCTCGAAACGCTCGGCGAAAAGGAGAACGGCTGATGATAAAACTCGGCGGCGGATGGGACGAGGTGCTCGCCCCCCTGTTCGAAAGCGAAAACTATCGAAAAATACGGGAATTTTTGAAAGACGAATATTCGCACCACACCGTTTATCCCGACATGTACGACATTTACAATTGTTTCAAATATACGCCCTTTCTGGAAGTGAAAGCGGTCATTTTGGGGCAGGATCCTTACCACAACGTCGGGCAGGCGCACGGGCTTTGCTTTTCCGTGCAGGAAGGCACGGAGCCGCCCCCCTCGCTCGTGAACATCTTCAAAGAGCTGAAAGCCGATCTCGGCTGCGAAATACCAAAATCGGGCGACCTTACGAAGTGGGCGAAGGAAGGCGTTCTGCTTTTGAACACCGCGCTCACGGTGCGCGCCCACCGCGCAAATTCGCATAAAGACTGCGGATGGACTTGGTTCACCGATAACGTCATCAAAATATTAAGCGACAGGCGCGAAAATCTTGTCTTCATTTTATGGGGCGGGAATGCCCGTTCGAAAAAGCCGCTCATAGACCGCAGCAAACACTTGGTGCTCGAATGCGCGCACCCCTCTCCCCTTTCCGCGTTCAACGGTTTTTTCGGTTGCAGGCATTTTTCCAAAACGAACGCCTACCTTACGGCGCACGGCAAAACACCCATCGATTGGCAATTGTAACGGTTCACGAAAAATTATTTGAGCTGACAAATAATTTTTCCGTGATTTTGAAGGGAAAGCCGTTAGGGTTTCCCCTCAAATCACGAAAATTCGCAGGCGTCAGCTCGCCGAGAATTTTGTGAACAAGGATATAGGAGTTTTTTATGAAATACATCGTAGTACTCGGCGACGGAATGGCCGATTATAAATTGGAAGAGTTGGGCGGCAAAACGCCGCTGCAATACGCAAAAAAGCCCGCCATCGACGCGCTCGCAAAATGCGCCGAAGTGGGGCTGTGCAGAACGGTACCCGAAGGCTTCAAACCGGGCAGCGACGTTGCGAACCTCTCCGTGATGGGGTACGATCCCCACGACTGTTACACGGGTCGATCGCCGTTGGAAGCGGTGTCCATCGGCATCGAACTCGCCCCCACGGACGTAACGCTCCGCTGCAACCTCGTTACGGTGAGCGATGAAGCGCGCTATGAAGATAAAAAGATGCTCGATTACAGCGCGGGCGAAATTTCCACGCAGGAGGCGGAAACGCTGATCGGTTTTCTCAAAAAGCATTTGGACTGCGAAGACATGACGCTTTACGCGGGCGTGAGTTACCGCCACTGCCTTGTCGTTGAAAACGGAAAAACGGGGCACGAACTGACGCCCCCGCACGACATTACGGGCAAGCCCGTAAGCGGGCGCCTTCCCCAAGGTCCGTGCGCAGAGCGCTATTTTGATATGATGAAGAGGTCTTACGAACTTCTCAAAGATCATCCCGTCAACCGCGCGCGCATAGCCGCAGGCAAAAACCCCGCAAATTCGGTATGGTTCTGGGGCGAGGGAACAAAACCCGCACTCGAAAATTTTGAAGAAAAATTCGGGTTGAAAGGCGGCGTCATCTCCGCGGTCGATCTTGTAAAGGGCATCGGCATACTTGCAGGCATGAAGATCATAGACGTCGAGGGCGCGACGGGCAATTACGACACGAATTTTTCGGGCAAGGCGCAGGCGGCGCTGAACGCACTGCGCGGCGGGCTCGACTTCGTATACATTCACATGGAAGCGCCCGACGAATGCGGGCATCAGGGCGACACTGCGCATAAAGTATATTCCATCGAACAGATAGACGAAAAGGTCGTCCGCCCCATTGCCGAGGAGCTGCGCGCGGCGGGTGAACCGTTCAAAATGCTCGTCTGCCCCGATCACCCCACGCCGATTGCCGTGAGGACGCACGTATCCGATCCCGTGCCCTATCTTTTGTATTCGAGCGAGTATCCACAAGGGTGCGGCGCAAAAAGTTACGACGAAGACAGCGCGGCGGCAACGGGCATATTCGTTCCGCAGGGCTTTATGCTGATGCAGAAAATGCTCGGGCGCTGAGCCGCACTTGAAAAATTTGAAATAGAAAAAAGCCGCGGACAAACCGCGGCTTTTTGGGTTTATGTCGCAAACCGAACAGAAGTGTTGCAGATCGCGTTCTTTCAAATGCGAGGGCGAGGGAGTTTACTAAAGCGTAAATGACCGAAGCCGGAAACATGAAGAAAGGGCGCAAGATGCGCCCTTATCCTCGGTTTGGAGCAGGAGACGGGAATCGAACCCGCGGGAACCAGCTTGGGAAGCTGGCGCCATACCATTAGGCGACTCCTGCGTTTCAAGCTTAATTATTATACAGTATTTGCAGATTTTTTGCAATCAAAATGCGGCAAAATTTATAATTTTGCCGCATCTTTTTTCTTTAAGATAAAATGCACCGCGCCGATTTCGGCGCGGTGCTGCGTTTCTATGCTTTATGCCCCGATGCCCGCAAGATCGGAGTACCTCTTGGTATACACCGTAACGTTGGAGTCGTTGTTCAAAAGCTCGATGATGCGGTTCTGCACGTCAGTCGTATAAGTGGAAGAAACCTCGTCTTTGAGCGCCTGATAGAAGTAATATGAGAACGTGCCTTCCGTATTGCGATCGCCGTAAACGAAGCCCCCCTCATATACATCGCCCGCAGGCAGTGCCATGCTGACGTAAATGATGTGCCATCCGTAATCGGTGCCGACAACATACAGCGTACCCGTACCTTCCTTGATCGCCGTCTGCGCGGCGTATTCAAACTCGGCGACATACGTCGTGGAATACCCTTCCGCCGCGATGGAATAACCGAGATAAGTATTGAGGCAGCCCGTATCGGTGGAATAAGCGAACATCAGCTCGTTGAATGCGGAGATCGCGTCGTAAGATGCGGTCCCTCTTTTCAGCAGGCTGGAGGGTGTAACGTTGTCAAGCCCGTTTATTTTGCCTTTGAAGTAGATCGCACTGTCATAATTGAAGTCGGTGCCGTTTCTGAAATCGGCAGCGGTCTTTTCCGCAAATTCGCTCGTAACGCCGTTGCTGTACGCGCTGCCGTCCGAATCCGTCAAAGACAAATTTTTATTGACATATGCGAGATAACCGTCCATTTCTGCAAGGAATTGATCGATGCTTACCTTGTTCGGCACGAACGTGTAAGTGCCGTCGTCTTCCGGGGTAACTTTGCCGTTGTAAGGATATTTGCCCGTATAGCGGTCTATGCCGTTGCCCTGCGTATAGCTGTCTTTGAAGAACAGGTAAGACGAATTATCGTTATCGCCCGTGAACACTGCGGAATCATAATAATCCATGCCCTCTTCTTTCGCATCGAAGCTGTAATCTTCGGCGCCGTTGAACCAAGAAGAGCGCTGGTCTTCGCCCGTTATCTCTACGAGCAGCTTATTGCGCTGTGCATAATATTCCGCCGTGGAGAGAATGCTTTCGAACCTGTCAAGCTCCCTCGTTTGCTTCTGGCTGAACGGGAGCAAAATGTTGTAAACGAAGCCGTAGCCCTCTGTGGGAGAATACAGCACGAAAGAGGTGTCCGACATACTGTCCATCGTTGTCGTAAAGTCGGACGATGTGCCCGTGGATGCAGTACCTTCCTGCGTATCGCGCAGGAGATTGTAACGGCGCTGCAAGTCAGCCTCTTCCCTCTGCGCAGACATATTCAGTGCGAGCGTATCGGAAAATTTGTTGATGAGGATCTGCTCATACTGCGTTTTCAGCTCTACATAATAATAATTGAGCGCGTAAAAATCGGAAGGATTTTCCGAATCGTCTTTCAAATAACTCTGCGCCAACGAATTGATAAAACTGTTGTATGCCTTCCTTCTCGTAATAGGCGAGGAGCCGTCCAATTTTTCGTACTCGCCGAGGTCGGCATCGAAGTTGGAACCGGTATATATTTCGTAATACAGCTCGCCGTTGTCGTCTTGAGGATAGTAATTCTCGTCCGTTTCGTTCGCCCCCGTAGGCGTTGCGCGGTCATCGGAAGTGCTCGACGAAGAATCCTCTTCCGCCGCGATGATCTCCTGTTCGTAAGAGTCTATCGCGCTGTTGACGGCAAGGCGGAGCTGATACTGCGCATAATTGATCTCGTCTGCCGTCAAAAAGTATTCGAGCATCGCAATCGTCTGCGCGTCGCCCGAAAGTCCTTCCTGATTCTTGGCGGAAAGATAATCGGAAACGGTAAGCCCGTCCTTTACGATGATCCCGTCCGTACCCGTAACGACTTTGTAGCCGTATTCGTTGCTGCCGTCGGGCGCATCGTCAACGATCGCAAGCACATCGGGGCTGAGACTGTCGCGGTCAACGACGATCTGCCCCTCGCTCAAATAATAGAGCATCGCGTACTGTACCATGATCTTGCGGCTGACGAGCGAATCCATCATCAGTTCGAACGCTTCCGCATAGGTATAGCTGCCCTGCGATACATAACTGTAGCCGTAATTGATAAAGTATGCGACGAGGTCGCGCTTGTAAATGCTGTCGGTGGTGACGATGTCGGAAAGGTTGCTTTCCACGTCGGCATCGAGTTCGTAATCTGAACCGAAGATGGTGGAGAACATCGCGTTCAGCGAATCGGTATCGCTGCCGATATTGACCTCTGCCACGACCTGTTCCATATCTGCCCTGTTGTCGGTCAAAAGAAGGTCGCACCCGGAAAACATCCCGAGCCCGAATACCGCCGCCAACAGACAGCTAATGATCATAATCAGCTTTTTCTTCATTGAAACTACTCCGAATTACCGTTTAATCGCAATATATATCATTATAGCCTATTTTGCGTATAATTGCAATCGCTTTTTATGAAAAACTCGTTAAATTTTTGGGCTTTCGCGCCTTTTTTTATCTGCGTCAGGCGCTCTTGCCGCCCGCTGCGAACCGAAGGAATTTCGTCATGCCCAGCATGACCTCTCTCGCAGAGCGCGCCGCGGGGAATTCAAGCGCGGGCGCCTTGCTCATATCCAGCCGGACCGACGAGCCGTATTGTTCGAGCGCCGCGGTAAGCCGCTTGTCCGCCAAGCTGTTCACGGAAGGAAGTTCGAGGCTGCCCCCCTTGCCGCTGACGGATATTTTGCGTATGTTGAACTTTGCCGCATACGATTTGAGCACCGCGATGACGAGAAGGTTCAAAACCTCCGGCGGCATCTTTCCGTAGTTTTCTTCCAGCGACAGGCACACCCGCTTGTAGTCTGCGACCGAACGTATTTCCGCGATCTGTTTGTAGCAGTCCAGCCGCGAGGCGCTCGCCTCGATATAATTTTCGGGAATGAACGCGTCTGCCTTGATGTCGAGGTCGGCGACCGTCTGCTCCTCGCCCGTAAGCTCCTCTTTGAGCAATTTCGCATACAGTTCGTAACCGACTTTATCCATGTGACCGTGCTGTTCTCGCCCCAAAACGCTGCCCGCACCGCGGATCTCAAGATCGCGCATGGCTATCTTGAACCCCGAACCGAGCTCGGTAAATTCCATGATGGCTTGCAGGCGCTTGCTCGCCGTTTCCGTCATCACCTTTTCGGGCTTGAACGTAAAATACGCGTGCGCGAGCGCGGAACCGCGCCCCACCCTGCCGCGGAGCTGATACAGCTGCGATATCCCTAACCTGTCCGCCTCTATGACGATCAGGGTGTTCGCGCGGGGCAGGTCGATGCCGTTCTCGATGATGGTCGTGGAAATGAATATATCCGTTTCCCCCGCGTAGAACTTCATGACGGAATTTTCGAGCACCGCCTTATCCATCCTGCCGTGGGCGACGGAAATTTTGCCTTCGGGCACGATCTCGCCGATCTTTGCCGCAAAAGTGAAAATGCTCTCCACGCGGTTGTACAATATAAAGACCTGCCCGCCGCGCGAAAGCTCCCTTATACACGCGTCGCGGATGAGCGTTTCCGTTTCTTCCACCACATACGTCTGTACGGGCAGGCGCTCTGCGGGCGGCGTTTCGATGGTGCTTATGTCGCGTATGCCGGAAAGGGACATGTGCAGGGTGCGCGGTATCGGCGTGGCGGTCATGGTAAGGCAGTCGATATCGCTCTTCATGTTCTTTATCTTTTCTTTATGCTCCACGCCGAAGCGCTGTTCCTCATCTAAAATGAGAAGCCCGAGGTCTTTGAACTTCACGTCTTCCGAAAGCAGTCTGTGCGTGCCGATGATCAGATCTATTTCGCCGTTTTTGAGGCGGGCGAGGATCTTATCCTGCTCGGCAGGGCTTTTGAACCTGCTCAGAACTTCTATGTTCACGCCGAAATCGGCAAACCGCTTGCAGGCCGTTTCAAAATGCTGACGGCAGAGAATGGTATTCGGGCACATGAGCGCCGCCTGTTTGCCGTTCAGCACGCAGAGGTATGCCGCGCGGAACGCCACTTCCGTCTTGCCGTAACCCACGTCGCCGCAAAGCAATCTGTCCATCACCTTTTTCGAACACATATCCGCCCTGATCTCGGCAAAAGAGGCAAGTTGGTCGGGCGTTTCCTCGTAAGGGAAAGCCGCGTCGAATTCCTGCATCATCTCGTCGTAAGGGGCAAACTCGAAACCGCGCCTTTCCGCGCGCTCGGCGTACAGCTTTTTGAGGTCGAACGCCATCGCTTTCAGCGACGCCTTCACCCGCTGTTTGACCTTTTCAAATTCCGCGCCTCCGATCTTCGAGAGGGCGGGCGTTTCCTCGCCCATGTAGCGGGAAAGGATGTCCATCTGTTCGACGGGGACGTACAGCACGTCGCCGCCGCGGTATTCGAGGGCGATGTATTCCTTTGTTCCGTCCGTCGTTTCTATCTTTTTGGTGCCGACGATCTTACCGACGCCGTGCGTTTCGTGTACGGCAAAGTCGCCCACCTCGGGAGAGGTGAACATATCGTTCCGCCTGCGGCGGATCCGCTTTTTTGCGGGCGAACGGGTGTACATATCGCCCGTGCCGATGACGGCGAGCTTGCACTCGTGCAAAATAAGCCCGTTCGGCAGCTCTTCGCTCAGCACCGCGACGCCTTTGAGCATAGTCAGCTCCGCGGGGCACTGCGCGAAGGATATGCCCTCGTCGGAAAGCATCTCGCGCATCTTTTCCGCGCGGGACGAACCGCCGCAGTACAGCATGACGCGGTAACCGTTCGCGCGCCAGCTCTTTATGTCGCTCGCAAGGTTCAGAAAGCTGTTCAGGTAACGCCCCACCGGGGTGGAGTGCATATTGTAAATTCTGAGCGGTTCAAAAAAGTAAGTTTTTGACGCGAACGATTGCAGCGCCGCGCACTGCCTGCCCGCAAGCTCCTGCAAAAAATCCTCGCGGGAAAGCAGCTGCCCTTCGGAAAAGGAAAACACTTCCCCGCCCGAAAACAGCCTGCGGAAACGCTCTTTGTGCTCTTTGCACAGCGCTTCCATCCTGTCGGAGATGAGTTTGGTCTCGTCGAAAACATACACGGCGTCGCCGATGAATTTGCCGAACGTTACGGCATTTTCGAGCACCGGCAGAAGAAAGGACGCCCCGCCGAAGGGCGCGCCGCCCTCGAGCTTTGCACCGATCTCCCCCGCGATCGCGGCCGCGCGGTTATACGCGGACGCGTCTTTATGCTCGGCAAGTTCGCCGAAAAGTATCTCCTTTATGCGCTTTTGCTCGCCATCCTCGAAAAATACGTCCGTGGCGGCGCAAATACTGAGCGCTTTTTCGACGGGCAGCCGCTCGCCCGTAACAAAGTTGTACGGCTTTATTTTTTCTACTGTATCGCCGAAAAAATCGACGCGGGCAGGGTTTTCGCCGTTGACGGGATAAATGTCGAGAATGTCGCCCCGCATCGCAAACGTGCCCTTGGACTCGACTGCCGCCGCGCGGACGTATCCCATCGCGACGAGGCGGGAAACGAGAGCAGAAAAATCGATGTCTTCCCCCTCTTTCAATTCCAAAACGGGCAGTTTTCCGGGAAACAGCTGCATGAGCGCTTCGACATCCGCGACGATGCACTTCGCCCCTCGGGATATTTCGTACATGGCGTTCAGGCGGCGGAAAAGCGCGTCTTTGGATACCGCGTCTTTGTAAAGGAGCACCTCGTCCTTGGCGCAGAGCAGCGCCGGCGCCTCGCCCGAAAAGCCCGCTATCTCTTCCGCCATGCGCGAGGCGGTCTGCGCGCTGTCGCACACATAAACCGTTCGCTTTTCGAAACAGGTGGCGGCGATGAGCGCACGGTGCGGGGCAGACACGCCGAAAACCGCCGTCGGCGTGCCGAGGCGGATATCGTTTGCAAGACCGAGCCAATCGGCCCCTAAATTATGCGGACTGAAAAAATTTTTTGGCATGACAATTTTCTGTTCAGCTCTTATTGAATGCGCTCATGACGTGTTCGATGCCCTCTCCCCGCGCAAAGGCGATGGCGGCTTCCGCCGCGGCGGAACAGGCATCGGCAAAGAGCGGATAATCCTCTTTGCGGATGTTTGCGAGCACATAATTTATGATGGGGATATTGACTTCTTCATCCCTGATGCCGATGCGGATGCGCGGAAAATTTTGCGAGCCGATCTCGCCGATGATGCTGCGCATACCGTTGTGCGTGCCCGCGCTGCCCGATGCGCGGATGCGGAGTTTTCCCTTGGGAAGGTCAAAATCGTCATAAATGACGATCATGTTTTCGGGCGGAAGTTTATACTTTGCGAGCAGTTGTTTGACCGCCCTGCCGCTCGCGTTCATATAGGTGACGGGGCGCGCGAGGATGATCTTTTCGCCCCCGACGTGCGCTTCGGCAACGGACGCCTCGCATTCCTTTTTTTTGAATTTTACGCCGAGTTTATCCGCGGCTTCCCCCACGGCGAGAAAGCCCATGTTGTGGAAAGTCGTTTCGTACTGTTTTTCGGGATTGCCCAGCCCTACGATGAGATACATAAAGATTCCTTTGTGCGGTTTTAAATCTATTGAATGCACGAACGCCGCGTTTTTTGCAAAACGCGGCACAAAAAGGTCTCACGAAAACCTCGGCGAGCTGACGTCTGCGGTTTTCGTGAATGATTTAGTCATAAATCTTCGACATCGGCTTGTCGAGGTAAACGTTTTCGATCGCCGCGGCAAAGATGTCGGCAACGGAAATGACGGTGATCTTGTCCAGCTGTTTTTCAGGCGGCAGGTCGATGGTGTTAAGAACGACCAGCTCTTTTATGGGCGCCTTTTCCAACCGCTCCATTGCGGGGCCGCTGAACACCGCGTGCGTACAGCCCGCGTACACTTCCTTCGCGCCGTGATCCATGAGCGCCTGCGCGCCCTGGCATATGGTGCCCGCCGTGTCTATCATGTCGTCTATCATCAGGCATTTTTTGCCCTCGATGTCGCCGATGATGTTCATGACTTCCATCACGTTCGCTTTGGGGCGGCGCTT
>CALVST010000008.1 GCA_944359365.1 uncultured Clostridia bacterium
CATTTTGAAATATCTTGATTCCACCCTTTGACCGTTTTGAAAACGGGCTTGCACTCGTCCAGAACGTCGGTGAAAGGAAATTCTGTCAGCGTTTCGCCGTTCAGCTCGTAAGCGACGCACACTTCTATCTCTTCGTGACCGGAAAGTATATCCAGCTTCGTGAGCGCGATCTCGTCCGCCCCCTGGCAGCGGATGCCGTATTTCGACGCGACCACGTCGAACGGACCTACTCTTCTCGGCCTGCCGGTGGCGGCGCCGTATTCACCGCCCGCGTTGCGCAGTTTCTCCGCCTTTTCCCCGAAATATTCCGCCGTGAAGGGGCCTTCGCCCACGCAGGAAGAATACGCCTTCATGATGCCGACCGTCTTGTCGAGTTTCAGATTGGGCACGCCCGCCCCGATCGGGCCGTAGGCGGCGATATTATTGGAAGAGGACGTATACGGATAGATGCCGTAATCGATATCGCGGAGCGCGCCGAGCTGCGCTTCGAGCATGATCTTTTTCCCCTCTTTATGCGCTTTGTTGAGGAACAGCCCCGTGTCGCAGATATAGTCTTTGAGGGGTGCGCCGTACTCCTCGAAATAGGCGATCATATCCTCGGACATTACCGGCTCTGCGCCGTAGGCGTTGACAATGGTCAGGTTTTTCCATTCAACGATATCGGGAAGGCGCTTTTCGAGCAGGGAAAGATTTTTCAGTTCCCCCATGCGGAAAGCCTTTTTCAAATATTTATCCGCATATACGGGCGCGATGCCGCGCTTGGTCGAGCCGAATTTTTTGTCGGCAAGGCGCTCTTCTTCGAGGCAGTCCTGCTGTACGTTGTACGGCATGGTGATGACCGCGCGGTCGGATATTTTCAGGTTCTCTGGCGAAATTTTTATGCCCGCTTCGCGCAGGCGCGCCATCTCCCCCGCAAGGTGCTTGATGTCGATGACCATTCCGGGCCCCATGACGCACACGACGCCTTCGCGCAATATTCCCGACGGCAGAAGGTTGAGAATAAACCTGCCGCGCTCGTTGATGACGGTATGCCCCGCATTGTTACCGCCCTGATAACGGCAGACGATGTCGTAATCTTTGGATAAAAGATCGACCATTCTGCCCTTGCCTTCGTCACCCCAATTGATACCGACGATCGCCGTCAACATTGTTAGTCCCTCGCTTGATAAAGAATAATTTTACCGTAACGGAGCACGCGGCTCCCTCTGTAAACACGGAATATATTATACCTTATTTTTCGCTCTATGCAAAGCGAAAACGCGCCGATACGCAAATTTTTCGGAATTTACGCCGGATTTTTGCCACAGCACCGCAGCTCGGAACTTATTTTTTATAATTATACCCCGTCGGGGCGCTCACGGTCAAGCGCGGACGGGAAAACTGATTTTTCACGATTTTGAATAGCCGCTATAAGCACAGATTAAGCCTTTATAAAAAGAGGAACGCCCCCGCACTGCGGTGCGGGGGCGTTCCCTGTTATTTTGTTATGTCTTCGATGTCGAGTTCGTCGAGGATCTCTTCGCAGGTATCGAGGATGCTTGCGGCAAGCACGTTGGAAAGAACGAGCAGGCTCGCCTGATCGATGATGTCCTCTACCAATTCCCTTATCTTTTCCTTATCCATTTTTCATCTCCTCATTACACGACGCTGAAAAGTATATCCGCATAGGTCGGGAAGGGCCAATATTTTTTTGCCGTATAGCCTTCCATATCGTCCGCAAAGGCACGCATCTCTTCCATGACAGGTATCACTTTTTCTGCAAAGAATTTCGCCTGCTTTGCCGCGTCTGTATACGTTTTGGCGTCCGCAAGGAGCTTTTCGATCTCTTCCGCCTTGGCAAACATCGCCTCGTTGTCTGCACTCAGGCGCCCGACGACCTTCTTTTCCGAATCTGCGGGGAGCGACATCTTTTCTTTTCGCTCGATGACCTTGCACAATTCCAAAATGTACGAGTTGACGGCGGGATAGATGTCCTGCCTGCCCATCTCTATCATCGTCTGCCCTTCTATGCAGAGCACCTTGCAGTAGTTTTCCAACATGATCTCCATGCGGGAATGCACTTCGCGCTCGGTGAAAACGTGGTGCCTTTCGAACATTTCCACGTTCTTTTTATCGGCAAAGCGGGGCAGCGCCTCGGCGCTGTTTTTCAGGTTCAAAAGTCCCCTCTTTTCCGCTTCCTTCGTCCACTCTTCGGAATAATTGTTACCGTTGAAAATGATGCGCTTATGCGCCTTGATCGTCTTTACGACGAGTTCGTGAAGGGCGGCATTGAAGTCCTTAGCCCCTTCCAGTTGGTCGGCAAACCTGCGCAGCTCTTCCGCGACGATGGTATTTACGATGATATTCGGTCCCGCAATGGAAAACGTAGAACCGAGCATACGGAATTCGAATTTATTGCCCGTAAACGCGAAGGGCGAGGTGCGGTTGCGGTCTGTTGTGTCCTTAGGAAGTTCGGGCAGCGTGTCGACGCCCAGTTTCATGATCTGCTTAGTCTTGCCCTTGTATTTCACGCCGTGTTCGAGCGCGTCTATCACTTCCTGCAATTCTTCGCCGAGGTAGATAGACACGATAGCGGGCGGCGCCTCGTTCGCGCCAAGCCTGTGGTCGTTGCCCGCGCTCGTTACCGTAAGGCGGAGAAGATCCTGATAATCGTCCACCGCGGCGATGACCGCCATCAGAAAGAGCATGAACTGCCCGTTTTCCGCAGGCGTGGAACCGGGATCGAGAAGATTCATCCCTTTGTCCGTGCTCATAGACCAGTTGTTGTGCTTGCCCGAACCGTTGACTCCCTTGAAAGGCTTTTCGTGCAGCAGGCAGTACAGCCCGTGGCGGGTGGCGACCTTTTTCATCGTTTCCATGATCAGCTGATTCTGATCGGAAGCGAGGTTGGTCACGGTAAAGATGGGCGCAAGTTCGTGCTGCGAAGGTGCGACCTCGTTATGCTCCGTTTTGGCGAAAATGCCGAGTTTCCAAAGCTCTTCGTCAAGCTCTTTCATGAACGCGGAAACGCGCAGCTTGATCGGTCCGAAATAGTGATCTTCCAACTCCTGCCCTTTCGGCGGTTTTGCGCCGAAAAGCGTCCTGCCCGAAAGCACCAGGTCTTTGCGCGCATCGTACATTTTCCTGTCGATGAGGAAATATTCCTGCTCCGCGCCGACCGTCGGATACACCCGTTTGACAGACGTATTGCCAAACAGGCGAAGGATGCGGAGCGCCTGTTCGTTGAGGGCGCGCATACTGCGCAGGAGCGGCGTCTTTTTGTCCAAGACCTCTCCGCTGTACGAAAAGAAAGTAGACGGGATGCAGAGCGTTCCGTCCTTAATGAACGCATAGGACGTGGGATCCCAAGCGGTGTAGCCGCGCGCCTCGAACGTGGCGCGCACGCCGCCCGAGGGAAAAGAAGAAGCGTCCGACTCGCCTACGACAAGTTCTTTGCCTGAAAAATCCATGATGACTTTTCCGTCTTTGGTGGGAGAAATAAAACTGTCGTGCTTTTCGGCGGTAACGCCCGTCATCGGCTGAAACCAATGGGTATAATGGGTGGCGCCCTTTTCCACAGCCCAGTCCTTCATGGCATTGGCGACCACGCCCGCGATGTTCGGATCGAGCATCGTCCCCTTTTCTATCGTTTCTTTCAGAGATCTGAACACCTCTTTCGGAAGCTTTTCCTGCATGACTTTCAGGTCAAAAACGTTTTCGCCGAATATCTCGGGCACTTTCATATCCTTCGACTCCTTTGTCGGATTTTTTCTGCACGTAAACACAGTGCGCGCAATTGCGCCGTTTATATGCAATTATTATATTCTTTTACGCAAAAATTGTCAATGATTTGTAAAGAAACGCCCCCAATTAAAAGCGCCTGTTTTTTTGTACAAGGGTTGACATCGCGTTTGAAAACGTATATAATGAAAGTATAAAAAAGATCGGTTCTACTGTACGACCGTATTTAAGGAGGGATTTTTATGGCAAAACACGGCAAAGGTTATCTCAATTTGGGGCTTCCCTGGATCCTCAACATTATTTTGGCGATCATCCCCGTAACGAGCTGGATCCTCGGCGGCATTACGCGCATCACCCGCGGGCATTGGATCATGGGGCTGTTGCAGCTTCTGCTCATCGGCGAGATCATTTTCTTCTTCGTCGATCTCGTAACGGTCATCATTTCCAAAGATCTGCGCATATTCGCTTAAACTGAAAAGCCCCGCTTTTGCGGGGCTTTTTTCATGTATTTGCGCCGCCCCGAAAGGGGCGGCGCTTTTTCGTTTACGCGGCTTTTTTATGCTTTTTGTTATACAGCCGTATGAATATTTTCGACACCTCCACCGCCAAGAGCGGGAACAGCGACAGTCCGAGGCAGATGAGCCATTCGCGCCAACTGATATATACGAGGTCGAACAGTTTCATCAGGGGCGGTACGAACACCACGAGCGCGACGATCGCCGCCGACGCCGCGAGCGCTATAAACAGGAACTTGTTGTGCCCCTGCCCGTGTTTGAAAATAGATTCGGTGTTCGAGCGCTGGTTGAGCGCGTGCGAAAGCTGGGATATCGAAAGGACGATAAAGGTCATCGTCATCGACTCGTTATGATTTTCATACACGAGCATGCCGATCCAATATGCGGCAAGCGCCGCGGCTGAAATGAACAATCCGTGCAATACGATGCGGTAGACCATGCCCTTTTCAAACAAAGTTCCGCTCTTGATCGGTTTATGCCGCATGACGTTCGGGCTTGCGGGATCGACGCCCAAAGCCACTGCGGGCAGAGAGTCTGTCGCGAGGTTGATGAGCAATATATGCACCGCAAGAATGGGCATCTCCCAACCGAAAACGACGGCAAGGAGCAAAATGAGTATCTCCGCGATGTTGCCCGCGACGAGGAACTGTATCACCTTTTGTATGTTCCTGTATACCCTGCGCCCCTCTCTGATGGCGTATTCTATGGTCGTAAAGTTGTCGTCGAGCAGGATCATATCGGCGGCGTCTTTTGCAACGTCCGTACCCGTTATGCCCATCGCGACGCCGATATCCGCCTCTTTGAGGGCGGGCGAATCGTTTACGCCGTCGCCCGTCATGGCGGCGACTTCGCCCGTGCGTTTGAGAGACTGAATGATGCGCAGTTTATCCGAAGGAGAAACGCGCGCAAACACGACGCACGTTTTGACCGCTTCATCGAGCTGTTCGTCCGTCATGTCGTCGAGCTCCGAACCGGAAATGACGGTATTCCCCGCGCGGAAGATGTGCAGCTGCTTGGCGATCGCCATGGCGGTGACTTTGTGGTCGCCCGTGATCATGATGACGCGTATGCCCGCCTCGTGGCAGGTTTCCACCGCCTTTATGACCTCTTTGCGGGGCGGATCGATCATGCCCGTAACGCCGATAAACGTCATATCGTATTCGACGTCCGCCGACTCGTCTTCGGGTATTTTTGCCCATACCTTTTTGGCAAAGCCGAGCACGCGCAGCGCATCCGAGCTCATCTTATTGCACAGGGCAAGTATTTTTTCCCTGTCGGCGTCCGTCATGTCGCGCACGCCGTCCGCCGTCTGATATTTCGTGCACAGCGGCAGCATTTCGTCTACCGCGCCCTTGGTATAAGCCACATATGCGGAAGACACCGTTTTCGCCTCGCCGCTCTCCGAGATGTGCATATCGTTGATGACCGTCATGCGCTTTCTGTCAGAATCGAAAGGCTGCTCGAACATACGGGGATTTTCGTCCTCGAATTTTTCCGAATCGACGCCGAATTTTTCCGCAAAATATACGAGCGCGCCCTCGGTGGGATCGCCTAAAATATTGCCGGGGTTGTCGGGATCTTTTTTCGCGTTCACGCAGAGCGCGGACGCGGCGATAATGTCGTCGTACACCCGCCTGTCGTACTTTGCGGCGAGCGCCTCGACGGGCGTCGGCGCGCAGTCATCGAAGTCTGCCCCCACGGCGACGTGCGTGACCGTCATTTTATTCAGCGTGAGCGTGCCCGTTTTGTCGCAGCACACGACGGTGGCGCTGCCGAGCGTTTCCACGGCGGGCAGGCTCTTTACAAGCGCATTCTTTTTCGCCATGCGCTGCACGCCGAGCGCCATGATGATGGTGCTCGTGGCAGGCAGCCCTTCGGGGATAATGGAGATCGCAAGGGAAATTGCGATGAACACATAGTTAACCCATGCAGACCAGCCGTCGCGGATCAGCCCGATGGCGAAGATCACCACGCAGACGATCAGCCCCACGAGGCTCAGCGTTTTGCCGACCGAATTGAGCTTGCGCTTCATCGGGGTATCCGTTTCGTCCTGCTCGTCGAGAAGGTCGGCTATTTTTCCGACTTCCGTATTCATGCCCGTACCGACGACGATGCCCGTCGCGTTGCCGTACATGACGATGGAAGAACTGTAAGCCATATTGACGCGGTCCCCCAAAGGCGCGTCTTCGGGAAGAACGGTCGGACCGTCCTTTTCGGAGGGCACGCTTTCACCCGTGAGAGCCGCCTCCTGCACTTTCATGTTGGAGTCTTGGATGATGCGCATATCCGCGGGCACGATGCACCCGTCTTCGAGATATACGATGTCGCCGGGCACCAGCTCGCTCGCGGGCACGACGCTCTCCTCCCCCTGGCGCAGTACGCGCGCAGTCGGGGCGGTCATGTTTTTGAGCGCCTCCAACGCATTCGCCGCCTTCTTTTCCTGAATGACGCCGATGGTCGCGTTCAACGCGATGACCACGAGAATGACGATACATTCCGCAAGCCCCTCGCCGTCAACAAAGTGCATCACCAGGGAAAAAACTGCCGCGATGATCAGAATGATGACCATTACATCGGTAAGCTGTTCCCAGATCATCTTCCAGATGCTTTTCTGCTTGTTCTGCCTTAAATTGTTCTTGCCGTACTTAGCAAGCCTTGCTGCCGCCTCGGCATCGCTCAAGCCCTCCGCAGAAGTTTCGAGAACTTTCTCGACCTCTTCGTAAGACATCGCGTGCCAAGGCCTTCGTTGCTGCTCTTCCATAAAAGGATAAAAGCACCTCCTAAAAAAAATTATAACACAAAAAGACATAGCCTATACGGTTATGCCTTAAAGTTTCGATATGAACTTGGACTTGGATAATCGGCGGTACTGTCGCCGTCGTCGCCGGACATTTTCGCTCCCCTTCGATATTGATGTATATATCATATCATACACGGCAGGAAAAAGCAACTGCTTTACATATGTTTTATAAAAATCGGGCGCATTATTTTTCGCCGAGCAAACGCAGCGCGTTTTCTGCATAGATGAGGGAGTACTCCTCGTCGGAAAAGCGCATCTTTTTGAGAAAAGCGACCGTATTTGCGGGCGTATCCCACGGGCAGTCGGTGCCGAACAGCACGCGGGAAAAGCCGAAGGCGCGGATGCAGTCTTCCGCCTCGTGCACGTCTGCGGTCTTGGCGGAAAAACTTACGTCTATCATCGCGGGCGAGTCGGCAAGGTACCTGACGGAATCGGCGATCATATCCTGCCCGCCGAGGTGCGCCACGACGAACTTGCCGCCCGGCACCGCGTCTATCGCGCGGCGCATGCGCTCGGGAGAAGTTTTGACGGGCGGGGCAAATCCCCTGTCAGCCCCGCCGTGGAACAGCATGATGAATCCCCTCTCCGCGCACGCCTTGTAGATCTGCACCGCTTTCGCGTCGTCGACGAACACGTCCTGATATTCGTTGTGGAATTTTATCCCCTTCACGCCCGCCTCTTTCAGCCTGTCCAGCTCGGTAAAGGCGTTTTCGGAATACGGATGCACCGAACCGAAAGGGATCACGCCTTCCTCCTGCAAAAGCGATATCGCAAAATCGTTGACGCGCCGCTCCGTTCTCGGCGCAACGGCGATGTTGAGCGCGACAAATTTGTCTACGCCCTGCTCGCGCATAAGTTTTTTGGTCGCGGAAAGCGTGCCGTCGGTATACGGCGTAAAGTGCGCCTTTTCCGCAAGCGACGAAACCGCGCCCTTGGCGAGTTTATCCAAAAACACATGGGAATGAAAATCGATGAGCATTTCTTTCTCCTTACAAATTGCCGCATTCTAAGCGGCGCCGCGCGTTTTTTGGCTTTCAGCCGTCGAGGCGGCGCATCTTATCGGCGATCGTGCGCCTGTCTTTCAGGTAAGAATACACCGCGTAGACGCCGCCCGCCGCCGTAAACAGCAGGTTACAGGCGATATTTGCGATGAACAGCGCCGCAGCCTTCCCTCCCGAAAGCGGTGCATCGAACAGGGTGCTCCAACCGCCGCCCGCGGCGCGCGCGTCCATGAACAGCCCGAAAAGGTGCCCCGCAAAAGAAAGTATGAGCGCCGCCGCAATGCAATATACCGCACAGAACAGCGTATTTTTGCCGCCGAGCTTCCTGTATAAAAAGTGCCCCAGCAGTATGCCTGCCGCCGCCCCGAGCGAACCGAACCCCCACCACGCGTATGTGAGAACGAAAACGACCGCCCCGAACAGCGCGCCCAAAAAGCCGCCCAACATACCGAGCGCCTTGCGGTCGGGCTTTTCCGCGTTCAGCCTGTCCTTTTCGCGCGCGCCGGCAAGCGCCGCCTCGTAGCAACCCTCGTGTACGCGGAACGGGATATCCGACTCGGTGGCAAGCACGCCGCCCTCCTTGATGGCCGCGCCGCAGTACGGGCAAACGTCTGCGCCCGCGAACCCCGCTTTTTTCAGGTGCGCGCAAATTTCATCGAGTATGTGCTCCGCGCGGGCAAACACCTCGCCCGTAAACTTCGGGCAGACCATAAGCCCGAGTTTTACGACGCCGAAATTAGAAATGTTCAGCTTATTTTTTTGCGCGCCGAGATATTTTTCCAAACTCTTTTCCTTGCCGCCCGCCGCCGTGACGACGGTGATAAGGCAGCGCGGATTGCCGACGGGCGTATATTTGATATGGACGTGATACCCCTCGTACACGCCCCACACGCAGTGTTTCCCGCAGGTAAGGCCGTGTTTTTCGGCAAATTCTTTTTTCTTATACTTCATAACAGCTCCTCATTCGTCTTCAAACGGTCCGGTTTCGAACTCTCCCTCGTCCTGCGAGGCGATCTCTCCGTCCAATCCGCCGGGGCGCACCAGCCGTTCGCCGCGCACGTCCATGGTGAGCGCGGTCCTGTCTTCGTACATGATGCCCCGCTGAATTTTGGAGTAACCGTATTTTTTGCGTATTTCGCCGACCGCCTTTTCCGCGCGCTCCTTCTTTTCGTATTCGCCCGAAAGGTCGTCGAGCGTCATCTGCCGCACGCCCTTATCGAACCCCGAAACGGTAACGCCCAGCCCGCGCACCGCGCGGCGCGCCTTGTATTGGCTTTTGAAAAGCGCGAAAGCCGCCTCGGCTATCTCGCCGCACAGCGCCGTGGGGCGCACTTTTTTCTGAAAAGAATAGTTTTCCAGCTCTTTATCGCGCACCCACAGGTGCACGGTGTCTGCCTTGCCCATGCCCGAAGCGTTCAGCCGCGACGCGACGCTTTCGCTCAGGACGTAAAGCAGGCGCTTGATGTCTTCATAATTATAAATATCCTCGCGATAGGTGACGGAATTGCCGATAGATTTCAGATCCGCCGTTTCATTCATATTGCGCACGGGAGAATTGTCTTCTCCGCGGGCATAGGAGGAAAGCGTTTCGCCCCATTTGCCGAGGAATTTTTTCAGGAACGAAGGCTCTGCCGCCGCAAGCTGACCGATGGTCGCAATGCCGACGGACGAAAGTTTTTTCGCGGTCGCCCTGCCCACATACAACAGGTCTGAAACGGGAAGCGGCCAGATTTTCCGACTGACGTCTTCCCTTCCCGCAACGGTGACAGCGTCGGGTTTTTTGAGATCGCTCGCGAGCTTTGCGAACACTTTATTGAAGCTTACGCCGACGGAAACGGTCAGCCCGAGTTCTTCCTTCACTTCCCCGCGTATGCGCTCCGCGATCTGTTCGCCGCTGCCGAAAATTTTGCTGTGCGTAACGTCCAGCCAGCATTCGTCTATGCCGAACGGCTCGATGAGGTCGGTATAGCGCGCGTAAATATCGCGCACGGCGCGCGACCAGCGCACATACTCGGAAAACCGCGCGGGGCGGATGACGAGCCCCGGGCACTTGCGCTGCGCCTCCCATATGACGTCGCCCGTCTTTACGCCGAACTTTTTCGCCTCTTCGCTCTTGGCGAGCACGATGCCGTGGCGCGCCTCTTTATCCCCGCAGACGGCGATCGGCTTACCCGCAAGTTCGGGATACAGCTTTTTTTCCACCGTGGCGTAAAAATTATTCAGATCGGAATGCAAGACCGTCCTGTCCATCTTTCCGCGACGTTATTCCCCCTTCGGTACCTTTCTCAAAATGTCGCCCGCGCACAGTTCGTGCGGGCAGAATATACGCAGCCTTTGCTGTACGAGCTTTGCGTCGGCAACGCTCTCTCCGTCCTCGCCGCGCATCTCTTCCACGGTAAAACGCCTGCCGAAACTATCCGACGGGGAAAGTATTTCAAGCTCGTCGCCGAGGCGGAAACGGTTGCGCATTTCTATGAGCGCCGCGCCGCCCGCGTGCGCGCCTTCCAACACGTTTGCCGTATACACGCGGGTGCCCGCCGTCTGAGAGTCGGCATAGTTGACCGTTTTGTCGTTGTTGCCGAAGGCATACGCCTCCGTATAGTCGCGGTGCGCCGCCGTGTCAAGCTCGCGCGCCGCCTCTTCCGCAGTCATCTTCCCGTCCAGAAGCCTGCGGTAGGCATTGACGACGGTCGCCACATAATAGGCGCTCTTCATGCGCCCTTCGATTTTGAACGAATCGACGCCCGCATCGGCGAGCGCGGAAAGGTGCGCAGACAAATTCAGATCTTTGCTGTTGAAAATATAAGTGCCGCGATCGTCCTCTTCGGCAAAAATTTCCCCTTCCCTGTCCTCGGCACGCAGGCGGTATTTCCACCTGCAAGCTTGCACGCACTCGCCGCGGTTGGAATCGCGCCCCGCAAGATAATTGCTCAAAAGGCACCTGCCGCTGTAAGAGATGCACATCGCGCCGTGCACGAACACTTCCAGTTCCAGATCGGGGCAGTGATCTTTTATCTCCCGCACCTCGGCGATCGAAAGTTCGCGCGCGAGAACGACGCGCTTCGCGCCCTGCTCCCGCCAAAATCCGGCGGCGTATTTATTGGTCGTGTTCGCCTGCGTGGAGATATGCAGGGCAAGTTCGGGCGCCGCTTTTTTGGCAACAGACAAAACGCCCGCGTCCGTCACGAGCGCTGCGTCCGCGCCGATCTCCTGCAAGTACGAAAAATAGTCCGCAAGGGCAGGGAAGTCGGCATTTTTCGCAAAAATGTTCGCCGTAACGTACACCTTTTTTCCGCGGGCGTGCGCAAATTCTACGGCTTCTTTCAATTCTTCTTTTCCGAAATTATCCGAAAATGAGCGGAGAGAAAAATTCTTACCGCCCAAATATACCGCGTCGGCGCCGAAATAGAGCGCCGTTTTCAGTTTTTCGAAATTGCCCGCCGGCGCGAGCAGTTCAGGTGTTCTTTTCATGTTCGTATCTCTTCCGTGCGGGCCCTGCCCCGTCCTGCGCTTGCGGCCGCTACCGCCGCTTTACGCTGACGGCTACGCCTTCGCCGATGTCGAGCACCGATGTGATGAGCGTTTCGTCCTCCGCAACGGCAACAAGATATTCGCGTATCCGTTCGGCGAGGGAGCGGCGCTTTTGCGGCACGGGCACGCGCCCGTCCACCCAACCGTATAAAAGCACGTCGTCGGCGACGAGTACGCCTCCGACGCGCAAAAGCCGTTTTAGATCGGGCAGATAATGCACATACTGCGCCTTCGGTCCGTCCAAAAATATCAGGTCGAACGGCCCTGCAAGCGCGGGCAGAACGTCGGCCGCGTCGCCCAAAATACAGCGGACGCGATCGGAAAGCCCGAGCGCCGCAAAATTTTCCTTTGCAGCCGCATACCGCTCTTCGTCAATTTCTATGGTGCTGAGGCGCGCGTTTGGCGCCTCAAAAAGCATAGCCGCGCCCGAAAGCCCTTCCGCCGTGCCGATCTCTAAAATATTTTCGGGAGAGACCGCGCGCACCGTAAGCAGCAGATAGTTCAAGACCTCGTCCGGGCAGACAGGATCGCGCCTGTCCTTGCGCTCTTCCCGCATTTTCAATATGCGCCCGTCGACGCGCGGGACAAAGAGGGAACGGATATTTTCCGCGCTCATACCCTTGTGATGAGCGCCATGATGACGGGGTTCTGCTTTGTCTTTTTATAGATGAAATTCTTTACCGACTTTTTGATCGCCGCGGCGAGCTCGGTATTGTTCACGTCCGCACGCACGTCCGTCTGCGCCGCGCAGTTTACGACGATCTGCCTGATATCGGAAAGGTAATCGGCATTTTCGGGCATGACGAACCCGCGGTTGACGACGACGGGATCGCTCAAAAGATCTCCGCTCCGCTCGGAAACGCAGGCGGTAATGACGAATATGCCGTCTTCCGAAAGGTGTTTCCTGTCCTTCATGACGATGCTGTTTTCCCTGTCTTCGAGGCTTGCCCCGTCTACGAGGCGGGAACCCGACGACACGCTTTCGCCGAACAGCATCCCCTTTTGCGAAAGCTCTACGCAATTACCGATGTCCGGCAAAAGGATATTGTTTTCGCTCATGCCCAGCTCGACGGCGAGCTGCGCATGCCGCTTTAAGTGCCTGTATTCGCCGTGCACGGGAATGAAATACTCCGGCGAGAGCAGGGAATGCAAAATTTTCAGCTCTTCCTGGCAGGCGTGCCCCGAAACGTGTATCTTTTCGAGCGTTTCGTAAACGACGTTCGCGCCCTTTCTGTACAGATTATTGATGACGCGGTATACCATTTTTTCGTTGCCGGGGATGGGGCTTGCCGAAATGATGATGGTATCGTTCTGCCCGATGGTGACTTTGTTGAATTCTCCCGCCGCCATACGGGTGAGCGCGCTCATGGGTTCGCCCTGGCTGCCCGTCGACACGATGACGATCTCGCGGTCGAAAAAGTTTTTCGACTTTTCCACGTCGATCAGTACGCCTTCGGGAATGGAAAGCTCGCCTATCTTGCTCGCCGCGTCCACAACGTTGAGCATACTGCGCCCGGAAAGCGCGACTTTGCGCCTGTACTTTACCGCAAGATCCACGATCTGCTGCAAGCGGTGCACGTTCGACGCGAACGTCGCAACGATGATGCGCCTGTCGGTATTTTCGGAGAAGAGATGGTCGAGCGTCGTCCCCACGACCGTTTCGCTCATCGTATAGCCGGGGCGCTCCACGTTCGTGGACTCGCAGAGCAGAAGTTTTACGCCTTCCCTTCCGATCTCCGCGAGGCGGGAGAGGTCTATGGGCTTGCCCGCCACGGGCGTCAGGTCTATTTTGAAGTCGCCGCTGTGGAATATCCTGCCCTGCGGCGTGTCGATGCAAAGCGCGACCGCCCCCGCGATGGAATGGTTCACGTTGATAAATTCCACCCCGAAACAGCCGAGCTTTATTTTATCGCCGGGCTTTACGCATATGAGATGCGCCTTGTTGATGCGCTGTTCCCGCAGTTTGTTGTCGGCAAGCGCCAACGTGAGCTTGGTGCCGTATACGGGCGCCTGTATCTCTTTCAACAAATAAGCGATGCCGCCGACATGGTCCTCGTGCCCGTGCGTAATGAGTATGCCGCGCACTTTGTTCTTATTCTGCACGAGGTAGCTGATGTCGGGAATGACGAGGTCGATGCCGGGCAGCTCTTCGTCGGGGAAGGTGAGCCCCGCGTCGATGACGATGATGTCGTTCCCGAACTCGATGGCGGTCATGTTCTTGCCGATCTCCCCGACGCCGCCGAGGAAAATGATCTTTACGGGATTCTTACCGCGCTTGCCCTTCTTCGCCTTTGCGGGATCCGCCGCCGTTTCCTGCCGCGCGTTTTCCCCGCGCTGCCTGTTGCCGCGCCTGTCCGCACGGACGTCCTTGTTCTCCGCAGGCCTCTTCTCTTCTCTCTGCTGCACGTTTCTGACATTGCCGATAAAGCGGGGCGCAACTCTTCCCGTGCCCGCTTTTGCCTGCGGCGCGTTGCCGCGTTTTTTCTGATCCAATTTACACTCCTTCCGCAAGCCGCCAAAAACAAAAGGCTGAATCAACGATCAGCCTTTTGTAAATACTGTTTCGCGCTCCGCCAAACGCTGCGCGCCCGGGGCGTTCGCTCGGAACGCATCCGCTGCCCGCCGTTTGCGATGTCGCATTTTTACGGCCTCTGCGAGGCGGCTTTCCTGCCGCCGTTCGTTATTTTAAGGGCGTTTTGCCCTGTCGTTCCCGTTTACCGACCGCCTCAGCGCACGCGGCTGTTCGCAATTTTGAGCGCAAGCTCTTCGACCAGCTTTTTGGAGAGTGAGTCGGGGTTTTCGTCCGTCAGTTTTATGCTGCGGCGGACGGTGCGCAGCGGCTGTTCCGTCTTTTCCGTCTTGTTGTCTTTAGACGACACGGCGGGGCGCAGTACGCGCGGCTTTTTGACAGAAAGATTGGGTTTTTTCGCGGCGAGGGCGGCAAGTTCTCCGCTCTCCGCAAGGGGCGCCGCGGGTGCCGCCGCGGCAGGCGCCGCTCCGGCGGGCGCAGCCGCATTCATTTCGCGTATCGCGTTCAGGATCGCTTCCGTATCTACGGAGGAAGCGGGCTGTTCCTGCGGTATCGCGGGTTCGAAGTCGATAAAGTAAGAGAGGTTGAAGCTCATCAGCTCTTTTTTCAGCTCGGTGAGCTCCGCGACTTTACCCTCGCCGGGCGCTTCCCCGCCGAGTTCGTCGCGCGCCGCCGCAAATTCGGCGAGCGTATCCCTGTCGAGTATCCTCTGATCGGCGTCGTTGAAGAGCGCGTCCTTGGTGCGCGCCACCTTGCCCGCAAGCTCGTCGTCGGGCAAAGCGGGCCCCTGCTCCAATGCGGCGCAAGCCTCGTAAAACGCCTTGAACGCATCTTCCGAATACAGGGAAGGAAGTTTGTTCGTCTTTACAGCGTCGCCCACGGCGGCAAGCGCGTTCGCGCCCCACACGTTCACGCGCGTCAGGCGCAGGCGGAGATCGGAAAGCATCGTTTCCCCGCGCAGATCGTTCCCGCTGACGATGTAACGGTTCGCCGTGTTTTTGATGGAATCCGCCGTAACGAGTATATCGGGCAGCAGATCGTATGAAAGCGTTTTAAGATATTCCGCGATAAGCGCATCCAGCTTTTTGAATTCGGGCATCTGCTTGACGCTGACCGCCCCGCTGAGCGTGCGCTGCACTTCCTCTATCTTGTTTTCCACCGACGCGAGCTGCGCGCCGCCTGCCGCGGCGGCCCCGCCCGCAACGAGCGCAGCCACTTTGCCCGCAAGCTCGTCGTAATCGATCTCCTGCGGTGCGGCTGCCGCGCTTTCGGGCAGCGTCAGTTTTTCGGCGACCTTTTCCGCGAGCGCGTCATAGTCGAGCGGCTGTAAACTGTCAAGCTTTTCCGCGAGCGCGGCGAGCGCCTGCAACGGCCGCAGTTTTTCTTCGAGCGCTTCGAGGTCTATCTGTTTGATCGCCTCTATCTTCTCGGAAAGATCGTCGTATATCGCGAGATCCTGCTTGTAGGAATATTTCAGCTCCTGCAGGATATCGTCGCGCATTTTTTCTATATCCATGGAAAGCCCGGAATACACGCTCTCGATGGCGAGCGCGTTGTCGCCGTGCATGAATCCGGAAACCGCCGTTTCGGGCTTTGCGGGCTGAGAAGGCTTTGCCGCCTGCACTGCGGTTTCGCGCACGGCGGGAGCCTTGGCGCTCCCCTGCTCTTTCCTGCGCTGTTCGGCAGCTGCTTTCTGCGCCGCCTCAGCTTTCGCAGCGGCAGTCTTTTCCGCGGAGGCAAGCTCCTTCAGGATGCTCTCCTTCTGCTTTTCAAGTTCCTCGATCATATTGATGACGGAAGAACGCTTATACCCGCCGACCTCGTCGGACGCAGGTTTGCCTTCCTTCGCGCGGAATGCGGCGATCTCGTCCATCTGCATGAGGATGCCACGCATTTCGGAGAGGTATTTGTCGGTCACCTTGAGCCGCTCTACGGGAGAAAGACCGTTTAATTTATTGTTGAAGGAATCAGACATACAGCCCCCTGTCGAAGCCTTGCGCTTCATGGTGTTTTATGGATTTACAGTTCTCCTTGTACTATTTTACTACATTTCGGAAAAAAAGTAAATACTTTGCCCGATTATTTTTTGACATTCACGCGAAGTTTTTATACGCTTCGCCAAAAAATTGCTTTTCGGCGCGAATCGTGGCGGGAAACACTTGTCAAACCGTTCACTTTATTATATAATAATTAAGTACAGTATCGACACGGGCACAGTTGCGCCCGTAGCCGGAATCGGAGGAGATTTATCATGAGAGTTTACAACTTTTCGGCAGGTCCTTCCATGCTTCCCATCGAAGTGCTCGAGGAAGCGCAGAAGGAATTTCTCGATTTTCAGGGAACGGGCATGAGCGTAACGGAGATCAGCCACCGCGACAAGGCGTTCGCCCCCATCGTGGAAGAGGCGGAAGCGCTGATGCGCGAGCTGATGAACATACCCGACGATTATTGCGTCATCTTCGTGCAGGGCGGCGCGAGCCAGCAGTTTGCTGCTGTCCCCCTCAATTTGATGCACACGGGCAAAGCGGACTACATCGTGACCGGCAACTTCTCCAAAAAGGCTTGGCAGGAAGGTCAGATCTACGGCGAAGCGAGAAAAGTCGCTTCTTCCGAAGACAAAAATTACACCTACATTCCCGACGTAGACAAGATCGCCTTCAACGACGATTCCGACTATGTGCACATCTGCTCGAACAACACCATTTTCGGCACGCGCTACATCAAATTCCCCGAAACGAAAAAGCCGCTCGTCTGCGACATGAGCTCGGAGATCCTCTCCCGCGAAATCGACGTGACGAAATTCGGCGTCATCTATGCGGGCGCGCAGAAAAACCTTGCCCCCGCGGGCGTTACCATCGTCATCGCGAGGAAAGACCTTATCGAAAATCCTCTGCCCGTCTGCCCCACCATGCTGAAATGGAAAACGCAGGCAGACAACGGTTCCCTCTATAATACGCCCCCCTGTTTCTCCATTTACATGGCGAACCTCGTTCTGCGCCACCTCAAAAAATTGGGCGGCATCAAAGAGATCAACAAGGTCAACGAATACAAAGCGGGGCTTTTGTATGACTTTATCGACAATTCCAAGCTCTACACCAACAGCGTAGAGAAAAAATACCGTTCCATCATGAACGTGCCCTTCGTTACCGGCTCCAAAGAGCTCGACGAAAAGTTCGTAAAAGAAGCGAAGGCGGCGGGGTTGGTTTCCATAAAAGGACATCGCCTTGTCGGCGGTATGCGCGCTTCCATTTACAACGCAATGCCCGTAGAAGGCGTGAAAGCGCTCATCGAGTTCATGAAGAAATTCGAAAAGGAAAACGCCTGATTTAAGGGCGAATGCGATAAGGAGAAAGACCATGCCTCAAATTCTTAAACTCAACGAAATCAGCCCCGTTGCGGACAAGGAATTCCCCGCGGGCTACACCTTTACGAAGGAAGCGAAGAACCCCGACGGGATCATGCTTCGCAGCTTCAATATGCACGAATACCCCTTAAACGACGAGCTTCTCGCCGTGGCGCGCGCGGGCGCGGGCACAAACAATATCCCCATCCCCGCCTGCACCGAAAAGGGCATCGTGGTATTCAACACCCCCGGCGCGAACGCGAACGCCGTGAAAGAGCTCGTCATTTGCGAACTTTTGCTCGGCGGCAGAAAGATCACCGACGCGATCGATTGGGTAAAGACGCTCAAAGGCACCGAGGGCATCGGCAAAGCCGTGGAAAAAGGCAAGTCGAAATTCGTCGGCCATGAGATCTCCGGCAAAACGCTCGGCGTGATCGGTTTGGGCGCGATCGGCGTGATGGTCGCAAACACCGCGGTCGACCTCGGCATGAACGTCGTCGGGTACGATCCTTACCTCTCCGTTGCGGGCGCTCTGCACCTCGACAACAGAGTCAGGACAGCCGACCTCGACACGCTCATCAAATCTTCCGATTTCATCACCGTACACGTTCCCCTCACCCCCGACACCGAGAAGATGTTCAATGCGGACACCTTCGCCAAGATGAAGGACGGCGCTGTGCTCATCAACAATTCCCGCGGCGAGCTCGTGGATACGGGCGCCGTACTTGCGGCGGTAGAAAGCGGCAAGTTGGAGCGCTACATCACCGACTTCCCCTCCGATGAACTTATCGGCGTACCCAACATCATCTGCGTGCCCCACCTCGGCGCAAGCACGCCCGAAGCGGAAGACAACTGCGCTCAGATGGCAGCAAAGGAACTCGTCGATTACATCGAAAACGGAAACATCACGCACAGCGTGAACTTCCCCGACGTGAGCGCGCCCCGTTCGACCTCTTCGAGGATCGCGGTGATGCACAACAACGTGGAAGGCGTCATTTCGAAAGTGACTTCCGCCATTTCCGCAAGCGGCATCAACATTGCGAACATCATCGACAAATCCAAAAAGGATAAAGCGTACATGCTCGTAGACCTCGACGCGAAGATCTCCGACAAGACGGTCAAAGAGATCGAAAGTTTTGATTTCGTCATCCGCGTCAGAGTATTTCAGTAAACAGAAATTTTGCTAAACTGCGCCCCGCGCAATATGCGCGGGGCGCCCTTTTATGTTCTTTATAACAGCAAAAAAAGGCGGACCGCAGTCCGCCTTTTCACTTTATGTATCGCCGTTGTTCAGTTTACGGGCGACGGCAGCGAAGGTACTTCCGTCTGCTCTATATAGGAAGCTAAATCGTCGGGAACTTCCACTTCGCCGCTGTATGCCTTCACATACATACCGCCGGAAAAATCGATGTCGTAACTGCCGACGCCGAGACCGCTCAGATCCAGACTCATGTCGATGTCGATATCCGCACTGATCTGAGAGAACACTCCCTCCGCGGTCATGGCAAAATACAGGTCGCATTTGAACGCAGAGAATTCGATCAACTCAGAAATGCCTTGCAATTCCGCACTCAATGCCGCCAAGATCATGTCGACCGTGTTTTCCGATACGCTCAGCTTGACTTTCAGCCCGTCGGCGTCGTCTATGTACACTTTACAGCCCATCTCTTTCAGCCCTGCGATTATTTCCGCAATATCGGCGCTCACTGCGGTATCCGTCTGCTGATCACTGTCGCTTTCGGAACCCGTATCGGCTGCAGCCGACATGGTGGGCTCCGTTGTATCCGGCAAAACAGCACCGGGCGTGCCTACGGAATCGGCGGCATCCAAAAGGGTGTCCCAGGAAATTTTGAATTTAGCATTTTCCTCGACCGAACTCATATCGAAGTACATATAATCGACGTCGTTATACAGCCCGATATCGTAGTCGATATTCGTCTGATTTGTATCATTGCCGGACAAAGACAAATTGCCCGCGCCCTTCATGCCCTCATCATCGAGTGCGAGTTGATACCCCGCGCCGAGGTCGATATTCACGGTTTCCGTGCTCTCTGCGCCTGTTACCGTCATGCCGAAATTGAAGTCCATCCGAGCTTCAAAACCGAAAGACCAATCCTGCGAATCGGTATCCCCGAGTATCGTCCCGCCGCTGATCGCGGATTGCATTTGCGTCAACGCCTCGGCAAGTTCCTCGTCCGTCGCTTCAGCGTCGAAATTCCCGTCCATCTTGCCGATGTTCCCGTTGTCGTCGCTGCAAGACGCGAACAGCGCGAGAGAACAAAGCATCGTTGCGCTCATAAGCACTGCTACAAATTTTTTCATCTCTCTTCCTCCTTCCATTTTAGGCAGGTGAACGTTCCCCTGCCAACTTTATTATATGAGAAAAAACAAATTTTGTCAAGTGTTTTACATGAAATAATCAAAACCGACGTTATTTTTTCCGAAAAAACGGCATTTTAATTTCAATTCGCAATTTTATAAAAAGAAAGACACCGCAAATTTTGCGGTGTCTTTCTTTGGTGTGAAGAATGGGACTTGAATCCGACAAATTTCAAAATAAAACACCAAATATTGTAGATATATAAAACAATATATCTATATATTGTATATTTGCAACAACTGTTCCAAAACTACCCCAAAATTCCGATTCTAACCTCTCGTGAAAAACGGGAGGTTTTCCTATATTTTAGTGATTTCCACTCGAATGGAAAAAAGGGCGCACTATTCCATTGTCGGCCGAGGCAACTGTTTCAGACAGGCTCGATCATGTCGCCGAGCGCTTCTGCTTGCAACCTTACCAGCCTTCCTATTGCTCCCGACCGCACCGATTGCCCAAGCCGCCGACAGATGGATAGACGGGGATGCCCCGTTCGGCATTTGTCATCCTTCTCTCTCGCGCCATTTTTGGCGCGGGGCTCCCTGTAATAGAAAACAAAAAAATAAATTTTGGCATCGCCCGGCGTGGATATTGCGCTCCCCTATCCCCGATAACCCGGACGATGCTGCGCCGTCTCAGCCACGACGTCGCCGCACCCACCTGCTATTTTTAACCGGAATAGCACAAACCGTTTGATGCGCTTTTCTGCACGCGCCTTCCTTCGTGCAGGTTCGTCAATGTCATTTTTCACCTCGCTCGAACGGCAGACAACACCACTGTTTTTTAGCGGAACAGCAAAGGCCAGGACGAAAACCGCATAAATATAACGTTGTAGGCATTATTCGAAAATCATCCCGAAGGTTCGGGAAGTTCGGAGAATATCTCTTCCGCGATCGAAAGTTTCCCGCCGATTACATGGACGAGCCCCGCCGAGATCAATTTGTCAACGTTGTATTTTACGGTATTGCGTGAAAGCCCCAATTCTTCCGCAAATTCTCTGTAATCTATTCTTTTGCTGTCCGTTCCGAGGCGTTCCGCAAGCATAACTAAAATATTGATCTCCGCAACATGCAATTTCGCGATTGCATCCATTCGGATCGCTCTCATGCTCTCTCGGCCTCCTCGAAAAACTCTTGAAAATTTTGAGCAAAACCGCCGAAAAATACGGCGGTTCAAAAATTTGCGACAAGCGCAAATTTTTGAAAATAATTCGGTCGTACTTCAATATTTGTAGTCCGACACACATATTGATACATAGTTATCAATAATCCATCTTCCGCTATTCCCGCAGGAAACGGAACGCCCGCACGGCTATCTATAAGCCGCGCACGCGCGTCTTATTTTTACGATAGCCGTGCGTTCGTCCCGTTTTATTCCCTGCAGGAATATGCTATTAAAGATGGATAGACGCCGCCCGCGGCGGGTTTACCTCTTCGGGCTGTTCTTGTCGCCCACAAACTTATGCGTCACCTTCCGTTTTGTCTGCGTGACGGACAAAATTTCGCCCGTTTTGCGCCTTTTTTCGTTTGCGTAGGCGATCGCCTCGCCCTGCGTGGCAAAAGTTTTGCCCGTTTTGGTATCCCAAACGGTATATGTTTTATTTGCCTGCGGAGTCGTCCTTTTCGGCGTTGCGGATTGCATACGCCGTTGCCTTGCCCTGAAAGAATCTTCCGCATTTACCGCTTTTATCGCATCTTCCCGCGATACGCCGAGCGCGGTTATCCGCCTGATTCTTTCTTCCTTTGTTCCCGAAGCGGGTTTTGCCGCTCGCGCATACACATCTTTTACATCAAAAGACGGCTTTTGCACCGTTCTTTTGCTTGCCGACCGCGTTTTAGACGGCGTTTTTGCCTGTTTTTTGTTCATTTTTTCCTTCTCCTTATGTATTTTTACAAGTATTTCTTGTAATTTTCTTCGATCCCTTTGACGAATTTCGCGTCATACTTATCTACGGGAACGCTCCAAGCGCCTTCCAAAGAGTTCCAATGCCACCCGCGTCGCTTCATGGCATAGACCATCTGCGGTTTCGGCTTTATCGTAAACTTGATAAATACCCGCTCTCCGCTCTGTATCCGCTTCTGATAAGCATTGTAACTGTCGCTCTCATAGAGTTTCTTCGGCGGTTTTACGCCCGTGTATTTGCCGTCTTTCACCATTTGATACAGTTTTGCCGCGCTCGTGTTCTTCCTGAATCGGTAGTCTTTATCGTACTTTTCGTATAACTCGGCATACCGTTTGGGATCGTATTGCGCGATCGGCATGAGCCAATACCCGACCATTGCCGCGTCGGGGTGCGCCACCCCGCGCATCATGTTGTTAAAATGCTCTTCTTCGCGCCGTGCCTTTTCTTTGCGGTCGTCTTTATATTGTATCTTGCTGTTTTTGACGTTCTCACGGATACCGTCAAACCATTGCACAAAATCGGCGCTCGCTTTCATTCTTCTGTCGGCCAGCGCGTTCATTTTTTGCGCGGGATAGCGCGCCGGGCCTGCTACCGTCCACGGAACGTACCGCGCGTCCATGGAAAGTTGTTCCTCGAATCGCTTGTGCAGATCCGCGATGAGTTTTTCCTTTTTGCTGACGGGAATATCCCAACCGTTGATCTCGGCGGCATAGGCTTCGTAACTCTTGACCGTGTTATCCCCTCTGTTAAAATGGCTGTTATTATTCGCCGCGTTGACGTTGCTTGCCGACAGCGCGGGAACGACGGCAATTTCCCGCGTTTTCTTTGCCTTCGGGGAAGTACGCGCCGACGCGGTTTTTACCTTTTTGACCGGCTTTGCTTTGGCTCTTTTCTCTTCCTTTTCCCTGCGCCGCGCGGCGGATTCCGCTTTGCGCAGTTCGTTCACGGCATTCCACGCGTCGCGCGGGCGCATGCCGCCCGTTTCGATCCCTGCCTTTGTCAATAATCCGTAAGGGCGGCGAAGGCGGGTTATCGCCTCGTCGATCGCTCGGCTGTCGATCGTTATGATCCGCTTGCTCGAAGGCGCTTGCGCGTCCTTTTCTTCCTCGGTGAGATCCGTCGTCCGTTTGCTCATGAGTTCACCTCTCGATATATTTACCCGCCTTCGGCGGATATTTGGCTATTGCGTTGCTTTTGCCGGGCGTTGCCGCCGCGTCCCTTTCCGCGTAGTATTCTACTTGAATGTACAGACGGAAAAGTTTGTTGCTGCCTCTGTTCGGGTACAGCCTCGATACGGAAACATACCGCACATTGTCCTGCTTTTCCAAAGCCGCATAATATTCCGCTGCCGCGTTGCATTCTTCTACCGTTCCCGTGATTCTGATATCCATTATCCGCTCCTTTTTCCACTCGAATGGAAAATTTACTGTTCCGGTTTAAAAACCGACGTTTTCTGTCAGACAGAGTACTTTTTACCCCGCCTGAAAATTGAATTTTCAATTTATACTCTGTCTCAAATCGTTTAAACGGGTTTTTTTGTTTCGCTTTTTTGCCTGTCGTCGCGCACCACCGACACGTTGCGCAGATCGTCCTTCGGAAGGAGCGTCAGCCTGTCCCAACCTTCGAGATCGAGCGGAAGATCCTTCGCTTTATAGGTGAACCTGTAAGCCCTGTCGTCGTAATCGTATATGAGCCGCGCGGGAAGGAAGATCTTTCCGCCCGTGCCTTTCAGTTCCCCGTCCTCGTGCTCGATGTTGCCCATATTTTTATATGTGATCTGACGGTAGCCTATCGTCCGCGCGATCTTGCCGAGATAATAGACGAACGCGTTATAACGCAAGCGGCATAGGCCGTTTTCTTCGCCCTCGATCATCTTCCGCTTCATGCGTTCGAACAAGCGCAGGAGAAAATCGGGACGGAACACCCACTTCTGCCCTTTACAATAGATCGTGTTGTCGAGACATTTGCGGATATATTTTCCCGCGCCGTCGTCGCCCTGTTCCGTCATGACGATCATAAAATCGCCGTAGTGCCTGATGTAGCGGTAAAAGTCTGCAACATTGTCCGCCACGTTGGAAGAGGTGTTCGCGCCCTTCGTGCTGCCCGCCTCGTCGTCGAAAATCACGCAGTATTCGGGGATTCGTTGCATCTGCGTGAAAAACTTGTTGTTTGCCTTGTATGTATATCTGCCGCCGACGCGCATTCCGAACGTCGTGGCAAGGCAGGGAACATACCATCGTTCCCGCGCTTTGAAGAACAGATATGCGTCCTTGATCGCGCGGAATTTTTCGAGCTCTTCCGTCATGCCGAGACGGATCCAATTCATCACCTGCCGTTTCTGCGTATGGTAATCGTATTTCAGATCTTCCCACCGCCGCGCGGCAACGTGTACCGCCATATCGCCGCCGTATGAGGTCTTGCCCGCGCCCGGCGGCCCTGTGCAGCACACGGAATGCTGATTGACCATGTATCCGTTTGCCTGCGCAAAATACATACTTTGATAGTACTTCGCCGCGCAGCGCTTGACGATAAAGTAAACCGAGAATCCCGCCCCGACGAGTGCGGCGAGTTGCAATATGAGTTTTCCGATCTTCCATAGCAGCGCCCATTCCCACCGTATATCCTTGAATACGGAAACGTCGAAAAAACTGCACAGAACGCCGTACCATCCGTGGTAATAATCTTTCGTGGCGAAGAATGCGATGAGATAGGCAAGCCCTATGCACGCGAAAAACCGAAGATACCTGCGCGTATTCTTGAAACTTTCGCGCGAAAGCCGCTCCAACCATGCGCAAAGGCGGGAAAAGCGGTCGCGGCGTCTGCATCCGCGCTCCAATTCCCTGCGGTAGTCCCTGTATTCTTTTGTCCCGATTATCCCTGTTACACTACTCTGCATTTTGTCAGATCCATTCAATATAAGTTCTGCCTTGGTATCCTTTCCGCCATATGTACCACGCATACGCCACGGCGGCAGAAGAATACGTTTCAAAATCTCCGCCGCGCGCGCAATTTATGCGCCGCGTAAACACGCACACTTTCTGCGGCGGGTACGGTTCGTATATGAGTTGCCGCCGCTTCTGCCCTTCCAAAAACGTCAGTTTCAGGAACATATACACGCCGCTGCCCGGCTCGGCAAGTTCCAACGCTTTCAACACAAATTCCGCGGCGTATTTATACGGCGGATTGGTCAGTATGTCGCAATGCGGCAGCGGAAGTTCCGTCTGTTTGAGAAAATCCTTTTGCTCACCGAACCCGCGCGCAATGAGATCGCTTGAATACACCTTAAAACCGAGTTCCGTGAGCCGTTTCGACAAATGCCCTTCCCCGCACGCGCATTCCCATATCCGCGGCGCGGGGCGTTCTTTCGTGAGTAACAAATCGATTGCCTTCGGATCGGTCGCGTAATAATCGTTTTTCTCCCGTTCCTGCGGAGAATGATTGCTTGCGCCGATCGAACGGAATACCGATTCTCTGTTACCCGTCCAATCCATTATTTCGAGCGCTCCTTATAAAACCACTTGACTTTTTTGACATTAAATATTGACTTTTTCGGTTCTTCGGTATATAATAATAGTACCTGAAAGGGTTTTCTCGGACTTGCAAGGGCGATCGCGGACGCGCTTTCGTATTTAAACCTTGCTCGTTTTGCAGTAGATTTCGGACGCATAATCGTAGTAGCCGCGGGCGGAGCGATCTGTCCGCGCTTTTTTATTTCCTGCCGCGTCCCTTCCGAATAAAATTGCTTGACTTTTTGCTACGTTTCCCGTATAATAATAGTAGAAAGTAGTTGACTCGGTGTTAGCGGTTTCCGCTTTCGTCCTCGGAGTTCCACGAAAGGGGGCATTTATTTGCCCGTGGCTACTTTCTTTTTTTTGCCCTGCCGTCATCGGCGGGGCTTTTGCTTTTCGGTTTACCGCTTGTATGAGATACTTTATAACGCTTGCCATTCTTAAAAATATCATCGACAATCGGCTTATCTTCCTCGGCAAGTTTATATTTATTCGTTCCCGAACCTAACGCCGAGCGCCTGCCCTCATATACACGAGGAATAACGTGTGAATATTCACCCTTGTTCTTTTCGGTTTTATCGATATTGACTTTTAACCTTCGCGTTTTCACAACGTCGTGTTTTTCAATCGGCTTTGCCTTATTGTCTTTGTCAAAATCGACCGTTTCCGAATGCGTGAACGTTACATATTCAACATCGTCCTGTCCCGTTTTCCTAAAATAAGCGGGGTGGTTTTTATGCGGTTTCCATTTTGTATGCGCCCAGCCCGTAGAGCGCTTACGACTACTTTTCTTCGCCATAGATACCTCGTCGTCAATTTTTCCGAACGCCGCCGCGAAAATCGGCGGCGTTCTCTCTTCTCCTTCTAAATTTATTTATCATTGCCTTCGGCTTTCCCGCCGTTCGGCAATGCCCCTCGGCCGCGCCGAGCTTTCCCGCCCGCAGCGCGTTCGAGCTCTCGCAACAGCACTATGTAAACAGTCCCGTCAAATACGGAATCGCCACAACAAACAGTACAATGACGGCAACCGAAACAAGCAGCCATACCCAACGTTTTAGCCCCAACATTTTAACGATGACGAAATACAGCACAATAACAAGCGCTATCCCGACGATCAGCCATACCCACCACGGCACGGGCGGATCGGGATTTGTATTGTCTATCACGTCCCCCATTCCCTCGGAATCGGGGATCACGTCTATCGGATCGGCAACAACGGGTAACACGGTCAGCATCCCGTCTTCGCCCTTAAATGTCAAAGAGATAATATCGAAGCCGAGATATACATATTCCTGCCGTATGCTTACGTCCGTTGTGTAATTCATGTGATTGGTCGCATAGTAGCCGTCCGATGAGTATTCCAAAAGCGAATACATGCTGTCTTCCGTGTACTCTGAAACTGCATAGCGAAACAAAAACACCGTTTTGCCCTGCGCCATTTGCGCATCGCAGTACGCTGTAAATGTTTCCGTGTCTGCGGGCGCAATGAGCAGATCATTCGACAAGTCGTCCGACCGGAGATCTTCTGCCGTCACTGCGTGGATCGGCTCTATATCGTACAGCGCTTCGTTGTCGATACCCGCGATCAGACTGTACCAAAAATCCCAAAATCCGCTTCCGGTCGTAAATCCTTCCAAATCGAACAGATTGTCCGACGTCTTTTCGATCCGGGTATATCCTTCCCCGCCGCTGAAAAGATCGTCGTTATATCCTTTGTATGCCGTGCCGTTGCCAAATTCCTGCGTGTAATATTCGAAATGTTTTTCTATATCTTCGGATGTCAGAAAATAATCGTCCGCATTTTGTCCGCCCGAATAAAAAATACTCACAATCTTCGAAATAACGTCATAGCCCTCTGACATGGTGGGATATGACGGATTGCGCAAGTGGAACTTCGCATCGTCCGTATAGTTAAACGCAGCGTCGCCGCTATAAATATCGTCCGAAACATGATAAAAGCCCCAACCGCACGACGAATTAAACGCACCGATATCCTTACCGAGCCAACCGTGATATATGTCATCGTAAAAATCTTGATTCTTCGTCACAATGAGCGGTGATGTAAGATATTCGTAGTATTCCGCTTCGATCGCATATAGTTCACCGTATTTTTCGATGAGTTCGTTATCGACTGCAAAATATGCGCTTACGATCTGCTGTGCAGTATCCAACGACGTCGGATAGCGGTAATAAGTAGATCCAACGTCTAACTCTACCGTTTCCAACGGTGCCCGCGTACACTTCAATGTGCTGCCCGCATCGGGATCTGCACCGTAGCCTGCGGCATAACCGCTGAAACGGTATCTTCCGCCGACGCCGTAATCCTCCACGTCTCCCGTGTCACGCATTAAGAACTCTACGCCCGAGATCACATATTCCCTTTCCGCGCTCTTCACACGTTCACCGATCGTTTTACCGTCCGCACTCTTATGGTCGATTACCCTGAATTTATAAAATAAATAATTATAATCGCCCGTGGAACGATTGCAAAATTGCAACGTAAACTTTTCGTATTTGTTCGGTTCACCCGTGTTGTCGTATCCCACTGCAAACATTGCCGTATTCAGCCCTGACGTAACCTCTATCGCCCGCGTAGCAGGATTATATATGTAAAGATACAATGCATAGTTTTCCCGCATATTCGCTGCATAGGAATATCCGTATTCGATGAAAGTATATAATTGTATGTTTCCGTTCTCGTCCTTCGGATAGTTCTTTATGTCGAAAACATTGCCTGCTCCGTCCGTAGAGCCTTGCAAATCGTCCAATACGTCCGTATAGTCAAATTCCAGCTCTTTGTCCGTTTCTTCGGCAAAAACACTTGCTGTATTTAAGAATATCGACGAAAACAACAAAACTGCTGTCAATACCATGATCCATAGTTTTTTCATATCTTTTCCTCTAAAATACAATTCCCGAAGAGTCAAGCAATATCATCCGAAGAAAGTCCTGCACTCCAAATGCGCACGAAACTTTGTATCCGTCATCAAAACTGACCGTGAGTACAAAGTATTCCGCATCTTCTGCCATTTCCTCATACGGAACAGAAAGTTCTCTCCCCGGATATACACTTTCAAAATAGTTTTTCGCCGTATAACTTGAAGGCAACTCTATATAAAAACCGTTCGATTCTTTCCTCGTTTTGAAGTATTCGGTAACATCTCCCATTCGCGCAAATGAATATGGATTTTCGTCCACGGTATAATAAAAAGATTGCTTTCCGTTCGGCGTTATTGTCACTTCGTATTCGGGAACCCCTATTACCGAATCAATCGAAACAATTTCAAAGTAATTTTCACCCGAATGAAGGCGCAGCTCTCCTGCGCCTCCTCCGAGTTCTGTCCCTTCATAGTAAACCCTGCGGGTAATAGTCATTCCATCAGTGCTCATCCATACACCGAGTAAAAGAGCAAGAGCCACGATACTCGCAAAAAGTATGATTATCAAGATAACCGTGGTAACTTTTGGCTTACCACGCACTCTGTTTTTATCCGACATCTTTACACCTCTGCCGCTCGTTCAAATTTAACGGATATTGTTTTTTCATAAACTATTTCATTGGGAAGTAAATTTTCAGGATCAACTCTTCTTCCTGCTTGAAACGTGAATTGAATTGCCACACCTTCATATCCGAACAGAGCTTCGACCATCTCCTCGCTTATAGAAGAAGAATTAGCCTTTTCCCCAATCATGACATTAAAAGGATTTCCCCACAGAGGATCAAATACTAACGGAGGATCTTCTCGGTATTCGAGAGCGTAAGTCTTAAATATTTTATTTACTGAAACTGTTTCATTTATAAAGTATGCTTTTCGCTCCACATCCTCTTCCGAGAATAACCCTGTTCCAAGCAGATAATTTTTATATCCTTCGGTAAATGATAATCTTACGCAAACAATATCGCCTACCGTATAATTTTCGTTTCCCAAAGAAAACTTCAAGTTTGGATTTTCCACCGTTCCTGTTATTACAGTCTTAAAACGGCCATAAAGGAGTCCATGACATTTCCACTTGCTTCCGTATATGAGACTATCAACTTCTTCTAACTCAACAGGAAAGGAATCATCGTTTTTCCCTAATGTACAAGCAAAACTGTCCTGCGTTTCTCCGCTGAATACTTCCAAAGAAATATCTGTAACCTGCTCATAAAAATCCACCGTAGTTGTTGCCGATATATCCGGATACTCGCGCGAAGTTACGGTAATGATGATCTGTTCGCTAAATCCGTCCAAACAAGCAACGGTGGCAGTCGTGCTGCCGTCTCCCAACGGTGTTACCGTTACATAATCGGAGACCGTTTTTCCGTTCGCCCATTCGCTTGATGCGTTTACCCATTCTGCCGCCCAATCCACTGCTTGCGAAGGATTGCCTTCCGGCAGAACCTTTGCCGTAAGTGTCACGCCTTTACTCGCCGTTTCGCTCTGCGCGCTTGGCGTGGAAAATAAAAGTTGTTTCGGTAATTCATATTCCTCGCCGCTGATCAGTTCATCTCCGTTTTCGTCCTCGACGTCTTCCGTCGTTTCGGTCGGTATAACGGGTTTTCCGTCCTCATCGGGATTCTCTTCATCGGGCTGCTGTTCTTCTGGAAGTTTTATCGTTTCTGTCGGCAATTCATTTTTGAACACCGTCTGCCAAAGCGTTATGCCAACCGCAGCAGATATAAATATCACTACGGCAAGGATTATGCAAATGATCTTCGTTTTATTGGGGGCGGCTGTGCCGCCCCCTGTTTTTTTATTCATATTCGTTCTCCCTTTTATCTTTTTAGAAGATGATAGGTCCGCCTTCGATGATGATTCCCGTTACAGGATTGCCGACATCGGAAGCCACATACGCGATATAATAAATATCCGTCGTATCTTCCGTATAAGTACCCGATGTCGTTACCGTCACCGTAAACGGGTTCACTACGCTCTTTTCCTCCAGCTTCTTGCCGAGCGCATAAAGATTACTTTCCGTTGCAAACGCTTCCCCGAGCAGTTGCGCGAAAAAGCTTTCGTTCGGCACAATACCCGCCGTCGCGTCATAGCTTCCCGACGTTGCGGAAGGATCGATCTCCTGCGCAGCAGATAAAAGTTCTGCACTCGGCGCGATCGTCACCGTCGCCGTGTATTCGTCTT
The DNA here is from genome assembly GCA_944359365.1 of uncultured Clostridia bacterium. GTDB lineage: Bacteria > Bacillota > Clostridia > Christensenellales > Borkfalkiaceae > Borkfalkia. Next base: position 30,350 of record CALVST010000008.1, read on the forward strand.
CGACCGTATATACTTCCGTGGTGTTGTATGTAAACTGTGCGGCTTTCTGCGCCGACGTGTCGAGATCTGCTTTCAATATTGCCCAATTGCTTTGCGTGCCGCTCGTCCCGTTCAGCACGAGCGCCGTGTCGCCTTCCAATCCGCTTGCGATCGCATAGGTCACATAGGTGCTTTCCAACTTCTGCGCGCAGTCCACCGTGCAGGTCGCGCTGATCGCGGTATTGTCCTGCGACGTTACCGTTATGATCATCTGCTCCGCAAACGCCGCCTTAAATGTGACTGTCGTCGTCAATGCCGTTGTATCCTCTACCGTCACATAATCGCTCGTCGATTTTCCGCTCGCCCATTCGTCCGAAGGATTTGCAAACGCTATGCTCCACGTCACAAGCCCGTTCGTCGCGGGCGAATCGGGATCTGCCAATTCCAATACCGCTTGAATCTGTACCGTCGTTTCAGGCGTCGCGCCGCGCGCCGAAGGCGTGAACGTCATTGCGCGAGGCATTTTATAAACCTCTTCGCTGTTCATCTCGTCGCCGTTCTCATCTACTACCGTTCCTGCGTCTGCACTCTCCGCAGGCTTGCCGAAACTGATATAATCTTTCTGCCAAAGTACCACGCCCGCGATGATCCCCGCGATAAGTACCAGCGTTACAAACACCGCCCATATGCGGATACCGTTGTTGCTCGTTTTCGTCATTCCTTTTTATTCTCCTTGAATTTTTTGCCCCTGTATTTATTCCCCTGCGGACAAGGAGCGCCGTCCGCAGGGGCTTTGATTCTGCGGGACGAGGATAGCAGTCCCGCGCCTGTGAGCTTATTTAGGGAGGCCGTGCCTCGCTGTAAACGCGCAGCACTTTGCCCCGACCGTCTATCACCCGCACTTTCAATTCATTCGTGCGGAGCAAATTGTAATAGCAGGAAAAGGACTTTGCACCGATGTTGTACGCCTCGGCAGCCGAAAACCCCGACCTGCTTTGCTTTGTGCCTTTGTATTCGACTTCTACCGTCATAACTTATCTCTCCCTATCGCCCGCATAACAGCCAAGGCTGATTGATCCATTCCGCGATCCGCCACTTGCCGCCCGGGTATTTCAAAATAGCGTTCATTCCGTTTGTTCGCTGTCCAATTCCTCTTGCCGAAGCCTGCAATATTCCTCGCCGTCCTCTCCCGTTACGGTCTGTTTATCCCTGCAAAGCATACACGCATACGCGCGCGGGCTTTCCAACAGCCGAAGGTTTATGCTGTGGTAAAAACAAAACACGTTCAGATCCTGCCGCTTTCGCCTGATATCTTTTTCTAACTTTTTCAGCCTGCGGCGGGATTTTCGTTTCAGTTTGCCCGATCTCCTGCGCCGCGGCGCGGTTTCTGCATAGTTTTCGTATTCTTCCGTCGCCGCTTGCAGCGCAGACACAAGGCTTTCAAATTCGATATCGTCCTGCAAATATCCCTCGATACGGTGCGACATGACCGCGCAAAGATCGTTCAGTTCCCGGCATTGCCGCCGCTGCTTTTCTTCCTCTGTTTCTTCGGGCGGTTCGTTGGGAATTTCTCCTTCGTCCTTTGATTTTTTACGGCTCTTGCGCTTGGGCTTGTCCGCCGTTGCATTCTCTTCCGCATCGCCGTCGGCAGAATCGGTCGTTTCCGAATCTTCCCGCCCGGACGGCACGGGTTCATCGAACAGTTCCGCGGCGATCTCTTCGGGCGGCGCGCCTGTCAACTCTTCGCCCTGCATTTTTCTGCCCCCGCATATTCGCGTATTTCGCACTCATGCACTTTTACGCACGCACATTCTTTGCCGTCGGGCGTATAGCCCGTGTCGCCGCACTTGGCGCAATATACTTTCTTTTTCAGATCTTCGGGCGCGATGCCGAGCCGGGAAAGCACCGACAGCCTTTTCTTCTTTGCCGTTTCCAATGCGGTTTTTATTTTTGCGATCTCGTATGTATCCGCCCCCGAATATTCCGCTTTCGCCAATTTCAGCGACAGTGACGATATTTCGCCCTTGATCTCCTGATATTCCCGCGAACTATCCAACAAGTCGTTCACGCGCTCCGCGCGCTGTTCTTCCTGCCAACGCAAATTCGCGTAGTATTTTCGGATCGCGTCGGCCGATAATGCGCTACTGTATTTTTGATATTTGCCTGTTTTCAATTTTTTGAATAAGTACCGATAAAGCAGAAAATGCAGCCTGTTCCGTGTGAGCCGCTGTACCGTCGTCCCGTCGATTTCGACCTCGTATATTTCCTTGCCGTCCGTTTCTCGAAAAAAACAGTCTTTAACGGTATAAACAGCGCGATGATTTTGTAACGATAAAAGCCATGAATCGCCGACCGCGTACTCAAACACTTTTTCTTTCATCAACGCTTATCACCCGCCTTCAACAGAAAATCGTTCTGAATCCGTATAAACTCCTCACGACCGAAAGCCTCATACAGCCATTTGTTCAATATCTCCGCGGCAGTCATATAAAACGAAAGCCTGTCCGCGTCCGTCCTTTTATAAAACACGCCCTGCTCGCCGTAATACTCGCCTTTCGTAAACAGTCCGTCCGTCGTGAACACGAGTACCGCGTCGCCTTCAAAACTTTCCGCCGTTATCCCATCAATTCCGCTTTTTTTACGAAGTATCGCTCCCTGCATTTCTCTATCCTCGCTTCCCCTCGAACAGGCGGCAGTAGCGCGGTGCCGCCCTTTTCGAAGGTTGTTTTAATTAGGGGTTTATTTTATGATCTCGCGCCGCGCCGCGTCAGATCCGTTTTATTTTCCGTTGCCTTTGCGGAAGGCTTTTAACTTTCCGCAATTCCCGCTGCAATGTTCCTCGCCGCATTGTAAGCACAAGAGTGTTTCCGCGTCCCTTTGCGGCGTCTCCTTCGGCGCTTTCGCTTTCCGCTCGAAAAACGGTGAGCGGCCTACCCGCATCGTATTGAATATCATGCCGCAAGCCCTACCTTTTTCTTTCCCGCACGGGTTGCTCCGCGCTGCTCTATGAATTTCAGCCACTTGCCGCAGAACTCTTCCGCCGCGGGATCGTCCTTTTCCGTCTTTCGGTTGTCATAACCGCGGCATTCGACGATAGTGCGACCTTGTAAGTCGTATTCGAGCATGAAGTAAGGCGCTTTCGGTTTATGTACGTTCACGATCACGCACATCAGCGACCGCCCCGACGCGACGCGATCCGCCCTGCCCGCCGCACAATTCCTGAAACGCTTTGCCCAAATTTTCAGTTCCGCGGGCGTGCGGATCACCCGCAGCGACAGATCGCCCTGACGGAAACAGGCAAACCGAAGTTTTTTTGCCTGATCCGTGAACTTTTTACAAAGTTCTTGCGTCCGTTCGTATTCAAGCAATTTCGAATACCGATTGTGCGCCGCTTGAAAATCTTTCGGAAAGACAATGCTCCTGTCCGTTACGTCCAAGTGTAGCGCCATTATCTGACCGATATAGTCCATGTAGTCGGACGCCGCCGCGCTCGCAGAGATTTTCTGTCTGCGCGTATATTTCAGAACTTCCCGAAGGGCTTTTCCCTCGTACAGACCGCACAGCGATTCGAACTTATAGTTGCGGCTCATTGTGAGCGTTTCACCCGTCACCGCGACGCCGTTTTCGATGAGAAGTTTCAGCCCTTTCATGTCGCCGAACTTCAACCCTGCTTTTTGCTTTGCCGTCAGGCGGTTCAGTTTCGACAGTTCGAACCCGAAAAACTGCTTTATGCTCTTCGCCCCGCCGCGTACCGCGTTCCGGATCTTCGGTATTTCCGCAACAAGAGAACACACATAATCTTCCACGATGCCGTCATACCCGGATTTGATTACCTCTTTGAGTGCGGGAGTCCTAAACATCGCAATAAGCAACACCGCGCGCTTGACTGCGTTATCCATGTACGATTCCGTCCGGTCAAAGTACTTTGCATATCCTTCCAAAAGCGTTCCCGTCAGATCTTCGCTGTAAACTTTGAACGTCGCGTACTGTTGGTACATCCGCTTTTTTCTCCATTCCCATTGGATAGTGGGAAAATATCCGCTATACGGGTGGTAATTGTTCCTGAGCCGCGACCAGATCTCCGTCGTCCTGTCCGCGTTGTAGAAGATTCGCAGCCATTCCGTGAACATTCCCACGCCGCAGCGCCGCAATTCGTATTTCTCGCCTTCGTATCGCACGGTATAGGAAAACGCCCGCAGCATCATGCCTCTGTCCGTCCTCTGATAAAAGGCAAAATCGTCCGTCCTGTTTATGCTTTGACCGTAACTGTACGCCGCGTTCAGCAACCTGCAAGTGCGGCCGCAATACCGTTCCCGTGGGCAGGCGGGATCCGTATGCATCCTGTACCCCGACGAACACATGATCTTCGTAGTGCCTTCGCCGAACACTTCCTTTTGCTCTACGTCAAAAACTTCTTCAGTCCGCGGGCAGAATATGTACAGATCGTCGTCATCGCCCTGCTGCTCTATTTCTATCCCCGTATCGTCGAGGACGTATTTTCCGCGAAGGTAAAACGCGTAGCCTCCGTTCACCTGATCGTGCGCCCATTCCTCGAATCCTTCCGGCTTATAGCCTTCGTCAAACTCGTATCCGTTCCAAGTCATAGGAAGTCCTCCAAGCTCTTGACCGAATGTGCGCCGCCGAGACGACGGCTCGCACGCTCGAACTTCGCGCCCAACTTTTCGGCGATCAGTTCCGCCGCGCGCAATGGAGAACAGCAATGCGCCGCGCTTTTTTTGCCTTCCTTTTGAATTATCTCCCAAAATTCCGCAAGCCCGATGCTTGTATCCTGTATCTCGAAATTCGCCGGCATTTGCGACAACGCGATATCGACGCAATCGATGATTGCTTCGTTGATCTCATGCCGATAGCCGTCCGCCGTAACGTTGTCCTTTATCAACATCGAAAGGTATTCATCTTTTTTCATAGCCCGCACCCCTCGACAACGCTTTGCACCGCGCCGCGGCACTTGCTCTTGTTCGGCTCTTCCATCTCGTCCAACAGCGTAACTATGTCTGACAGAATATTCTGCAAGTCGGCGAATTTTACTTTGAACTTCGTAAGCGCTGCATCGCCCGCGACCATGAGCTGTTTGTTCAGCCGCACGATCTCCGCGTCCTTTTCAGCGATCGCCGCCAACGCCCTGTCGCGCTCGGCCGCCGTTTCGGGATTGTCCACCGTCTGTACGACGGGATTTTTTAACTTTTCTTCCAAGGTCTTTTTATCCCTTTTCAGAGATTCGACCTTTTCTTTCAGGCTTGCAGCGTCCGCTTTCGCCGCGGCCGCTTCGTCCCTTGCCTTTTGCGCCGCGCGCTCCGCTTCGTCAAGGGCGGCTGCATTGTCGGGCGTAGAAAATTTTTCCGCTTCCGCGTTCCATTCGAGTTCACGGATTTTATCTTCCTTTTCGGAAATCTCCTGCCGCATCTCCTCGATCTTGTCTTTCAACTCCCGAACGGAAGCGGATTCAACGTCCGTCGTTTCCGCGATCTCTCTCCGCTCGTCTTCGGTAAGCCCCGCAAGCAGGGAGATCTTCGTGATACCGATTTTTCCACTCGAATGGAAAAATTCTTCGCCGAACGTGTCCAACGCCTTTATGTACTTATAGGCTTGGCTCTTTTTCAGACCTACCGCCCGCTCGGTGTATTCTTCGAAACTCGCATATCCGCCCGCCTCGTACAATTTTTCTTCGTTCATGCGCTTTAAGTCCTGCGCCATGTAAAGAATGCTCTCGCAAGCATTGCGGCCGTGCGCGATGATGCGGTTGTTCAGTTCGTGATATTGTTGCTCTTTCCATACTTCCAGCGGCATCGCCTGCTCCACGGCTGTGCCGCCCGCGTTTCCGCTGCCCAATGTGGACAGATCTACCAAACTCATTTAGCTATCCTCCGTGTTCGGTATTTTATTTTTTACACGCACGCGCGTGCGAAAATGCATTTTTCTTTTGCTCGTATAATGCCACAAGTTCGGGCTTTGCCCATATTGGCGGCGGTGCGGACGGATAAATGTGCTCCACCGTATTGCCCGGCTTGTTTATATACAGCATTCGCACCACCCCGTTTTTGACGTGGTAGAACTTGTTTTCCACCTGTACGCCGTTCAGGTCTTCCCGCTGACGCCTGTACGAATACAGCCCGATATGCAACAGGCGCGTATTGTGAAGCATGACGTACTGCACCACTCCGCGCTGGTCGTCGTTTACCGTGTACCTGCGCTTCGCTTTCTTTTGCAGTTCCTTATCCCGATCCCGCACTTTACTCATGTCCGCCACCCAATGCCGTTACATATTCCCGTAAATCGCTCTCCACGCTCGACAGAAAGCCCCTCGATTCCACCGTTTCCATAAGGAATTCCACATACCGAAAACCGTTGACTCCGTCAAGAACAGGCGCGACGGGTTTCACCGTCTTTTCGATACAACGCAATTCAAGGCATATGCCCTTTAACCGTTCGCAAATGCCCGAAAGTTGCGATCCGACGCCGCGTAAAACGACTTCCACCGCTTTTTGCTTTTCTTGCTCCTTCATTATTTCTATCCTCGCTTTTTTATTTTCGGGGCGGAATTGCTTCCGTCCGAATTTACCTTTTTGCCGTACGGCTCTTGCTCTGCGCCGCTTTCGTCTGATACTTCTTTACCCTGCCGTTATCGCGCAAGCCGCGGCTGTAACCTGTTTTTGCCGCCATTTTTGCACCGACCACTTTCGGGATATCCGTGGCCGCCGCATAACCGTCCCCGTATCCGAGGTCGTATGCTTCTTGCAACGCCTGTTTGTAATCTTTCACCTTTTGTGCCGCCGCTTTGAGTTTACTGCTCCCCGACGACTTCCTCTGTACTGCTGCTTTCGTTGCCATTCGATTGCCTCCTTTTTATTATTGACTTTTACGTCATTCTGTGATAGAATATTTTTGCGTATAAGGAAATCGCCCCACAATCATCTCTTGTTTTTCTCGTAACACGACTTGATTTATGCGGAGCGATCCCCTTTACACACACAACAAAATAACACGGTTTTCGTCCTCGCCTTGGCTGCTTCCGTTCAAAAAGCAGTGGTATGATCCCCATTCGAGCGAGTTGAAAACGATCGGTTACTTTGCTATAAGGCTATGTAGAAAAGTATCCTTAAACGGGTTGGTCTTTGTCCCGTGCCAAAAAAAGACGGTGGGCGTGCCGAGTTGAATCGGAGTGCTGTTCGGGTTACCGAAAGTTGGGAACACGTGCTTTCGCTTAACAGCACAGAACAAAAAATTTTTTGTTCTTTTTCTATATAAAGGGACGAGTCTATTATAAAGCACTTAAATATTGAGCCTACCCGCAGGGTCTATCCATCTGTCGAAAGCACGTTGCTTTCGGTAGCCGGGAACAATAGTTAGTTGGTCGATGATAGGCTGTTCTTGAAACCCCGCTATCGCTGAAAGCGTCAGTCAGTCGCGGTTAGCCCCCCCCCGCACACACCGGTTGAACTGGCTGTACGGTTTAAGGATTTTTTTATCCTTTTTGTTAAATCCTCTTATTCGCCCTATCTCTTCCCCTGCCATGTGCAGGGACTTTTTTTATTTTTGGGTACTTTTCGGTTTTGCTCACATTTGTGAGAATTTTTACGAGTTAAATATTATCACACATTTGAGAGAATGTCAATACTTTTTTCACATTTGTTGTATAATTTTTTTAGGAGGGTCTAAATATGTCCGTTTTTACCCACATATGTAAAGATTTAAGATGTGAAAAAGGTTTGACACAGCAACAGTTAGCGCCATTACTTGGTATTAGCGCTTCGGCGATAGGTATGCTTGAAAAAGGTTATCGCGAGCCAACAGGCACAACATTACTTGCCTATGCAAACTATTTTGGTGTATCTATCGATTACCTTATGGGCCGCGAACAAGATGACAACGGATATTACCAAAATCTGCCCGAAAAAAAGAAAGCCCCGATTGCCGAGCGCACTCAGCTATCGGAGATTCAAGAAAATTTTATCAGCGAATTTAAGGAATTTTTTTCCGAGAAAACGTTTTGGAAGTATGCTCAACTGTATCAAGCCATGGATCGCGATACACGCATCTTTGCCCTCGGCTATTTGTGCAGTTACCTCAAAAACGTCGGCATGAACGTGGACGCGTTCTTAAAATAGACTGTCGAACCGCGTAACATTTTAGGAAGTTTTGCCGAAGGTATTTCTTTTCGGGTAAATTTGCGTTATAATGCTCCCCTGCACGAATACAGGGGGAAGAACTTTGAACTACAATCTTGAATTTATCCGAACTGTATTTACAAAAGCAAATCATCTGATAGACGAACTCACCGAACTGCGCGACGGCGCGATATTCGCCATGGGCGCTTATGCCGGCGACCGCAACGCAGCAACCGAAGAACCCGCACAAACTACTTACACGGAGATCAGCCCGGGCGAACCGCCCGCGCCTCTCAATAAAAAAAGCCCCGTCGAAGCGGAGCAGGGAAAGGAATCGGAATTTTTGGGATTCACTGACAAGGAGATCTCAAAAATGTCGAAACAATTTAGAAAAATATTTAAAGCTAACGGGTTTATCGCCCATGTGCGAAAACGAAAATGTAGTAAATATGCTTGGAGCTATGAAATTAGGTATCGTCGAAACGGCTATAATATAGTGGCTTCGGCACCTAATTTAACAGATGCAAAAGCACGTTTTATTGAAAAATTGAAGAATGCCGAACAGATCTTGCCGAAAGTTTCGAAAGTTCCGCAAACTTTTCAGGAATTTGCAATATTTTATTTTACGAACTATCGAAAGAAAAAAGTCGCGGAGCAAACCTATCGCAGCGATATATCAAGATTCAAAAACCACATCGCTCCACATTTTCAATCGACACCGATAAAGCAAATTATTCCTTCCGATTGTAATTCTTTGTTAGATTCTTTGTTGGCAAAAAACAAAAATAAAACGGCAGAGGAAGTTTACGGTCTTTTGAATACGATCTTCAAGGGAGCCATTGCCCACCACATAATCAGTATAAATCCTATGGACATAATTCCTGCAATAGATCACGAAAGAGAACACGGAACGGCACTTACTAAGAAAGAAGAAAAAAATTTGTTGGAGTCGTTTGCCGGAACAAAATACGAAAGACTTTTTGCCATTGCACTTTATACAGGCTTACGTCCTAACGAATATTCGACGGCACGAATAGACGGGGCTTTTATTATCGCTAAAAATAGCAAACGAAAAGGGAAACGTAAAAAAGAGGTTATAAAGAAAATCCCGATTACGCCGATGCTTCGTCCCTACTTAGAGGGAGCGGAAACAATTGACTTTGCCTCATACGACCAAATGAACAATCGGCTCAAAAAGATTTTACCTTTTCACAAACTCTACGATTTACGCACAACGTTTTATACCCGATGTAAAGAATGCGGAATTTCAAAAGCAGCTCGCAATGAATTTATGGGACATTCGGAAGGCGTACTCGATGAGGCATATTCCGATTTATCGGACGATTTTTTGTTGAGGGAAGGGAGCAAACTAAAATATTGATCGACTACCCCAAAACAACCCCAAAAATGTTCAATAAATCTGTTCCGTGATATTCTCAAACGAATGGAATATTACATAAAACGATTTTAAAGAGTAAAAAGAAAGCGAGAACCGCGCCACTTAACACGATTCTCGCTGACCTGGTGTGAAGAATGGGACTTGAACCCACACGGATTTCTCCATACGCCCCTCAAACGTACGCGTCTGCCAGTTCCGCCATCCTCACAAGCGAATTTTATTTTACTATAAACAGCAAAAAATGTCAAGTCAAAAATAGAAGATTTTATAATATTTATAAAACTTTTTGACCTTGCCGACGTAGGCTCGCGTTTCCCCAAAGGGAATGTACGACAAATTTTTACCGTCGGCGCTGTATTCTGTATCCGCAAGCCATCCGCGCACCCGCCCTTCCCCGGCATTGTAGGCGGCCAGCGCCGTATCCTTTTCGGAGAATTTACCGAAAAGATAGGAAAGATACGCACAGCCCGCGCGGATATTGTCGTCGGCGTCGTACAGATCTATCTCTTTTTGGCAGAGCGTTTCCGCAAAACGCGCCGTAGACGGCATCAGCTGCATCAGCCCGATCGCGCCCGCCTCGCTCTTCGCATCCCTTTTGAAATTGCTCTCCGCGCGGATCACCGCAAAAACGAGGTCTTCGTCTAACCCGTACTGTGCGGCATACGCGCCGACGGACGAGGCGTACTTTTTCGGGATATAGAAGCCGTATAGCCCTATGAAGGTAAGCGCCAAAAACGTTAACGCCGCGAATACGGCAAAAAAAATTTTAACTTTTCTTCGTTGTGATATCATGCACGGCACCGTTCACTTTTCTTTGCAGCGTCGGCAGATCGCCGTCGTTACATATTACAGTATGCCCTGCTTTGCAATTTTTTTCATGCTCCGCCTGATTGTTTATGCGCGCAGCGACTTCATCCTCGCTCAGCCCGTCGCGCAGGACCACGGCGGCGATGCGCTCCGCCCTGTCGCGCAGCACCACGATGATGTGGTCGAAAAGCCCCTCGTAACCGCCCTCGAACAGGAGAGGCACCTCGAAAAAGACATAATCTCCCCGGGCGCGCTCCGCCTCGGCAAACAGTTTTTTCATGACGGCGAGATGCGTGATGGAATCGAGAAGGGCGAGTTTTTCCTTATCGGAAAACACCCTTTCCGCAAGTTTTTTTCTGTCGAGCACGCCGCCTTCGAAACAGTCGGGGAAGGCTTTTTCCGCCGCCGAACGCACATCCGGCTCGTCATATATATTTCTCGCCGCCGCATCTGCCGACAGAACGGGAAAACCCATCCCCTCTATCATCCGCATCACGGTAGACTTGCCGCTGCCTATGCCGCCCGTTACGGCGACATACGTTTTGCCGTTATTTCGCTTCATACCAATTCCTTCCGCTGTGCACCTCGGCAACGAGCGGCACGCGCAGTTTTACGGCGCCCTCCATCTCTTCTTTCAAAAGCCTTTCCACGGTCTGCTGCTCCTCGATAAAGGCGTCTATGACCAATTCGTCGTGCACCTGCAAGATCAACTGAGAGCGCAGCCCTTCCCGTTTAATGCGTGCCTGAATATTCACCATTGCGATCTTGATGATATCGGCGCTGCTGCCCTGCAAGGGCATATTCATCGCCGCGCGTTCGCCGAAGGAGCGGATATTGAAGTTGGAAGAGCGTATCTCGTTGATGACGCGTTTCCGCCCGAGCAACGTGGTCACAAAGCCGTGTTCGCGCGCAAAAGAGACGTTTGCGTCCATGTACTTTTTCACGTCGCTGTACCGCGCAAAATAGGCGTTGATGTACTCGCGCGCCTGCTTTGCGGATATGTGCAGGTTGTTCGCAAGCCCGAAATCGCTGATGCCGTAAATGATGCCGAAATTGACAGCCTTCGCCGCGCGGCGCATTTGCCCGTCCACTTTGTCGAGCGGCACGCCGAACACCTGCGATGCGGTGAGCGAATGGATATCGTCGCCGCGGTTGTACGCGTCGATCAGTTCTTTGCACCCCGAAAAATGCGCCAACAGCCGAAGTTCTATCTGCGAATAATCCGCATCGACGAGCACGCGGTCTTCCGAACGGGCGACAAACAGCTTGCGCAGTTCCCTGCCCTCATCGTCGCGCACGGGGATATTCTGCAAATTCGGATTCGCGCTCGAAAGGCGCCCCGTCGTGGTCACGACCTGATTGAAACTCGTATGCACCAGCTTATCCGACGCGATGAGCGGGCGGAACCCCTCGATGTAAGTGGACAAAAGTTTTTGCAGATGGCGGCAGCGCAGTACGTCGCGCACGATCTCATAGTCGTCCTTCAACTTTTCAAGCACTTCCGCACCGGTGGAATACGCACCGCGCTTGCTCTTTTTCGGGGCGGGCAATTTCAGCTTTTCAAACAGCACGACGCCGAGCTGCGCGGGCGAATTCAGGTTGAACCGCTCTCCCGCTTGCGAAAATATCTTTTCCGTTATTTCCGCGATCTCGCTGCGGTAGCGCTTTTCAAACTCCGCTGACATCTCCACGTCTACCTTTACGCCCGCCGTTTCCATATCGTACAATACGTCGGCAAGCGGCAGTTCTGTATTGCGGTAGAGCGACTCGAGGTTTTCCTCCTTCAATTTGGGATACAGCTCTTCGAACAGCGCCCAAACGCCCGAGGCGGGCGCGGAAATATCCGCCCCCCTGCTTTCAAGAACATAAGAAAGGTCGTCGTCTTTGCCCGAATAATCGACAAGATATTTTATGAGAGACACGTCTTCGGCATCCCCCTCGAAAGCGATGCCTTTGCCCGCAAGGGCGCGGCGCATCCCTTTTTTACCGTAAAGGATAAACTTTTTGCCCGAAGAAAACACAGAGCGGAGCGCCTTTTCTATCTCGCTTTCGTCCATGCCTTCGTCCAAAAGCGTCTGCCTGCCGCGCAGACAGAATTCCTCTTTGCCGCCCGCATAAATATAGAAGTTGCCCGCCTGCTCGACGACGCAAAGCCGCTCAGCACCCCGCAGCGCGCTTTCGAGTGCATCGGCATCCGATACGGTCTTGCAGACGGCGCACTGCGCGAGGCGTTCGGGCGCAGTTTCCGCCTGTTTCTCAAATATATCCATTTTGAGGAAGGAAGTAAATTCGAGCTGTAAAAACTGCGTACGCACCTCTTCGGAAAAGGGCAGCCGCACCGTACACTCGTCCAAATCGACGGAAATATCCGCATTCAGGTCGATGCGGGCGAGTTTCTGCGAAAGGTAGGCGTTCTCCCTGCCCGCCTCCAGCTTTGCCTTTACAGAGCCGGTGATCTTGTCTAAATTCGCATATAAATTGTCGAGATTATCGTATTCTCCGATGAGCGCGAGCGCCGTTTTTTCCCCTACGCCCGCAACGCCCGGGATATTGTCGGAACTGTCGCCCATCAGCGCCTTGATGTCCACCACTTGGCGCGGCTCGTACCCGAGCTGCTGTTTGAAGTTGGAAAGCGTCAGCTTGTTCAGCTCGCTCACGCCCGTCTTTGTGATGTACACGTCGGTATTTTCGCCGATGAGCTGATACGCGTCCCTGTCGCCCGTGATGACGATGCTGTGCGTATCCGCGAATTTCACAGAGAGAGTGCCTATAATGTCGTCCGCCTCGTACCCTTCCTTTTCGCACATGGCGATGCGCATGGAGCGCAAAAGAGATTTCAGCATGGGTACCTGCACGGCAAGGTCGTCCGGCATGGGCTTTCTCGTCCCCTTGTACTGCTCGTACATTTTATGGCGGAAGGTCGGCGCTTTCAGATCGAATGCCACGATCAGCCTGTCCGGCTTGATGTCGCTGTTAATTTTCAACAGCAGCTTGATAAACCCGAATACGGCGTTGGTCGGCGTTCCGTCTTTGGTCGTGAGCAATTTCGTCGCGTAAAAAGCGCGGTTGAGCAGGCTGTTGCCGTCTATCAGTACGAGTTTGAGCATTCGTGCTATCTCCTGTGATCGTTTGATATATTATAACAGACAAACAAAGTATTTGCAAACGATTGTAAAATAAATTCCCGCAGGCTTATCTCCTGCGGGAATTTCTTCACTTGATGATGGTAATTTTTCCGATGACGGGCAATTCCTTCTTCTCTTCCCGGACGACGTTGAGTATGCCGAGTATGCACACGACGAGCATAACGACGCCGAACAGCGACGAAAGGACCGTGAATAGGATGCCCACGACGGGGAGCATCGTCAAAACTCCGAGCACGACGCCGCCAATCACAGATACGAGCAGAACGACAAGGCTCTGATTCGCGTGGAATTTTGCGAAATCGTCCTTCGGATACACGATAAGCGGCAAAAAGAAGAGTATGCCGAACAGGTATGCGAGCGCGCAGATGACTCTTTTCTGCACCAAGTCGTCATGCGTCTCTTTTTCGTCCTTTTCTGCGGGCCTCTCCTCCTTTGCGGGCAGCTCTTCCCGTGCGGAAACATCATTCCGCTCTTTATTTTCTTCTTTCGTTTCGGTATCTTTGTTTTCTTCCATTTCGATCACCTCACTAAAGAATTATATTCCGACAGCTTGCTCAGCCGTTTGTCAGATCGAGATATTCGTCGTAAGTCACATTCTTGTCGAAAGACTTTTTGCCGTCTTTTAATTCTATGATGCGGTTTGCCACCGTATTCATCAGCTCTTGGTCGTGCGACGTCAAAAGCATGCAGCCCTTGAAGTTCTTCATGCCGTTGTTGAGCGCCGTGATGGATTCCAGATCGAGGTGGTTGGTCGGCTCGTCGAAAATGAGGAAATTGCTCCCTTCCAACATCATCTTTGCGAGCATGCAGCGCACTTTTTCGCCGCCCGAAAGCACCTTCGCCTTTTTGAGCGCCTCTTCGCCCGAAAAGAGCATCCTTCCGAGCCAACCGCGCAAAAATTCCTCGTAATGGTCGTTTGAAAATTGGCTCAGCCACTCGACGAGCGTCAGCTCACAGCCTTCAAAATATTCGTTGTTGTTCTGCGGCAGGACGGAAAGCGTGATCGTTTTGCCCCACTTTACCGTGCCCGCATCCGGCTGGATTTTGCCCGTCAGCACGTCGAAAAGCATGGTGATCGTCGTGCTCTTATCGCTCACAAAGCCGATCTTTTCGTTTTTCTGCACAATAAAATCGAGGTTTTCGAAGTACCCTTCCTTGGTGAGCCCTTCTACCATGAGTATATCGTTGCCGATCTCCCTTTCGAATTTGAAATCGATGAACGGATATTTGCGCAGGGAAGGCTTGATATCGTTGATGGTGAGCCGCTCCAATTCCTTTTTGCGCGAAGTCGCCTGACGCGATTTGGATGCGTTTGCGGCAAACCTTGCGATAAAGTCCTGCAGCTCTTTCGCGCGCTGTTCTGCCTTTTTGTTTTGGTCGCGCATCTGGCGGGCGATCAGCTGGCTCGTCTGGTACCAGAAATCGTAGTTGCCGAGGAACAGGCTGATCTTCCCGAAGTCTACGTCGCAGATATAGGTGCAGACCTTATTCAGAAAGTGCCTGTTGTGCGATACGATGATGATGGTGTTTTCAAAATCGAGCAGATAATTTTCCAGCCAACGGACCGTTTTTATGTCGAGGTTGTTTGTCGGCTCGTCGAGAAGAAGTATATCGGGGTTGCCGAACAGCGCCTGCGCGAGCAACACCTTGACTTTCATTTTCGCATCCAGCTCGCCCATGAGCACATAGTGGTACTCCGCGGGGATGTCCAGCTCGTTGAGCAGCGTTTCCGCCTCCGATTCCGCTTCCCAACCGTTCATTTCGGCAAACTCGCTCTCGAGCTCGCCCGCGCGGATGCCGTCCTCATCGGAAAAGTCTGCCTTCGCGTACAGCGCCTCGCGCTCGTCCATGACCTCTACGAGCCGTTTGTGCCCGAGCATGACCGTGCGCACGACCGTCTGATCGTCGTATGCGTTCTGGTTCTGCATGAGAACGGACATGCGCTCGTTTTTATCCATCGACACTTCGCCCTTGTTCGGCTCGATCTCTCCCGACAAGACTTTCAAAAAGGTAGATTTCCCCGCGCCGTTCGCGCCGATGATGCCGTAGCAGTTGCCTTTTGTGAATTTAATGTTTACGTCTTCGAACAGTTTTTTTCCGCCGTACTGTAAGCTGACGTTTGTAACTTGCAGCATATTGACCTCTTAACAAAATCTTTCGCCTTATTATACCATATTGAAAAAGAAAGCACAAACAAATTGCGGCAGGCTCCGCGCAAAATGCGCGGAGCCTCCCTTATTTTTCCTGCGTTTTATCCCTCTTGCCGCGGCGCGCGAGCACGCATTCGTGCAGCAGATATTCGATCTGCCCGTTGAGCGAGCGGAATTCGTCTTCCGCCCATGCGGAAAGCTCATCGTACAGTTTTGCCGAAATGCGCAGAGGGATCTGTTTTTTCGCGTCCCTGCCCGGCATAACGCGTCAATACAGCGAGCCGCTGTTCACGACGGGCTGCGCGTCCTTGTTTCCGCACAGAACGACGAGCAGATTGGACACCATCGCGGCTTTGCGCTCTTCGTCGAGGTCGACGACGCCGTTTTCGGCAAGTTTTCTGAGCGCCATCTCCACCATGCTGACCGCGCCGTCCACGATCTTCTGCCGTGCGGCGATGATCGCGGAAGCCTGCTGGCGCTGCAGCATCGCCGCGGCGATCTCGGGCGCATATGCAAGGTGCGCGATGCGCGCCTCCAGCACTTCGATGCCGGCGATCTCTACCCTGCCCTGTAATTCTTTGCGCAGGATCTCGGCGATCTCTACCGAAGAACCGCGCAAAGACTTTTCGTCGCCGTTTTCGGAAACGTCGTAAGGGTACTGCCTGGCTACCTGCCGGATCGCCGCATCGCTCTGAGTAGATATGTAAGAAAGAAAATTATCCACATCGAAAACCGCGCGCGCGGTGTCCACTACCCGCCAGATAACGACCACACCGATCTCTATGGGGTTGCCCTCTTCGTCGTTCACCTTCTGTTTTTCATTGTTGAGCGTCATCGCTTTTAACGAAATCTTTTTGCCTAACCCGGCAACTGCGCCGACGGCAGGATTGAATGCCGAACAAAAGGGATTCACCCAGAAAAACCCTTCCTTTTTAATTGTGCCGTGATATTTTCCGAACAGTGTAAGCACGAGCGCCTCGTTGGGGTTCACCGTTTTCAGCCCGCACATAAATATGACTGCCAAAATAAACGCGACGATACCGCCGACTATCATGGCGATCAAAATCCCATCGTTTCCGGGCTGCGGGCTGAACACGAACAGAAATATGCTCCCCGCAAACAGAAGTATGTCCACAAACAGCATCAGCCAACCGCTTTTCGGGTGTAAAACTTTTTCCTGTGTTTGCCTTACCTGACTTTCCATAATCAGTTCTCCTTTCATTTTGATATCATAATGATATCATACAAACAAAAAAATGTCAACGGAAATGCAAAAAGTTTGCGATTTTGTTGAAAATTTTTTCATATTATATTATAATAAAGGCAGGAAAATGGAGAGGCTTATTTATGGATAAATTAAAAAAAGCGCGCAAGCGTATGCTTACGGTGGCAGTCGTGTTTACGGTCATGCTCGTCGCCGGGATCCCCCTGATACCCGTAGGGTTCGTATTTGCGGGAAAAACGGAAGGCGCCGTGCACGCGCTTTGGCTCGTGGCGGCGATCATAGGCATCGCGTTTACCGCAGTCGGCTTTTACGGATGCCCGCTTGCATGGTCGTCTTACGGCGGATATTCCCCCATCCTGCGCGTCATTTACGCGGTCGAAAACGAATCGCTGTATACCGTGACGGAAATCGCCACCTATCTGCACCGGAGTGAAAAGGACATACAGGGCACCATCCGCAAGGCGATAGACAAATTATATTTGGAAGGGTATTTTTTTGACGGAAAAGTTTTGACGCTCAACGAGAACAAAAAGCTGAAACGGCGCACCGCGCCGGATAAGTGCCCGAACTGCGGCGCACCCCTGCCGCTGCCCGTCGGCGGCGAAACGACGATAAAATGCCCCTATTGCGACACTTCGATACAGCTGTAAACGAAAAGGGAACGGTTTTTACCGTTCCCTTTCATATTATTCTTTTTTATCCGCGTCAGCCTCGTCCGCTTTTGCGGCATCGACGATCTCCGAAACTTCCGCGCCCTTTGCTTCCTTTCCTTGTTTTTTTCTTTTGAACAGGCCGAAAAACCACTTTTCGATTTTATCGCCCTTTTTGAACAACAGCACGAACAGAGCGATCACTGCCGCCGCGAGCAGACACCATATAAGTATGCCCCACCAAGTATTGTAGGGAATGATGCTCCCGTTGAGGGAATAGCTCGTCGCAAAGACGGAAATGGTACGCGCGATGACCTGTAAAACGATAAAAAAGCGCCACGACATCGTGGAAAGCCCAGCCACAAAGCAAAGCACGTCGTCTGGAAAAATGGGAAGCAGAAACATCGCGCCGAGCACAACTCTGTCCTTCCCCTTTATTTTATGCAGCCACTTGTCGAGGTCTTCCTTGCCGACCAACCACGCAGCCGCACGATAGCCGAGGCTCCTGCCGATCCAAAAAGCGGTCAGGGAACCGAGAAAAATGCCTATCAGACTGTATACGCTCGCGAGAAGCGGCCCGAACAGCAAGACGCCCGCCCCGACGGTAAGCGTGCCCGGAACGGGCAGCACGACCACCTGCAAAAATTGGAATATGATAAAGATGAGCGGCGCCCAAACGCCCGCAGACTGAATGATGTTCCGCAGCTCGTCGACCGAGTCTATCCTGTCCAAAAGCCCCGTTACCTGCAGCAGGAACACGATGGCGAGCAGAACGGCGGCAAGCACTAACCCCGTCAAAAGCAGTTTGCTCACCGTTTTCGATTTGCGCAGCATAAAAAACAACGTCACCGCGATATAGATAAGTTCTATACCGACGGAAACGGACATGATGACGGTCGCGTGCTTTTCGATAAACCCGCCCTTAATGTGCGCAACGCAATACACAGTCAGCACGATCGTCGCCGCAGACGAAAGTACAAATATGATGACCGGAAGCAATTTCTTAAAAACGCCGGTCTTTGGCTCTTTTTTTTCTGTTATCGGCTCTTTTTCTTCCATATAGCTGACACTGAAACGTAACTTACGGCAAGTTCTCCGCATATACAGTATATTACATTGCGGCAATAAAATTTCCGTTAATATATTTTAAAGAACCTGTGAATTTTTATTCGCCGAGTGCTTTGATCGCGGCGCGCGCGAGCGCGTCGCAGCGGTTGTTGTACTCGTTGTCGGCATGCCCCTTTACTTTTACGAAGGACACTTTGTGTTCGCGCGTCTTGTCGTACAGTCTCTGCCACAGGTCGGCGTTTGCCACGGGCTTGCCGTCCGCCTTCTTCCAGCCGCCTTTCATCCAGCCGTATATCCAGCCTTCGGCAAAAGCGTTCACCGTGTAGGCAGAATCGCTGTAAACAATCACCTCACAGCGCTCTTTCAAACATTCCAAGCCCGCAATGACCGCATATATCTCCATGCGGTTGTTCGTTGTGGAAGGTTCGCCGCCGCTGAGTTCTCTTTCGATGCCTTTATAAATGAGGATCGCGCCCCAACCGCCCGCGCCGGGATTGCCGGAACAGGCGCCGTCCGTATACAGATCTACCCTTTTCATCGGCTATTCCGAAAGCTCTTCCGCTCGTTTGACGCACGCGGCGACCGCCCTGCCGATCATGCCTTCCATATCGTCATTGCGGAAAGATTCGACCGCCTGAATGGTCGTGCCGCCCTTGCTGCACACCGCCGAAATAAGCTCGTCGAGCGTTTTGTCGGCGGAATGTTCCACCATGTCGGCGCCGCCCTTTACCGTAGTTACGGCAAGCGTTTTCGCCTCGTCCTCGCTCAGACCGTGCTGCATCCCCGCCTTGATAAGCCCGTCGATGAACATATAGACGTATGCGGGACCGCTGCCGCTGATGCCCGTAACGGCGTTGAGTTTTTCTTCGGGCAGGCACAAAACATTGCCGAGGCTGCCGAACACGTCGATGATGAACGAACAGTCGTCCGCATCTTCGGAAAAGTCTTCGATGTCTACCGCCGTCATTCCCGCCCCGACGGAACAGGGCAAATTGGGCATTGCCCGTGCGACCTTGATGTTCTTGCCGAACAGGAGCGCCTTGATCTTTTCCTTTTTGACGCCCGCCATAATGGTGATGACCTTTTCGACGGGCAGCCCCTTAATGCTCGCGGCCGCCTCTTCGAAAGTCTGCGGCTTGACGGCAAAGAGCAGATAATCGCAATTCCCCGCTACGTCGCGGTTGTTCGCCGTCGTATATACGCCTAGCTCGGAAAGATTTTCGCGCGCTTTTGCGGAAGGATCGGCCACGATTATTTTCTTCGCGCGCAGGCGGTCGGAATAAACGACGCCTTTGAGGATAGCGGTCGCCATAAACCCTCCGCCTATCACGCCGAGTTTGTACTGCTTTTTCATGTTCAGCTCCTTTTTCCTGTAAAAATTTATTGAAATCCGATTGACTTAATCCGTCAAATGTTATATAATATTATGGCTCTTAGGGGAGTGGCTCAACGGTAGAGTAGCGGTCTCCAAAACCGTAGGTTGCGTGTTCGAATCGCGTCTCCCCTGCCAAACGCTTCAAATCACAACATCTTGTGGTTTGAAGCGTTTTCTTTTTAAATTACAGCGCAACCAGCTCCCCTTTATTCCCGCCGATTTCGGTGTCGTTTGCCGTCCGCCGAAATTTTCTTTGAGGCTTTGCGCGGGCATCCGTTCTTATCGCCCTTTCTTTTTTATTTTATATCAATCCGGTAAAAAAGTCAAACGTTAGCCCTTTGTCATCGATATCTTATTGTAAAAAGAGCAAGCGCAAACGCTTGCTCTTTTCTGCATTGCCGTAAATGCTTATTTTCTCTTTTTCCGGATGATAACGTATACCAAAACAGCGACGACGGCTATACCGATGATGCTGCCCGCAACGATCGCAACGATCGCCCCGGTCGGAAGATTGCTCGGCTCGGGCTGATTTGTATCTTCTCCGCTTTCAAATATCAAATACTTGTACGAACCGAAATTTTGACTGTCGTAATCGACTGTATTTTCTCCGGACACATCGGTAGCCGCGGTAATTTTGACCATCTGACCGCAGTCGGGTGCCGCCAGTCCGATCGCCGCGGTATCGCCATAAGCAGTGAACGTCCCTCCTGTAATAAAAATCGTTTTTTCTGCATTTGCCCCGATCGCGGTCGCCGCAGGATTTTTTGCCCCCGAGGAAACTGCCCCTCCTTCGATCCTGATGTTCCTTTCGGCATAGATCCCGTAAGCCGGCTGTTCCCCCGCAACTTCCGACAGCAAATTCGTTATCCCGCCGCAGAAGCTCACGTCCGCCTCGCTTCCTCCTGCATACATTGCCACGCCGCCCTTACTCGAATCTATGTGCACGTCAATAAAGCCGTCTTCAACTTCTATCCTGCCGCTTTCCGGTGCGTCGCCGCATTGCGCGAATATGCCGTATCCCGAAACTTCTATTTCGGTATCACCACCCTTGAAGTATACGCTGCCGCTTTCCTGTCCACCGATAGCGTTTCCTGCGCGGACGCCGCATGTATTGGTGCGAGCAAAACTATTCACGAAGA
Source organism: uncultured Clostridia bacterium (assembly GCA_944359365.1). GTDB lineage: Bacteria > Bacillota > Clostridia > Christensenellales > Borkfalkiaceae > Borkfalkia. The sequence continues at coordinate 51,414 of CALVST010000008.1, forward strand.
CATCGGCATCGCCGCTCACCGTTATATCTCCTCGCCTTGCATACAAGCCATAATTGTTAAAATTTTCTATCGTGATATTTCCGCCGGAAAGTTGTATATCGCCGTAGACAGAATAAACTCCTGCATGATTACCATATGTTTGCAAACTGCCCCCGGAAACATTGATCGCATTGCTGACAGTTATACAGCCCTCTCCGACAGAGCCGTTGCCGTTTAAGACGAGCGAACCGCTTTCCAGATAAAAATTCCCGCTTTCCCCATATTTCTCATCGTCCGTCATGATATCATTATCCGCATTTACCTTCATCGGGATCGCGTTCCAATTTTTGGTTTCCTCAGATTCATGGCTCACGCTGAGCGAACCGTCACCAACGACTGTCACATTGCTGTCATAAAATAAAAGCGCTATGTTTGGATAGGTCGGGTGCATATAAACACGGTTTTCGCCATTAAGAACAACTTCAACATCCCCCTTTGCTCCTATTGCCACATAAGTACTGTTCTGCGACCAATATTTTACTTTCGTTCCGGCAAATATTTCCGCATTTTCTAAAATGATCTGCGCCGTTTTTCCTTCCGAAGCCGGAACATACGTCAAAGTACCGTTCCCCGCCTTATATTCTGTGATTACTGCCGGAACAGACGTCATAAATTCTACGCCCGTTTCCGTAATATCCGATATCGCGGAACTTCTTTGCTCGGCTTTACCGTTTACCGCAAGCAAACAAACGACAGATATAAGGCAAACCATAAAAAGCATCGCGGCAATAAAGATACGAAACTTTGATTTCATAGCATTCATATTTTGCTCCTCTTACGTTTTTGTCTATCTTTTTCGATTGGAAATGTTTCTATTTTTAAAGGAAAAACCTCGGTATCCCAAGGTTTTTATAAAAATTTTTACTATATTAATTTTATTCCGTTTTCCTGCCACTCATAAGTAAACTCATGCGAAACGAAACTTGTAATGACGGAGAAATCGGTATCAGAACTGTGCAGCACTAAATAAGCGGTACAAGTGCCCTCGCCTTGCGGAAGGCACTCCGCAAGATCCTCGATCACAATTTCATCTTCATTTCCGGAAAATTTTCCGCCGCTGACCGAACGGTCTTCAAGATCTGCCTTTTTAAAGGTAAATATGGTATGTAAATTTAAATTTTCCTTGAACATCGGATCGACATCGCAAAATGACAACGAATATTCCTCCGCAAGATCCGCATTGCTTTCATGCCCGTAATTTACGGTGAATATTTTACCCCCGTTTTCCCACGTCTCTCCGTATTTTAACTGAACGGAAACGCTATCGTTTTCCACCATTCCGTCCCCGATGGAAATGACTAATTCCGCGCTGTTGGCACAACCCGAGAACACCGACAACATACACATGGCGGATAAAATGATCAGTATAATCTTTTTCATATCCTTCTCCTTTATCAAAACCATAGCGTAATTATATCTTAAAACCAAATTTTTGTCAATAAAAAACCGATCGACCGAAACGCAACCTCTCCGCCAAACATCGGGCCCAAGCCAAACAAAAACATTTGCCTCATAAAAACAGAAAACCTGATCCGAACAAGTTCGGATCAGGTTTTTACTGGTGGACACATTGGTAAGATGTCCGAACAATTAACGTAATTATTATCCCGACTATCGGTATCGTCCGAATCGTCGGGATTTTTGCGTTCCGTAAAATTAAAATATATCCCGATTTTATCGTCATACGCATACGCAACCACAGGTTGCAAAGATAGCAACGCAGAGTTGGTTGCAAAACGTTTTGATTTGTTTTATAATTGTTTTGAAGAAAAAAGGAGTTACAATAATGAGTATTTCCGAAAAAATTTATGCTTTAAGAACTAAAAGCGGCGTTACTCAAGAAGTGTTTGCAGAAAAACTTGCAGTTTCGCGACAATCAGTACAAAAATGGGAGTCGGGCGTAAGTTTGCCGACTATCGATAAACTTATTACCATGGCGACGATTTTCAACGTTTCCATGGATTATCTTTGCGACAGGGCAGACTCCGCAGTTTCCGACGGCAGGACCGATAAAGAATACGTACCCGATTACGGAAAAATGCATTCGTGGGAGTCTTATGCGAAAAGTCTTGAAATCGAATACAGGCAACTCGTCGACGAGGGTAAAGACGTCGATAATTTAAAGGACGTATTTTCAGCGGTCGAAAAAATGCCGTCGAGCAAACGCAAAGACGAAATTGCCGATTTGCTTTTTAAAATAGTCGATTCTTTGCCGATAAAAGGCGATTACGGCTACGTCGAACCTAACGATTACAGCGCGATAAAAACGTTATGCGACGGCTGCTTACCCAATGAAATGTCGGCTGAATCCGACGGCGAAATTTTGCTTGACAAAGTAAAGGGCGGCTGGTACGGCAGAATTTGCGGATGTTATCTCGGCAAGCCCGTAGAGTGCATTAAAATGCCGGATTTGAAAAAGGTTTTAACCCGTACAGGCAATTATCCTTTGCACAGATATATTGATCTTGAAGATATAGAAAAAATAGATTTGAGCGACGTGAGTTTTCCCATAAAACCGCGTTCTTATCCCAAAAATTTTAATAAAATGCCGTCTGACGACGACACTAACTATATGCTTATCGCTTACGAAGTTTTGAAGCGTTACGGCAGAGATTTCACTTCGTCGGACGTTGCCGAAGTATGGCTTTCCACGCAGACGAAGTATGCGTATTGTACAGCCGAAAGGGTTGCTTATATTAACCTTATCAACGGTTACGTTCCGCCGGAAAGCGGCGAATACAAAAACGCCTATCGCGAATGGATAGGCGCGCAGATTCGTTCCGATTTTTACGGATATATCAACCCCGGCGACCCCGAAACCGCGGCGGAGATGGCTTATCGCGACGCACGCGTTTCACACATTAAAAACGGGGTTTACGGCTCTATGTGGGTTGCCGCGATGATAGCCGAGGCTTACGTTACCGATGACGTTAAGCACATAATTCTTACGGGGCTTTCGCAAATTCCTTCAACTTCGAGATTGCATAAGGCAATTTCGGACATAATCGAAAACTATGAAAAAGGCGTTTCGGCGGAGAGTTGCATAGCCGATATCAGAACACGCTGGAACGAGGAATCAAGCTACGACTGGTGTCATACGATTTCTAATGCCGAAATAGTTACCGCAGCGCTTTTATACGGCAACAAAGATTACGGCAAATCAATCTGTATGGCTGTCGGCGCGTGCTTCGATACAGATTGCAACGGCGCAACCGTAGGTTCCGTATTAGGTACGGCTATCGGTTATAACGCCATACCGTCATATTGGAAAGACAGAGTAAACGACACTCTTGAAAGTACGCTTGCCGGTTATGGCAGCGTATCGATCGGCGATATGGCCGAAAAGACGCTTGGTTTTATCAAAAAGAATTAACCGATGTAAAAGGAGGCTTGAAAGCCTCCTTCTTTTGGTAAAATAAAAACTATCCGAATACCGCTTTTTGATACGGCAGTGTTCGGATAGTCCTTTTTTGGTGGAGTTGTTCCGTCCAAATCCGAACCTAATTCGGCGGTGATTTCGTCTATCGTGGCCGTCTTTGAGCCGTCTTTGTAGTTAAATGTGAACACTACCTTGTCATCATAGACGAACACGGCGTTCACAAAGCTCTC